>JAXEXE010000154.1:0-2865 GCA_034113565.1 Faecousia sp.
ACAGTGGTGGCAGATCATGGCGAAGCAAGCCACTCGGTAAACCCGTTCATTGTAATCCAGAACATCCGTGAACCCCCAGTCCATCTGGTAGGCTTCACCGGGACCAGTCGTATAGCGGCGCCCACGATTGCCCTGCGGCGCGATCTGCTGACGCTTGGCTGGGATAAGGTGCTTGTGCGAGGCGATGTACCGTTTCACTGTGCTGCGACTTCCAGAAAAGCCAATAGCTTGCAGACGTGCCAGGCAAACAGTAGAATGCCCAATTCGCTTCAACGGACTGCCCGTTTCGGATGAACGGTGCGGGCAGTTCGGTTGAAGCGGTGTGAGTTATGGCTTGAAATTATTACCTGTTCAGGGGTGTCAGATCGCGCATGTTTTTGCCGTTCATTTCCAGCCGGTAGGAGTTATGCAACAATCGATTTAGACAAGCGTCAGCGTAGGTATGTTCCTGGAACAGGTCGTACCAGGCGTTCACCGGGAACTGGGAGATCACCATGGTGGACCGGCCCGGATCCCGGCTTTCCAGTACCTCGAACAGGTTCCGGCACTTGTTCAGATCCAGCTGCATCAGGCCGAAATCATCAATCACCAGCAGGTCAAATGACACCAGATTAGCCAGCGTCTCCCGGTAGTTGTCCATTGCCTCGGCCCGGTTCAGCTCGTCAATAAGATGGCTGGCCTTGCAGTACTTCACGGTCTTGAACTGCCGCAGAGCACAGATCGCCAGAGCGTTAGCCAGATAACTCTTACCAGAGCCGGTCTGGCCGGTGACCATCAGGTTCCGGCCTTCCTCCACCCATTTACACTTGGTCAGTTCCTCAATGATCCTGGTATCCAGAAGCCGTTCCGGATCGTAGATCGTCTCATCCAGATCGGCATGGGGATATTTCAGCGTAGCCTTCTTAATGAAGCGGTTCAGCTTTTTGTTGTAGCGCAGATCCCATTCTGCATCTACCAATCTGCCAACCTTCTCGCGGAACGGGATCAAGTCGGAGTTGGGATCCCTTAGCAGTTCCTCCAATGCCTCTGCCATGCCGGAAAATCGCATGGCTTTCAGCTTGCTGCACAGTTCATAATCTCCGGTAGAAAGGATATCTGTCATCACTTATAGATCTCCTTTCCTCGGAGATTCTCATGGGAAGGTAGCTGCTGCTGTTCCTTTGTCTGGCTGCGGTTCGTCAGTTGCTTCAGGCACCGTTTGAAATAGGAATATCGGCAGGCGTTGCCCTCCACGCAGAGCCGGGCTGCTTCCTCCACCAGCAGCTTGGACTGCCCAGTACACATATGGAGGATACCGTTGCAGCTGTTATAGGACTGTTCCTCATGCTGCCCGGAAAGGAGAACTGTGTCAATCATTTTTGCCGTATAGGGGCCGTATCCGGCGGCCCAGCGGCGGTAGTATTCGCCGTCCTTCTCATTCACATCCCGGTAGAAACGATGTTCCGGGGGCATGTGCTCAGTCTTCGTGATGTACTTTGGAAATGTGGTATAAGACCGTCTATGGGTGCAAATCAGCTTATTATTCCGGTCACAAATTCGGATCTCTGCCATGGTTGCTTTGAGAAAAGCAGGTTGGCCATACATGGTGCAGGGAACAGAATAGTAATGTTCGTCGAACAGAAGATGGTAGTTGTTGGGAACCTTCCCAAAATAACGATACTCGCAGGGAGTGAAATGTCCGCTATTCAAGGGGCGCATCTTTGACTTGTCGTAAAACTCAAATGCCTCCCGCCGGGAGAAACTCTGACCCTGAATTTTTCGGTCGTTCAGGTTATCCACGATCCGCCGGACATTCCGGTTCAGCTCCTCTATGGTGTAGTAGACCTGTTCCTTTAGGTCCTCCAGCAAGTGGGTTTCCAGCCACTGGACGCCTTTCTCCACGGTAGCCTTGCCGGTGGGCTTCCGGGCCGGAGGTGGCAGAATCACCACCTCATAGAACTGTTCCAGATCCTGATATGCAGAATTGAGGATCAGCTCATCCTTCGTGTGCTTTGTAACGGCGGCACGGAGGTTGTCCGGAACCAGATACTTGGGAGCCGCACCATAGTAGTCTAGGGCATGGACGGTGCCTGCGACGAAACTGGTCAGCTTCTCGTCAGGAAAAGCTTCCGCATAGATCATGCTGCTGACACCCACGGTGGTGACGAAGATATGCACCTTCCGGAGTTCGCCGGTCTGAGAGTCTACCAGAAGTTCCGGCTGGTCACCGACCCAGTCGATATACACACGCTCTCCTGGAACCCGCTCCACCGCCATGCGGAGGTTCTGAGATCCGTGGTGAGTGTCGACATACTGGTTGAAGTAATGGCAGAACTGGGTGTACTGGTATCCGGAGGGATGCTCCTTCTTGTACCGGAGCCACATGAAGTACAAATTGGCCTTACTGCCATCCTGGTTGATCCGATTGTAGATGGCCTCATAGTCCGGCATGATGTCCTCAGACTTCCTGCGGACATTAGATGGCGGATAAAAGGAGGCCTCCACCTCCGAGCCAGGCATCTGCTTCAGAACCTCCAGCGGGATGCCCTTGGCCCGGTATCGGGACATGATGAGGTTCACGGTGCTGTTGCCGACACCGTAGCGATTGCGGCAATCGTCGTAGGAGATACCCTTCAGGCGCATCTCGATGATGCCAAGGATGGTTGTGCTGTTTTGCATTGAAAATGATACTCCTTTCTTGCAGCGGCTGCTGCAGGAAAGACTGTATCACACCCAAAGCTGGTACGCACCGTTCATCCGAAACAGCCGCACCGCTTAAACCGAAATACTCACACCGTCCGAAACGAAATCCTCACACCGTTCGGGCGAAATTTGCAGTCGGCATTTCAGCATTTTTTACTTTTTTTAAATAAGAATGCGATCTAG
>JAXEXE010000155.1:0-15044 GCA_034113565.1 Faecousia sp.
TGGCTGAGAAATTCTTTTTTCTTCGTCCGCACCTGCGCCAGTTCGTCGCTGAATGCGGAAATCGTCATCTGTTTATCCATAAGTTTATTATATCACACTTGGCGGTATATGGCACTTTTTTCTGTGCGGTATTGCCTTAAACAAGGAGAATACACCATGCTTTGCACCATCATTGATATCCGGGGTGATTACGCCTTTGTCAAATACCACGACACCGGCGTCGTATCCGAGGTTGCCATTGCCCTGCTCCCCTTTGGCGTGGATGTGGGCGATGTGCTGAAATTCGAGAATTACGAATTTATGCAGGTATAAAAGTTAAAATGTCATTGCGAACCAGCGCGCACGCTGGTGTAGCAATCCGTTCTCCTTAACAACGTCTGTTATTTTGTAAGGTATGGGATACGGATTGCCACACCAGTGACATCGGTCACTGGTTCGCAATGACATTTCTATTTACTCAATTTTTCTTCTGATTCTGCATTTGCAGGAACTTCTGCTTCATCTTTTGCAGGCGCAGGCGCTCTTTTCGCTCCTGGTTCCGGCGGAATCGGGACTGAATCTCCGGCGGCTGATTCTGAAGCTTCTCTTGAGGGATGTTCCGTTCCGACAGCCGCTTATCCGTAAACTCCCGGAGCAGCGCATAGATCACGGACGTCACGGGAATCATCAGCAGCATACCGCCCACGCCCATCAGGTCGCCGCCGATGGTCACTGCCACCAGCACCCACATACCGGGCAGGCCAATGGAGGTGCCCACTACTCTGGGGTAGATCAGGTTGTTTTCCAGTTGCTGAATCACCAGGAACATAATCACAAAGGTAAGCGCCTGAATGGGGTTGTTCACCAGAATGAAGAAGGCGCCCAAAATGCAGCCCACAAAAGCGCCCACCACGGGAATCAGCGCCGTGACGGCAATGATCACACTGACCAGCGAAATATAGGGCATTTTGAAAATGGCCATGGCTACCGCAAACAGACAGCCTAAGATGCAGGCCTCCAGACACTGACCGGAGATAAAATTGGAGAACGTAGCGTTGGTCAGGCGCAGGACGCGGATGGTTTCATCGGCGTGATGCTCCGAAATCAGGGAATAGAGCAGCCTTCTCCCCTGCCGCGCCAGAATTTCCTTCCGGGCCAAACAATAGATGGCAAAGGCAATGCTGACAACCGTATTGATGATGGCGCCGGTGACGTTGCCGATGACGCTGACCGCGCCGCCCATAACGGTGCTGACCTGATTGCTCAGGAAGCCCAGCGTCTCCTTGAAAATGCCGTTCCAGTCGAGACTTTCCAGCTTCAGCGTATCCTGAATCCAGGCGCTCATTTCCGGATGATCCTTCATCATCACCATCAGCTTGCCTGCCACATCCTCCACAAACAGCGGAATTGTCTGAGACAGGGACGCAACCGTCACCTGAATCTGAGGAATCAGCATCTCAATGACGAACATGATAATCAGCACCATGCACAGAATGGTCAGCACAATGGACAGCGCCCGCCGAAAGCCGGGCTGGTGCAGATCGGCAAGCTGCCGCTCGATGGCCCGCATGGGGACATTGAACACGAAGGCGATGCCGGCGCCCACCACGAAGGGCGAAATCAGATTCCAAATAGCCGAAAACAGCGCTGTGGCCCGGGCAGTGTCCAGCACCAGCCAGCCGAACAGAATGCAGCAGGCAATGAGCACAAACAGCTTTTTAATCACACCTTTGTCAATACGCACACCGTTACCCCCTTTTTCTTCAGTATAACGGGAAAATGCACAAAAGTCCAATGAATAAGTTGTTAATTTTTCCCTAAAAGCCGCCGTAAGTCCGCACACAGCGCCTCCACGGCTTCCTCACGGGTACCCCAACTGGTGCAAAAGCGCACTGCCCGGTGGGTGTCATCCATGCGCTGCTGCTCGCAGAAGACGTAGGTTTCAGAAAGCTTCTCCAGCACTGTGTCCGGTAGAATGGGGAACAGCTGATTGGTGACCCCGGGCACCAGAAACGGCACGTTCAGGGAAAGCAGGGTGTCTCTCAGCCGGTCAGCCAGACGGTCAGCGTGGGCGGAAATCTCAAAGTACAGATTGTCCGTCATGAGGGTATCAAACTGCACCCCCAGCAGGCGGCCCTTTGCCAGCATACCGCCGTGCTGCTTGATGAGGTAACGGAAGTCCTCCTTGAGAGCCGGGCACCCAATCACCACCGCTTCGCCAAACAGGGCGCCCACCTTGGTGCCGCCGATGTAGAACACATCGCACAGCCGGGCGATATCCGGAAGGGTCAGGTCATTACTCTTCGCCATCAGGCCGTAGCCCAGCCGCGCGCCGTCCAGGAACAGGTACAGTCCCAGCTCCCGGCAGGTTTCCGATAACTCAGTCAGCTCCTCGAGGCTGTACAGCGTGCCCAACTCCGTGGGGTTGGAGATGTAGACCAGCTTGGGCTGCACCATGTGCTCAAAGCTGCCGTCAGAGCGGTGAGCCTCCACGGCCTGACGCACCTGCCGGGCAGTGATTTTTCCGTCCGCACTGGGCAGCGCCAGAACCTTGTGGCCCGTAGCTTCCACGGCTCCCGTTTCATGGACGTGGATATGTCCGCTCTGGGCGCACAATGCCCCCTGATGGGGCCGCAAAGCGGCAGCAATCACCGTCAGATTGGTCTGGGTACCGCCAACGAGGAAGTGCACAGCCACATCCTCCCGACCGCACAAAGCGCGGATTTTCCGGGCGGCGGAAGCACAGTATGGATCCTCCCCGTAGCCGGGGGTCTGCTCGAAATTGGTCTTTGTCAGCGCTTCCAGCACCTTGGGGTGGCAGCCTTCGGCATAATCGTTGTTAAAATACAGCATGGGTCTCTTCCTTTCTATCCCCTGATTTTCCTATTTTATACCCGCCCCCGTCCCCTGTCAAGAAGCATAATGCCGGCCCAAAAGACATAGGATTTTTCAGCAGCACAGCATCGGAGGGGAGCCTATGAAACAAGATCTGGAGGAGCGAGCCTGTGAATTGGCTGTGTACATGATTGAAACCGGCGCAACGGTGCGGGCCACCGCAAAACACTTCGGAATCAGCAAATCCACTGTTCACAAAGCCCTGACCCAGCGGCTGCGCCTGTGCAACTATCCCCTGTATGTGCAGGTGCGAAGGGTACTGGATAAGAATAAGCAGGAGCGGCACATCCGGGGCGGCATGGCGACGAGGAGAAAGTACCGGGAAGCGGAGTGAAAAGTGTGGAGTGTTAAGTGAAATAGTTTGCCTTCGCAAACTGTGAAATAATCCCCCTGGGGGATTGTGAAATTTGACGCTTTGCGTCAAGTGAAATAAAATAAATCCCTCACGCGCCGCAGCGCATTTCACATTGCGAAACAATATTTCACGCCGGTCAGGCATTTCACAAATCCCAATAGGATTTATTTCACTGAAAAAGCATCCTTTGTCCAAAGACAAAGGATGCTTTTTCTGGTGGGCGAGGCGGGACTTGAACCCGCACGTCCGCAGTGAACACTAGAACCTGAATCTAGCGAGTCTACCAATTCCACCACTCGCCCATATTCGCTTTCTGAGGGGTTTCCCTCAGCGCTTGTACATAATAACACAGGACTTTCTGTTTGTCAACACTTTTTTCAAAATATTGACAAGATTATTACCATGGACTGGCGATACCGAGCTGTGCCCTGTGGTGTGACGATTACAGACCAGTCTTGCACGCATTGGCTGTCCGCCCTGCGGGCCTTAATAATTGACAAGTTCTTTCCGTGGACTGCCGATACCGAGCGGTGCCCTGTGGTGTGACGATGACAAACCAGTCTTGCACGCATTGGCTGTCCGCCCTGTGGACCTTAAAAATTGAAAAGTTTTTTCCGTGGACTGCCGACCCCGAGCGGTACCCTGTGGTGTAGCGATTACAGACCAGCCGGGCACGCATTGACTGTCCGCACTGCGGACTTAGTCCTTATAGTAGAGCATACAGTGGCAGTAGCCGTGGAAGTCCGGGTCGGCAATCTGCTCCCGGAATTCCTTGCAGATGCACTTATTCTCTTCCGTACGCTCCAGGCGGCAGGGGCAGTAGCCGCCGGTGCGCTTCAGGCCGTCCCGGACGGTCTTCACCATTTCCTTGTCCTCATTCAAACGTACTGCCATGGTAACCTCTCCTTATGTCGATAAAACTTTGCCGCAGAATTCCTTTATGATTTGCCGGTAGCGGTCGGGGTCAACAAGAAAGCTGATGCCGTGGTCGGCCCCGGGGAAAGTGCAGCGAAAAACCCGCATGGGGTTGGCCCGCTGGATTTCTCCGCTCATGTCGCAGGGCACAAAGCCGTCAGACTCCCCGTGAATCAGCAAAATGGGAACCTTTGCGTTCCGCACAGCCCGGACAGGGTCGCTTTCCAGTACATCAAAGCCGCCGTACACCTTGGCCCCTGCCCAGCTGAACACCGCCGCGGCTGCTGCAGGAATCCGCTTCTTCCGAGCCACGGACTGGATGATCTTCATGGGACTGGAATAGGGACAGTCGGCAACGATGCCCTTCACATTCTCCGGCAGGGGCAGCTCCGAGGCCATCAGCACCGTGGAGGCCCCCATGGAGATGCCGTAGAGCAGGATTTTGGTATCCTTGCCGAACCGCTCCACCGCATAGTCCACCCACGACAGCACATCATAGCGCTCCTTGATGCCGAAGGTGATGGTTCTGCCCTGACTTTTGCCGTGGGCCCGCTGGTCAACCAGCAGCAGGTTGTGGCCCATCTCCTGACTGATTGCCGCCCCGCCGCAAAAGTCCGTCAGGCCGGCGCTGCGGTAGCCGTGGAAGGCAATGTCCAGCGGCGCGCCGTCGGCAACGTGATAGTACCGCCCAGACAACGTCAGGCCGTCAAAGGACGTGACGCTCACATACTCACAGGGCCGGTCAATAATGGTTTGCAGCAGCCGGGCAATTTCGTCCAGATGGGGCTCATACTGCTTCCCCTTGTGCACCGGCAGGTCTTCCCTGCCCGCTTGGGGCGAATAAAAAGCATAACGGTAGGCGTAGTACCCGCCGCCCAGCAGGAGACCCAGCAGCAGGCACAGAAGAATGAAAAAGAGCATAGCTACAGACTCCGAATGTAATGTAACAGCTCCGGGAAACTGCCGTTGGGATACACGCTGATATCCCCACCGGCCGAATTGATGAGGCAGTCGGTGAGCAGGAACACCTTCATGCCGAGGATCCCCGCAATCATGTCCTCCCCCACGTCGTTGCCCACCATCAGGCACTGGGAGCCGTCCAGAGAGAGTTTTCCCAGAATTTCCCGGTAATAGTCGGGATTCGGCTTGCAATAGTGGGAATTTTCATAGGTGGTGACCAGCTCAAAATCCTCTGGGTTCAGCCCGGCCCACCGGATGCGGCTCCGGGTGGCGATGGCGGGAAACAGAGGGTTCGTGGCAAGAACCACACGGTAGCCCATGGCCTTGATTTCCCGGATGGCTTCCGCCGCCGCGGGATTGAAACCGCAGCTGTCCCGGGACTGGGGGAAAATGTCGGTGTAAAACTGCGTAAACAGGGCTTTGTCCTGCCTTGCGTTCTTACCGATGGCAGCATCGAACGAGCGCCAGAACGTATCCTCATTGGTCGCGCCGCCGTCGTTCTTTACCATGGCCCCGATGCCCGCCCAGAGGGCTTTCATAAGCGATTCGGGGTCGTAGCCGTGGGGGGCGAGAAACTTCGCCATGCGGCCCAGGTAGTCCCTGACGAACACCTCCTGATCCATGGGAAGCAGGGTGCCGTCCAAATCAAAAAGAATTGCTTTTGTCATAAAATACTCCAAACATCCCTTTCCCTCCGTGGAAGGGGCATTATTTTTGTGCTTATCGGCTTTTCTCAGGTACATTGTCCTTTAGTTGACAATCGACAGTTGAAAGTCGTGGTATCCCTACAAATTCTGAATACGGTGCATTCTACATGAGGACATCCGGTATTCAATCCAAAATGATTTAAATTGTCCCAAAGGGACTCCTTAACTTTCAGCTATCAACTGTCAACTCTTATAAAATCCCCTTTCCCTGCGTTCATCAGAGAAGCACACTATTGATTATACAAAACCCGCCGCCCGGTTTCAAGTCCGGTACGGCGGGCAAATGAAAACTTTTTGTTACCGGGTGGACTCCTGACCCACCGCCATGATGTCATAGGGCGTGGTCTGGTAGACGAAATAGTTCAGCCAGTTGCTGTAGAGCAGGTTGCCGTGGCCCCGCCAGCGAACCACCGGGGGCTTCGTATCATCGTCATTGGGGTAGTAGTTCACGGGTACGTGGATGGGCAGCCCCTGAGACTTATCCCGCAGGTACTCCCGCTCCAGCGTGTCCGGGTCATACTCGGAGTGGCCCGTCACGAAAATCTGACGGCCCTCCTTGTTCATGATGATGTAGACCCCGGCTTCCTCGGAGGACGCAAGGATTTTCAGCCCCGGTACAGCCTCCACGTCCGTCCGGTCAATGGTAGTATGCCGGGAGTGGGGGGCCCAGAACTCGTCGTCAAAGCCCCGCAGAAGGATGGCCCGCTTGTAATCGGCGTGGTGGGGATAGACTCCGAAGAGCTTCTCCGGCAGGGGTTTCTTCTGAATGCCGTAGTGGTAGTATAGCCCCGCCTGAGCGGCCCAGCAGATGTGGAAGGTGGAATGGACGTGGGTCTTGCTCCACTCCATAATCTGCACCAGCTCGTCCCAGTAGTCCACTTCCTCGAAGGGCAGGTTCTCCACCGGCGCGCCGGTAATCACCATGCCGTCAAACTTGCGCTCCTTCAGCTCGTCAAAGGTCTTGTAGAAGGACAGCAGGTGCTCCTCCGGGGTGTTTTTGGACTTGTGGGAGGAAATCATCATCAGCTCCAGATGTACCTGCAAAGGCGTGTTGCCCAGAACCCGACTCAGCTGGGTTTCGGTGACGATTTTCGTGGGCATCAGGTTGAGCAGCACGATTTCCAGCGGGCGGATGTGCTGGGTTTCCGCCCGGGTCTGGTTCATCACAAAGATATTCTCGTTTTTCAGGGTTTCCGCCGCGGGGAGGTCGTTGGGTATCTGAATGGGCATGGGTTACCCTCCAAATTACACGTTTTCCAGTGCCTGAGCGATATCCGCAATCAAATCCTCCGCATTTTCCAGACCGCAGCTCAGGCGAATCAGGTCCGCGCCCACCCCGGCGGCGTCCAGCTCCGCGTCGGTCATCTGCCGGTGGGTGGAGGAGGCAGGATGCAGGCAGCAGGTGCGGGAATCGGCAACGTGGGTTTCGATGGACCCCAGCTTCAGGTGCTTCATGAAGGTTTCCGCAGCCTTCCGTCCGCCGTTCAGGCCGAAGGAAATGACGCCGCAGGAGCCGCTTGGCATATATTTCATCGCCAGCTCGTAATACTTGTCCCCCGGCAGGCCGCAGTATTTGACCCACTTGACCTTCTCGTGGCCCTGAAGATACTCGGCGATGGCCTGCGCGTTGGCGCAGTGCTGCTTCATCCGGAAGGGCAGGCTCTCAAGGCCCAGATTCAGGATGTAGGCCGCCTGGGGGGACTGGACGCAGCCAAAGTCCCGCATGAGCTGGGCGGTGCACTTGGTGATGAAAGCGCCCCCAAGGCCGAACCGCTCCGTGTAGGTCACGCCGTGGTAGCTGTCGTCCGGGGTGCACAGGCCCGGGAATTTGTCAGCGTAGGCTGTCCAGTCGAACTTGCCGCCGTCCACGATGCAGCCGCCGATGCAGGAGGCGTGGCCGTCCATGTACTTGGTGGTGGAATGGGTGACGATGTCCGCGCCCCACTCGATGGGACGGCAGTTGATGGGGGTGGCGAAGGTGTTGTCCACGATCAGGGGCACGCCGTGGGCGTGGGCGGCCTTGGCGAACTTCTCGATGTCCAGCACGGTGAGGGCGGGGTTGGCGATGGTCTCGCCGAAGACGGCCTTGGTGTTGGGCCGGAAGGCGGCGTTCAGCTCCTCCTCAGTGCAGTCCGGGTCAAGGAAGGTGGTTTCCAGACCCATCTTCTTCATGGTGACGGAGAACAGGTTGAAGCTGCCGCCGTAGATGGCGGAGCTGGCGATGATGTGGTCGCCGCAGCCCGCGATATTGAACACCGCCATATAGTTGGCGGCCTGACCGGAGGAGGTCAGCATGGCGGCGGTGCCGCCCTCAAGGGCGCAGATTTTGGCAGCCACCGCGTCACAGGTGGGGTTTGCCAGCCGGGAGTAGAAGTAGCCCTCGGCTTCCAGATCGAAGAGCTTGCCCATATCCTCGGAGGTTTCATACTTGAAGGTCGTGCTCTGGACGATGGGGAGCTGGCGGGGCTCGCCGTTGCCGGGGGTGTAGCCCGCCTGAATGCACAGGGTTTCGGGACGCAGTTTCTCCATAGGGAATCACCTCATAAAAAGAAAGAATTCTGTTTGTTATTGTAACCCCATCGGAGACATTTGTCAATGGGCGGCCAGTGGCCGCGGACAATACGTGCCCGGCTGGGTGCGTGTCGTTACACCATTAGGCGTGCTCGGTATCGGTGGCAAGTCGCCGCACGCACGGCACGGGCGGTTTCCGTCCAGCCCGCAACTGAACTGCGCATATTCGGCAAGCGGCGAGTCGCCGCGGACAATGCGCTACGGACGCTGGCGGTGGTCGTACATCCTTTGGGCCCCTCGACCGGAACCGCTCAAAAATACCTTCCCCCGGAGGGAAGGTGGCCGAGCGTACGCGAGGTCGGATGAGAAACGGCGAAATGTACCGATTATGAGTGCAGTTCATAAAAAAGGTACTATTTTGAAGGCCGTACCTTCCTATTTAACTGCACTCTATGTGGTAAGTTGTCGCCATTCCTCATCCGCCCCTTCGGGGGCACCTTCCCCCCGGGGGAAGGTATTACTCAGATAAAGGGGAACATTGTTGATTTAGGTGTCATTGCGAGGAGTGAAGCGACGTGGCAATCCGTTCCCCTTTTTGGGAAACTGCGTCATCAGAGTGCGAAAGGGGATACGGATTGCCACGCCAGTCTGCGGACTGGCTCGCAATGACATTCTGGTTAATCGGCTAAAGCACAATATAGTTAATTAACAGCACCAGAAAGCGATACCGAGCGGTACCTTGTGGTGTAACGATTACACACCAGCCGTGCACGCATTGGCTGGCCGCACTGCGGCCCGGAAAAAATCCTTGTCTTTTTCCGCTTCCTTTGCTATACTCGCTGTAAGAACACCGTGTCTTTCACGGGGAATTCAGGAGGAAGCCCTATGAATAAGGCCTGTCGTCTGACCCGGCTGGATCGGTGGCTGCTGTGCCTGATCGCCATTGTTTACAGCCTGTTCGCCCTGCACGATCTGGGCGTTCGTACCGCCCCGGAAACCCCAATGACCCTGACCCCGGACTGCGGCTACTGCCTCATCTTTCCCACGGACGTGTCCCCCTACGCCATGTGCTGGTTCGATGGGCCTCAGCTCGATCCCAGGCAGGACCCGGCGGTGACGGTGCTCTATTCGACGCTGGATGACCCCCAGAACTACTTTCAGCGGCAGGATATCAGCTTTGGTAAGGTCTTCACATGGCAGTCTACCAGCCTGAACCATTGGGATATGCAGGGCCACCAGATGGTAATTACCCTGCTGCTTGACCGGGAGGTGCCGGTGATGGAGCTGGTTTTCGTGGATAAAGACGGCAACCGGCTTCTGCCGGAAAACAGCAGCCTGTTCCCCGGCCTGTTTGACGAGCAGGATACCCTGCCCCTGTGGCTGGGCTTCCGCAACGGAATGTACTTTGACGAAATCTACCACGCCCGCAGCGCCTATGAAATGCTCCACGGGCTGTACTGCTACGAAAACACCCATCCGCCTCTGGGCAAGCTGCTCATCGGCGTGGGCATCCTGATCTTCGGCATGAACCCCTTCGGCTGGCGCATTGTGGGCACCCTGTTCGGCATCGCCATGCTGCCGCTCATGTATGTGTTCTGCAAGCGCATGACCCGCAGTACCCCGCTGTCAGCCCTTGGCTGCTGGCTGCTGGCCTTCGATTTCATGCACTTTGTCCAGACCCGCATCGCAACAATCGATGTATATATTACCTTCTTTGTCATCGCCATGTACCTGTTTATGTACGAGTACGTGTTCCTGACCGCCAATGACAAACGCCTGAAAACCGCCGCGAGGCCCCTGCTGCTGTGCGGTGTGAGCATGGGCCTGGGCATCGCCTGCAAGTGGACGGGGGTGTACGCCGGGGTGGGACTGGCAGTGATCTTTTTCGCGAGTCACCTTTCCCAGCGCAGAAACTGGGAATCCGCCGCCGACTACCGAAGACGGGCGTGGCGCACCATTGGGCTGTGCGTTGTTTTCTTCGTGGTGATTCCGGCGGTGATCTACTGCCTGTCCTACATCCCCTTTGAGGATGGCTCCAGCCACAGTACCCTGCGGAAAACGCTGGACAACCAGCGGGATATGTTCGCCTACCACACCGGCAAAATCAGCGATCACCGCTTCGCCTCCCGCTGGTATGAATGGCCCATCATGAAAAAGCCAATCTGGTACTTCGCCGATATCATCACCGGCTCCGAGGGAAACGGCGGCCTGCGGCAGAATATCAGCGCCTTCGGCAACCCCGCCGTGTGGTGGCTGGGCATTCCCGCCACGATCTATATGCTCTGGCGGGCGCTCAGGCGGAAAGACCCCACCGCCGCCTTCCTGTTGGTGGGCTACTGTGCCCAGTTCCTGCCCTGGAGTCTCATTTCCCGCACCACCTTTATCTACCACTATTTCCCCAGCGTCCCCTTCGTAGTGCTGATGCTGATTCACAGTCTGAGCTGCCTCAAGCTCTCCCCACGGGCGCTGAGGACGGTGTGCCTGGGCTACGGCGCGCTGGCCTTCGGACTGTTCCTGCTATTCTACCCCGTGCTTTCCGGTCAGAGCGTGGAGGCATCCTTCATCACGGAGCACCTTCGCTGGCTGGACAGCTGGGTGCTGACGCTGGAATAAGATGTGCAAATACGAAAAAACCTCGAATAACCGACAAAATTGGGATTCTCCCACGGGCTAAAAAACATGCCACCGGCATGTTTTTACCAGCACTTTGTGCTGGCCGCCCTTTCAAATCCCGACTCGGATGAAAAATGTGGGAACCGCGAAAGCGATTCCCACATTTTTGGTCGGAGTATCGGGATTCGAACCCGAGGCCTCTTGGACCCGAACCAAGCGCGATACCAAGCTTCGCCATACCCCGATAGCTAGTCTATTATAGCGGATTTCGGGATGTTTGTCAAGCCTAAGTGCGAAGTTTGGAGTGTGGAGTGAAGGTATCACCTTCGGCGATGATTGAAATATGATCTTCACTCTCAACTCTTCACTCTTCACTCCTAACTCCACACTCCACACTCCTAACTCTGCTCCTCGCTCAGATCGTCAAAGTCCATCTGACCGCCGCCCTTTTGGGCCTGCCACTGCTCTTTCGTAATAAGAATGGCCCGGGGCTTGCTGCCCTGGAAGGGGCCTACAATGCCCTTTTCCTCCATCTCGTCCACAATCCGGGCCGCCCGGGCGTAGCCCAGCTTCAGCCGCCGCTGGAGCATGGACACGGAAGCCTGTCCCGTCTCCAGAATCACGTCCACCGCGGCGGGCAGCATCTCGTCGCCCTCCAGCTCCTCGTCGCTGGGCTCCGGGTCGGAAACGGACGCGGGCTTTTTGCCGGTCTGCTGGGCCTTCTTCTCGATTTCCTCCAGCACGTCCTGATTGTAGTCGGCAACGTAGTGGTCCTTGACGTACTCGGCCACGGCTTCCACCTCGCCGTCGGTGACGAAGCAGCCCTGCACACGCAATGGCTTGCCGCTGCCGATGGGGGCGTAGAGCATATCGCCCTTGCCCACCAACTTTTCCGCGCCCATGGTGTCCAAAATAATCCGGGATTCCATGGCGGACGCAACAGAAAAAGCGATTCTCGAAGGGATATTGGCCTTCATCAGGCCGGTAATGACGTTGGCGGAGGGCCGCTGGGTGGCGATAATCAGGTGCATGCCCGCGGCACGGCCCATCTGGGCAATGCGGCAGATGGAGTCCTCCACCTCTTTGGCGGCGACCATCATGAG
This sequence comes from Faecousia sp., assembly GCA_034113565.1. GTDB lineage: Bacteria > Bacillota > Clostridia > Oscillospirales > Oscillospiraceae > Faecousia. The sequence continues at coordinate 12,039 of JAXEXE010000155.1, forward strand.
GTCCGCCAGCTCATCGATGATGACCACGATGGAGGGCAGCTTCTGACCGTCCTCTTCATTCACCACAATGCTGTTGTAGGATTCCAAATCCCGGACGCCCAGATCGGACATCATCTTATACCGCCGCAGCATCTCCGTGACGGCCCATTGCAGGCTGCCTGCCGCCTTTTTCGGGTCGGTGACCACAGGAATCAGCAGCTGGGGAATGCCGTTGTAGATGCCCAGCTCCACCATCTTGGGGTCCACCATGATGAGCTTGATATCCTCAGGCCCGGCTTTATAGAGAAGGCTGATGATGATGGAGTTCATGCACACGGACTTACCGGAACCGGTGGTACCCGCAATCAGCAGGTGGGGCATTTTGGCAATATTGCCCACCACGCAGGCACCGTCAATGCTCTTGCCCAGGGCCACGGAGGACTTGGACTTGGCATTTGCAAACTCGCCCGAGTCGATGACCTCCCGGAGGGAAACCGTGGTGACCGTCCGGTTGGGCACCTCGATGCCCACCACGGAGATTTTTCCCGGCACGGCGGCAATCCGCACGCCGGACGCGCCAAGGCTCAGGGCAATGTCATCGGCGCAGCCCGTGAGCTTATTGAGCCGCACGCCCTTGTCCAGCTCCACCTCATACCGGGTGACGCTGGGGCCGCGAGTCACGTTGATGATGTGGGCATCAATGTTGAAGCTGGCGAGGGTCTCATTGAGCCGCCGGGAGTTTTCCCGCATTTCCTCGGTGCCGTCCGCCGCCGCCCGGGCGGGACGCTTCAGCAGGTCAATGGGCGGGAAGCAGTATTCCGGAACCGCCTTTGCCTGATTCTGGGCAATTTCCGCGGAAACCTGCTTCGTTGCCGCCGCCGTATCTTTGGATGTTACCTTCTCGGTTTCCGGTTCGGGCTGGGGTTCCGGTTCCGGCTTTTTCCGGGGGGCGGGCTTTACCTGCACCGTCTTTTTGTGCTCCACCACCAGCTCCGGCATCTTCTGGGGGATTTCCGGCTCCTCGGAAACCGGGACAGGCTCGGAAATCGGCTCGTCAAAGACGCTGGGGATGTCCTCATGGACGTACCGGCTGGTGCCAGCCAACGGGGCGCTGATCTCCGTATCGATGCGGCTCATGAAGGCCGCACCCTTGCCGGGGGCGTGCTTGACGGTGTCCACAGGCTCCGCCGGGGCCGCCGGAGGGGCAGGCTGCCGCTTTTCCTTCTTTCTCGGCGGTTCCGGCATCCGCTCCTGAGCCGGTTCCTCCGGCTCGGGCGGCAGAACCGGCTGGGCCTTGGCCTGCTCCCGGCGCTGGCGCTTCTGTTCAATCTGCCGGTTGGCGATTTTGTTTACCACAATGGCGGCAGGCTCGATGTAATCGTCCTCCTCGTCCTCCTCATAGTCGTCCCGGGGACGGTTGGCGATGGCCCGAATCAGACTGGGGACGGTAATCTGCATGGCCCCCAGCAGGGTCAGCACGGCGCAGTGCATGGCAATGATGTAGGCCAGCGCCGTACCGCAGGCCCAGCGCAGAAGGTACGCGATTCCGCCGCACACAACGCCGCCGGAGGTGCCTGCCCCGCCGCCGGTATACAGGCTGGTCAGCAGCTGCATGGGTTCCAGCTGCACCTGCGCGGCAACCACCAGATGGTAGATCACGCCGCACAGCAGCGCGAACGCTATGGCACAGGTGCTCCGCATCCGCACGGCGATTTTCCGCCCGAACAGGTTAATGACTGCAGTATACAGCAAGGCGGGAATCAGGAAATAGAACCCGGCCCGGCCCACGCAGCCCAGCACCACCGACCGTACCACCATCATCAGCGCCCCCTCGGGCTTCACGCAGATGAGAACGAACAGAAGAAACAGGCAGAAACTGATGAGCGCCGTTACCGCGCTGGAGGAGACGGGGTTTTCGTATTCCGTCCCCACCTTCGGGGCGGTTTTGCTTTTCGCCGCCTTTTTGGGGGGCTTCTTTTTGGAGACGGACTTGGCAGGCGGCGCCTTCCGCTTGGTGTCCGTCACGATTTTCTCCGCCTGAGACGAAGTTTTTTTCTTAGCCACGGGATACCTCCTAAACCACGAGATTCAGAATGAAAATAAACAGCGCAAGGCCCCAGCAGTAGACGCCAAACAGGCCGAAGCCGTGGTCGGCGGCAAAGCGGCGCAAAAGGCGAATGCCCGCCATGGAAGCGCCGAAGGACACAAGGGCCGTCACAAGATACTGGAGCACGATTCCAAAGGACAGAACCTCCAGACCGCCGGAGAGAATGCCCAGAACGTCATAGACGATCATCCCCGCCAGCAGGAACAGCTTGATAATCAGGGCCATGTTCAGGCTATACAGGCGCTCCACGCCGCACACCGAGCCCACGGAGACCACCGCGCCCACCGTGGAAATACCGGGCAGAATGGAGGCGGTGCAGCCAAGGCCCATGGCAAGGCCCTCCAACCGGGACAGGGTGCGGGAATCCTTATTGCTGCTGGGCAGGAACTGGGGGACGTAGAGAATCATGCCGTTGAGAAACAGGAACAGAGCAATGGTAAGTAAATTTGTCTCCATATTCCGAACGTATCTGTACAGAAACAGCCCGAGAATGGTGGGAATCAGCATGGTTTTCACCAGTGACCAGTCCATCATGCTTCTTACGTCCAGCGGGCGCTTACGCTTGCGCTTGGGCACCCGGGCCAGCGCCCTTGCCCGATTCATTTTGACAAACTGCCCCTGACTGGACAGGTACAGCGCGGCAAAGACGCTCAGATGGAGCAGCAGCGCCATCAGGCTGGTGGTGCTCTTCACGCCGAAGAATTTAAGCAGCAGCACCCTGTGGGCCTGCGCGGAAACCGGAAGAATATCCGTAAGTCCCGAAACCAGGCCAAACAGAAGGCTTTGAAGCCAGTTCAGGTCCAAATCATTCACTCCTTTGGATGATACCATCAAAACGACAGAAATTGCATTACACCATATGATATCACACTTTTACGGAGATTTCCAGTCCCTAATTTCAGAGTGAAGAGTTAAGAGTG
>JAXEXE010000156.1:0-4820 GCA_034113565.1 Faecousia sp.
CACGGTGATACTTCTGAGAAGTGGGATCCATTGTGCTTCCTTTCTATCGTTCCGCAGCGTGAGAACGCCGTTGGTTTTTGAGCGGCTGGCCGAGGGCATCGTAATTCTTGGGATTTGCGGCAGGCGTTTCCCAGCCAAACATGGAACCGGCTACCATCGCTGCTTCCTGTGCTTTGGTCACACCATTGGCTGTATTGGCGGCGGTCACGCCCTCTCTGGGGGAAGCATCTTGCGGGAAAATTCCCGTGGGGGTATATCCCTTTTCACCCTTGGTAATGACGATCATTTCTCCTGTGGATTCCAGAACGCTGAAGCACTTTTCCGGGAGGGAAGAACGCAGCGGAATGGTTTTCACACCATTGCGCTGCATTCGCTCGGCAAACTCACAAATGTGATAGAGATTGTTACCCACTTCCAAATGGGTTTCATCAATATAGCGGCAGGTCTGCTCCAATGTTTCCCCGGAGGGAAGCGTCATGCGGATTCTGTCGCCATCCGGAATCCGAAACAGCTCTTTATAGTCCGGCGTGATGAAACGGATGCCCTTTTCCGCCTGCCGCATATGCCGATCCAGCCATTGCCGGACATAGCAATAGCAATACAGATTGTACTCGCCCTTGTTGGGATTTAAGCGCATCAAATAGGAATAGTGATCGGTATCCGCACGGAAGCCATATTCGTTCCGGTCATTGCCGAAGCTGCTGTCCCGGTGCATCCAGCAGTAGGCAGAAAGGCTGCTCCGATTTTTCAGAATACCCCCATACTGTGTATCCTCCCGCAATGCGTTGATAACTTCGTTGAACTCATGCTTGAAATCCTCAGACTTCAAATCTCCCCGGTGGTCATCCCAGCTTGAGAAAAACTGCTCGCCATTGCTGCCGAAATCCCCACGAAGGTGCCCGATGCAGCCGGTCTGGGACATAAGCTGCTGGGACTGGGAATAGCTGTACATCTGCTCCGCCGTCGTCATGGTGCGCAAAGTCATTTCTGCTTCCATTTATCGCTCACGCTCCTGTTCTTTTTGGGATGTTATCGGCGGGATTTCTCCGATAGCGGCGAGGTAATCAATCTCCCTCTCTGCCCTTTGACAGAGATCTTTTAGAGCGTCATACCGATTGCTGGTATAATGACCCCAGAAATAGTTGTCCCCGTCCTTGCAGCGCCAGGTGACATACATATCCTTCTTGGGATGTTCCCCAAGCACGAACTCCGAATCTTTGACCTTGATGCTCTGGGTAATGATGTAGCCTGCACATTCCCGTTGCTCCATAATTCATCGCTCCTCTCTGCCCTTGTGGGTCTTCTGGCGGTGCTGATTCTGGTACTGCTCCAGCCCCAGCGCTGCCCATTGGGGAAGCTGTGACTGTTCCAAAGTACCAAGAATATCCTGCCGTTCAAACCGGGCTTCTTTGCCGGAGTACAGGTCAACACAGAAGCAGGCAGAGCCACGGCTGTGAGGATACGCACCAAAACCGCCGGTGCAGAGCTTGATCTGATTGGTTGCCATCTGATACTCCCGGCGCAGCACCTCCGGCTTGATGACAACCACCTTTCCGTTCAGATCGTCCTCATGGAAAAGGGGCGTACAGTCGGCTTTGGTCAGCGGGGATGTATCGATGCCCTGAAACTTGGGTTTGAACATTGCCACACGGGTTTTCTCCGCCTGCTGCGCCAGCCGTTCTCCGTACAGCTTTGCGATTTCGCAGAAGTCATCGCTGACCAAAACATCGTTATACAGCGCAACGATCTCGTTTTGCTGGCAGTAGGCGCACATATAGCGCTCCTCCGGGAGAGCGTCCTGGTTTTCTCCGATTACCACCTCCTGATCGCCAATATGAAAAGAATGGATGATCTCATAATCACCCGCCATGCGTTTATCCATAATTGTCCTCCTGATATACTCGTTCGCAGATCACCAGATACCGCTGCTTGCCACCGCTGGCATAGGGATGGCAGGTCAGCAGAGTAAGCAGTTCCCTCCCCTCCTGAATACGGATAGCATCCGCATCATTGGGTGCAATGATCTTCGTCTCCACCACCTGATAAGTCAGTGTCTCCCAAATATTTCGTATGGCGACAGTATCGCCTTTCACCAAATCCGGAACATAACGGAAATACAACGCCCCATTCCATCCCCTATGACCGGCTATGACGCAGTTAGTATTCTCTCCGCCAATAGGCAGGCTGGTTTGGGAAAGATGTGCTGCTCCGCTTGCTAAGTTCAGATCCGTAGCACCAAGGTAAACCGGCATATCCAAATTGATTTTCGGAATGGTAAGCACGGCAAACACTTCATCCTTTCGCCCATAGTCCCGAAGCTGGAAGCTGGATTCTTTGAAGTCATCCGTGCTGTTCAAATCAGCCTGTTTTTGCGCATGAAGATTATCGTTATAGGCACACATTTCTTCCCACAGTTCTGCATAGGGCCTCTGCGGTTCCGTTGGATCGGTACTTTCTGTTTCTGGTTTTGGGACGGGAGCAGCCACTTCGGAAAGGAACTGCTCCGCTGAATGCATCACTTCTTTTTCTGTAAAAAGCCGATTCCACACAGGAAACAATAGTAAACTCAGCCCAATCTGGAATACACAAAGCATTACCACAAGGATGACCTTCTTGACCATCCTACCGCCTCCTGATATACCATACAGTAACGACGATAATGCTGATGACACCCACAATGCACAGTCCTGTCAGAATACCATTCACATACTTCTCCTCCCAAGTAGAAGCTGCTCCCTCCTCAGAAGAAACCGAAGAAACAATCTCTTCCGCTTCTTCATATGGGATGCGGCTCCCACGGACAAGCAGCCGATGGGTATTTACGCCAAAGGGGGTGCAGGTGACCAGGGTACAGTAATCCTCTCCCGTGGTGATGCCCAGATAGGTGGTATCATGGGGCAGCACGGTTTGAATCGCATCCACCTGATAGGCAAGGACTTCGTCCAGCACCTCCAGATAGAAAACATCCCCCTCCCCCAGTTGATCCAAGTCAGAAAACATTTTCTGACTTGCCATGCCGGAATGGGCAGTGAGAATCGTGTGTGTGCTTTCTCCTCCAATCGGGAGGGAACTGCCCAACAAGTGCCCGATCCCGGCTGAAAGTGTATTGGAATCTGTACCATGATAAATAGGCAGCGTTACGGATATTTTGGGAATGTCCACATAGCCCATGATGCCACTTCCGGTAATATCAAGCTGATTGTCGTAGTCCTGCGCTGCTACCAGCAGCGCATCCCGACTATACGCATCTCTATCCTGGACTCCCGGCTTCAAGACTTCGTTGTAGGCAACTGCCATCGTTCTGGCGACGAGAATATCTTCATCTTCCATTTGCTCTACCTGTTCCTGATAAGCGGTGTGAATCTGGGATTGATGCTGTTGGTTGTATTGATTGGAAATCAGCGGATACAAGGTCAGGCCCAAGGCCAACAGAAAAACCAATACAGCCGCAGAAATGGTCATTGCTTTTGTACTCATAATGCCCTCCTCGCTGAAGCAGCCCCAGAGGTTTTCTCTCCTCCGGGGCTGCATTTCGTTACCGATTAGATTTCTTGCGGCAGGCAATGAAGATCATCACCATGGCACTGGCCATCAGGACAATACCACCCACGGTGAACATCCAAGTGCCATGATCACCTGTCTGGGGAAGATCAAAACCACTGGTGTTTACAACAGTCAGGGGTGCTTCAGCGTTGGCGCTACCGTTATCCTCCAGCATGGTGACTTTCTTGCCGTCCACGGCAGCGGAGGCGGTCAGCAGCTTATGCTCCAAGTGCTTCTGGGGCATATTGTGGAGATCACCGCTGTCGGTAATAATGGAGGCGTATCGGGGATCATTTTGGACCAAACCCAGCATATCCGTGCCATAGATGCTGCAGGAAGCGTCGGTATTCTTCTGGGAAATCACCACATCGATTCCCTGCTTCAGCATCACATAGCCGCTGTCGGTACGAACCTCGGTCATGGTGTAGGTGTCATCCTCCATACCCTTTACAATGATTCTGCCCTGGGCATCTGCGGTCTTGATGGGAACGAAATGTGTGGCATCTGCCTTATCGGTTACATGGTCAACCACATAGTAAATGCCCTCGGTCTCGTTCAGTTCAGCCTTCACAAAGTAGTTGTCAGTCTTGTTCTGAATCAGGAACTCCACCTTGGAGAAATCGCCCTTGCCGTCGGAGAACAGCTTGGTCAGATCAATGCCGTAGCTGAACACATGGCAGTCATCCACCAGAGTATCGTAGTAGTTCTGGGAGCTGCGTTTCCAGGTCAGGACAACCTTGTTGTCGTTGCCGCTGTCACCAATCACCAAATCCTTGCTGCTGTCCATTTTGGCGGCGTAGGTGATGCGCAGGGTGCAGTCGGAATAGCCGGAGTTGACCATGGAAGCACCAGAGTACACAGCCTTGGAGGTGTTGATCTCACTCAGACCGGCAGCGGACATCTCAATAGTCATAACGGAATCCCCGGTATCGGTGGTGTTGTAGGCAACGGAGAACTTGCCCTCAGCCTCCGTCCACTTGGCAACGGAATCGGTGCAGGCGGCATCGGTGAAGAACTCCAGAACCACATCGCCCTTGTTGTAGGTCAGACCCTTGGACAGGGTATCGACAAAGGTGTAGCAGGACAGGTAGGTACTTTCGGAGGTGATAGAGGGCAGGGTGGAAATGATCTGGTAGTCGATGGTATCACCGGCGGAAGCGGTGCTGGTGTGGGCATAGGCATCAGTCTTACCGGTGTCGAGCTTATTCTCCCGCAGGGTCTTTTCCAGAGAGGGGATGCCGGTCAGGTTCTTGGGATACAGGGTAATGTCATAAATC
>JAXEXE010000157.1:0-12544 GCA_034113565.1 Faecousia sp.
CGGAAAAGCAGCTTGATAAAGCCAATATCCATGCCCTGCAAAAGAAAGCGGAGGTAGAGCATCCCACCAGCAACCCCCTGTCCCGCTGGCGGCAGAAGCAGACAATCAAGCGCCAGTATGCTGCCCAAAAAGCTGGATTCCGTACTGCGGAAACCAGCGCAAAAACTGTGAAGGAGGCTGCCAAAAAGACGGAAGAGGCAGCAACCTTCGTGGTGCGGCACCGAAAAGGGTTTGCCGCCGTCCTCGGCATCCTGCTAATTCTGGCATTTCTCCTCAATGCCGTGTCCTCCTGCTCCATGATGGTGGAGGGCATCGGCGCGGGAATTGCTGCCGGCAGCTATGCCGCCGCAGATGATGACATTGTGGGTGCGGAAGCAGCCTACTGCGCTATGGAACAGGCATTGCAGCAAAAGCTGGACCACTATGAGCAAACCCATGACTACGATGAGTACCACTATGAGCTGGATGATATCGGGCACGACCCCTATGTGCTGACGGCGATTCTGTCCGCCATGCACCCCGGCGAGTGGACATTGCCGCAGGTTATGGGAACGCTGGAAATGCTGTTTGAAAAGCAGTACATCCTCACGGAAACCGTGGAGAGTGAAACCCGCTATCGGACGGAAACCGTCACCGGGGAACACCATGCCCGTGATCCCGTCACCGGGGCCTATCTGTATGACCAGTGGGGCAATCCCGTTATGGAGGAATACGATTATGAAACCCAGGTTCCCTACACCTACAGGAGCGTTACCGTCCAGCTGGAAAACTTCGATCTCAGCCATGTCCCCGTGTATGTGATGAACGAGGAAACTCTGGGGCGTTACGCCATCTATATGGCGACGCTGGGCAACCGCCCCGACCTGTTCCCGGATTCTGACTACATCCGGCAGATGCTGATTGAGGGTTACACCAAGTATGACCTTCCGCCGGAGGCTCTGGAAAACACCCGATTTGCCGCCATGATAAAGGAAGCGGAAAAGTATCTGGGATACCCCTATGTCTGGGGCGGCAGCAGTCCCAGCACTTCCTTTGACTGTTCCGGGTATGTGTGCTGGGTTCTCAATCACAGCGGCTGGAGTATCGGACGCACTAGTGCCCAGGGGCTTTACACCCTCTGCACCCCGGTTTCCCACAGCAATGCCCGTCCCGGTGATCTGGTGTTCTTCAAGGGCACCTACAAGACAAATGGTGTTTCCCATGTGGGCATTTATGTGGGCGAAAACCGAATGATTCACTGCGGAAATCCCATTTCTTACACAAATATCAACACCCAATACTGGCAGTCCCATTTCTTTACTTTTGGGCGACTGCCCTGATAAGGAGCGTGATTTTATGAATCCCAAACTGCAAAAGCTCCGTGCCGAGCTGGAAAAGAACACGGAGAAAATCAGCAAGCTCCAGTCCCGAAACACAGAACTGAAAAAGCAGATTCAGGAGCTGGAGAACATCGACATCATCTACATGGTGCGGGAGTGCGGTCTGTCCCCGGAAGCCCTGTCCGGCCTGCTGGCAAAAGTCCAGGCTTCTCCCAAAGCCGCCGATACCAAGGAAAAGGAGGGTACTTCCATTGAGGCTTAATCGCCGCTTTTTCACTCTGCTGGCGGTGCTGATGCTGTGTATGTCCTTTCTGACCATCACGGCATCCGCCGAGGCCAATCCACCCAAGGATGATGTGATTATCTACACCGCCGACCCCACGGAACCCCAGCCGACTGCACCAAAGCCCACCACGCCGAAGCCTGCCACGCCGCCGGAAACCCAGCCGCCTGCCACCACAGCTCCCACTACCCCCACAGTGAAACCGGTGGAACCCTTCACGGAGGGAAATGCCATTGCAAAAGACCTCCAGTTCCATGCGGACACCAACAAGCAGTTCATCACCATCGAAACCCGCAGCGGGGAGATTTTCTACATCATCATCGACTACGATGCCCCGGTGGATGAAAAAAGCGAGCAATTCAGCACCTATTTCCTGAACAAGGTAGACGATGCGGATTTGCAGGCGTTGCTGGAGGACGGCGAGAAAGTGGAAGTCTGCGGCTGCATTGACCGTTGCTACGCTGGTCATGTGAACACGACCTGCCCGATCTGCGCCAAAAACATGACCGAGTGCGTGGGCAGAGAGCCGGAACCCTCTGAGGAACCCACTGTCCCCGCGACAGAGCCGGTGAAGGAGCCGGAGAAGAAGTCCAATTCCGGCGCTGTTCTGGCTGTGCTGCTGATGATTGTCATGGTCGGCGTCATGGGCTGGTACTTCCTGAAAAATAAGATGCCCAACCCCAAAACCAAGGGTGACACCGATCTGGATGACTATGACTACGGCATGGACGAGGATGACGAGGACTATGCCGAATTTGAATCCTATAACGAACAGGAGGAGACGGAATCCAAATGAGTTATTTTACCACGGGGAAGTCCCGGTTCTATGAAAAGCTGATGACCGGCAAGCCCCATCCCATGCGGGAGGACAGAAAACCTGTCCTCCCCAAAGATCACCTTTGTTATGGCTGTCAGCGTTATGGCGAAGGCTGCGTACACCCCTGCCACCGTGAGGTGCGCAGGGGTACTTCTCTGGAGGTGACGGTATGCAGCTTGTGATCGCGGAAAAGCCCTCTGTCGCACAGAGTTTAGCCCGGATTCTGGGCGTTGCAACTCGAAAGGACGGCTATCTGGAAGGAAACGGCTTTCTGGTATCCTGGTGTTTTGGCCATCTGGCGGGGCTTGCGGATGCCAGCGTGTACGATGAACGCTACGCCAAATGGAAGCGGGAGGATTTACCCATCCTGCCGTGCCCCTTCCGCTTTGAGATTTCCCCCGATAAGCGGGAGCAGTTTTCCGTCCTGAAGGAGCTGATGAACCGGGAGGATGTGACCGAAGTTATCAACGCCTGCGATGCCGGACGGGAGGGCGAGCTGATTTTCCGAAGTGTCTACTATCTGGCTGACTGCCAGAAGCCTATGAAACGGCTGTGGATTTCCTCTATGGAGGATGAAGCCATCCGGGAGGGCTTTCAGACTCTTCGCCCCGGCTCTGACTTTGATGGGCAGTACAAAAGCGCCCTGTGCCGAGCCAAGGCGGACTGGCTGGTGGGCATCAACGCCACCCGGTACTTTTCTCTGATGTACGGCACCAAGCTGAATGTGGGACGGGTCATGTCTCCCACGCTGTCCCTGCTGGTTGAGCGCGAAAGCACGATTTCTGCTTTTGTGCCAGAGGACTATTACACGGTCAATCTTGGCTTTGGGGAGTTCAATGCTGTCAGCGAGCGTTTTCCCAATAAAGCCGAAGCAGAAAAGCTCGCCGCCGCTTGCCAGAACAGCACAGCAATCGTCAAAAAAATCCATCAGCAGGAAAAGCAGGAATCTGCGCCTGCTCTCTACGATTTGACCAGCTTACAGCGGGATGCTAACCGCCTGCTGGGATATACTGCCCAGCAGACGCTGGACTATCTGCAGTCGCTCTATGAAAAGAAACTGTGCACCTATCCGAGGACAGACAGCCGCTATCTGACGGATGATATGCTTAGCAGCGTAAAAGCATTTGTTCTGTGGGCATCCAGCATTTGCGATGCTGTTGTCCCGGATACGATTTTGGGCGAACAGCTTTGTAATTCCAGTAAGGTTACTGACCATCACGCCATTGTTCCCACCAGATCGACCTGTTTTCAGGAGATTTCCGAGCTTCCCATGGGAGAACAGAATGTTCTCAAACTCATTTGCCGTCAGGTGATGATGGCGATTTGCGAGCCTTATTGCTACAAAGAAGCCGAAGTGACCATCACCTGCGGCGATGCGGACTTCAAACTCTCCTTGACAATGCCGCAGAGTTATGGCTGGAAACGCTATAACTCAGGGAAGAAAAGCAACAGGAAATTTTTTCCGGGATTGGCAGTTGGACAAGCCTTAAAACCCAATGCGATTACTGTCAAGGACGGCAGAACCCAGCCTCCAAAGCATCATACGGAAGATACACTTCTGTCCGCCATGGAAACAGCAGGGGCAAAGGATATGCCGGAGGATGCGGAGCGCAAGGGGCTTGGAACTCCTGCCACCCGCGCCGGGATTCTGGAAAAGCTGGTGTCCACGGGAATGCTGGAACGCCGCAAGGTGAAGAAGCAGACTATTCTGGTTCCCACTGAGCTGGGCAATGCCCTGATTACGGTCTTGCCGGAACAGCTTCAATCGCCGCTGCTGACGGCAGAATGGGAGAATCGGCTGTCCCAGGTGCAAAAGGGCGAGCTGGAGCCGGAGGATTTTCTGGACGGCATTCAGGGTATGCTCACCGATCTGGTCCGGGATTACCGCCCGGTTTCCGGCGCGGATATCCTGTTCCCCTCCACCGAAAACACCGTGGGCAAATGCCCCCGGTGCGGCAGGCCGGTGATTGAGCGCAGTAAAGGGTATTTCTGTACCAACAACAACTGCAAATTTGTCCTGTGGAGGGACAGCCGGTTCTTCACCCTCAAGCAGAAAACCTTGGACAGAAAAACCGCCCAGCTCCTTTTGAAAACAGGCCGCGCCCCGCTGAAGGGCTGTGTTTCCTCCAAAACCGGGAATGTCTATGACGCCGCTGTGGTTCTGGAGGACGACGGCGAACGGGCGCATTTCAAGCTGGTGTTTGGCAATGGCTGATCTGCCCCGGATGAATGACGAGCAGCTGAAGCAGGTGCGAAAGCTGATACGCAGCCGCTGCTGCAATTATGACAATGGAAGCTGCCTGCTCTTTGACTGGTCGTTCTGCAATGTCTGCCCACAGTGGATTTCCTACTCGCTGAACTGCAAGTGGTTCCGAAATGCCGTATTGCCCAATGACCCGGCACTGGAAGCGTCCATTCTCCACACCCAGCCAAGGAAACGCTGCGTGATCTGCGGAAAACCCGTCCTGTCCAAATCTCACCGTGCGAAATATTGTCCCGCGTGTTCCGTTCAGGAGCGCAGGCGTCGGGATGCCCAAAGAAAGCGCGTTCAGTATTGGAATCTCCGCATTTAAGGGCCAAAAAAGTGGCTGATACCAATGACTTTTTCACGCACTTCCGCGAGGGTATGTGTATTTACATTCGGAAAGCAAAAATCGGCTTTTATATGCGGAGAAAGCTCCCCATGTGACCCATCTATGTCACATGGGGAATAGTCAAATCAAAGAAAGGAGCGATCAGATTTGTCCGAAAAACAATCCAATAAGGAACGCATCAAAGAGATCACGGCTGGCATTGAAAAAGGCATCATGGAGCTGTTTGAAAGTGACCGCTACCGGAACTACCTTACCACCATGAGCCGGTTCCACAGGTATTCCCTGAACAATGTCATGCTGATCCATGCCCAGCGGCCCAATGCCACGCTGGTGGCTGGCTTCAGCAAGTGGAAGAACAGTTTCGGGCGGCATGTGAAAAAGGGAGAAAAGGGCATCCAGATTCTGGCTCCCACCCCCTACAAAATCATGGTGGATAAGGAAAAGCTGGACCCGGATACCAAGCTGCCCATGCTGGACGATGAAGGGAAACCCATCACCGAGGAAAAGGAAGTCACCATTCCCATGTTCAAGGTGGTATCCGTGTTCGATGTGGCTCAAACGGAGGGCAAACCGCTGCCGCAGATTTCTTTCAGCCTGACCGGGGATGTGGCCCAGTACGAGGTTTTCATGGAGGCCCTGCGCCGGACTTCCCAAGTGCCTATTACCATAGAGCCGATGGAACCCGGCATGGATGGCTATTTTCATCTGGAAAAGCAAGCTATTTTCCTCCGGGAAGGAATGAGCCAGGTACAGACCGTCTGCGCCGCCATTCACGAAATGGCCCATTCTCGGCTCCACAACTATGAAAAAATGACGGAGCTGGCAGATGATGGTGAAACCCTCCTCGTGCCTGGTGAGAAAGGCAGGAATACTGAGGAAGTGGAAGCGGAAAGCATTTCCTATGCCGTCTGCCAGTATTTCGGCATTGAAACCGCCGACAACAGCTTCGGCTACATCGCCACATGGTCCCAGGGCAAGGAGCTGAAGGAACTCCGTGCCAGTCTGGAAACCATAAACAAGACTTCCTCGGAGCTGATTTCCGGGATTGAGCAGCATTATCGGGAGATTTGCAAGGAAAAAGGCATCAACCTAGATCCTCCTGATCAAATTCCGGAAGAACATCCCCCAGAAGTACCACCCCAAATCGTAGAATCTGTACTGGCAGAAACAGAAGTCCAGCAAAAGGAACACGTTCAGGAAATGAATGCGGAGATTCTTCCACTTCCTGACCCTATCATTACCCCTGACATGATGGAGTGGTATGGATACCATGACCCGAATATGTTCCCGCTGTCCAAGGATCGGGCTTTGGAGCTGCTGGAACGGGATGCATTGCTTTTCATGCTGTATCCCGACAATACGGATGAAATGGTACTTGGTTCTGAGGATGTTGTGAATCACGATGGGATCATTGGCATTACCCGTGAAGAATGGCAAGATATCCACGATTCCGTCCCTGCCCGTGATGTCCACCAGCGTTTTCTGGATGCCCCCGGTGATGCCTACGCAATCATGCAATTAAAAGGGGATGTTCCCCCGGAACTGCGCTTTGCCTCTTTGGAGCGGTTAGATGGGGCACCTTCCCCAGATCACTACGATACCATCTACACCGGCCCCATTGTCTGCGAGCAAAGCCAAATGGCCACATTGGAGCGGTTGTATGAAATCTTCAATCTGAACCGCCCCGGCGACTTTACCGGGCACAGCCTTTCCGTAAGTGACATCGTTGCGCTGAAACAGGACGATGTGGTATCCTACCACTACTGCGACAGCATCGGTTTCAAGGAGCTGCCGGATTTCCAGAAAGAGAACTACCTGAAGGCAGCGGAAATGTCCACGGAGGATGATTACGGCATGATTGACGGCATCATCAACAACGGTAAGCAACCCACGGTAGCCGATCTGGAACAGCAGGCCAAATCCGGCCAGCCCATTTCCCTGATGGATTTGGCAGATGCCCTCCACCGGGAGAAGAAGCCCTCCGTCCTGGAAAAGCTCAAAGACCAGCCGCAGCAGCCCCAGCGCAAATCCAAACCCCGGAAATCCAAAGAAAAGGAGATTTGAACATGAAAGAAAACTTCACATTTGAGGAGCAGCAGCTCGTGAGCATCTACAACCCCGGCACCCGCCTGGGGCTGATTCGCACCCTTGTGGAAATGCGTACCTATCTGGATAAGGACGAAAAGGAGCTGAAAGACCTGACGGACAGCGCCATCGCCAAGCTCAATACCCTTACGGATGCCGAGTTCGCGGAGTTGGACTTGATTCCCGACTTCGGTGAGGGTGCGTAATAGACTTCCCGCCTTTTTTCTGCTATACTGACCTTGTCAGGAGGGAGTGCCGTGCCGGAAAAACCACTTGTGCCCTATAAGTCTTTGAAGCAGAAACAGAAAGCCCGCATTGCGGACTGGATGTACCGGGAAACCCTGCGCTTCTTTCTGGAGCATCAGCGAATGCCGGAAGCAGATGAATTTGAATTGCTGTGTCAAATTGTTTACGCCAAAGTACGGAGCAGTAATTATCGGGTTGCCTATGAGGAAATCCAACATCTTTACGCCAAACGGCTGGATTCCTACGCCCAGCGTATCCAGCAGGATGTCGAGGCAGAGGTTACACTGGAATCTCTTACCAAGCCGCCAAAGCAGAAGAAAGCCCCGAAACCTCCGCGAAAGCGGAAAAAGAAAAAGCGTGAACCCGCTGCAACGGAATCCTGGCATGATGATCGTTTCTTCTTCATTGCAGGATATACCTCCGGCGGTGCGCCCTATGGCGTTACATGGGAAGAAATGGGGTTGGAGCCTTGGGAAGAACTTTCGTAATAAGTGAAGGTGCTGAGTCTCTGTATATGATTCCTAATTCTACAGCACAAGACATCCGGTTCTGAGATTGTTCCCAGAACCGGATGTTCTTATGTAAACCTCTTTCAATCATCCCACAAATGCCGCTCCACATATTTCCGCACGGCACTGTCATATCGGAAGCGGACATTGGCAATGTCCTCACCCTTCAAAATCGAGCAATATGCACTCTGGTTGATTTCGCACAGCTCTTTTTCATGTCCCACCAGATTGTCTGCCACCATCAGCGCAAAAACAGCATCCGGGTATTCTTCTTCCAGTTTCTCCCGTTCGACGGGGCTGGAGCTGAGTATCTGATCCATGCCGGGGATCGCGCTGTACACAATGCGCTCTTTCTCCCGGTAGTACGCCATTGTATGAGTTGCTGTTCCCATGTTTCTCTCTCCTTCCTGACACACTGCGGTGTATTGTAGCACAAAACGACGGGCAGGGCAAATGAAAAAATAGTCTGCGCTTGCCCGCAGCATAGATTATGCCGTCAAAACAGTCCAATAAAACGGGTGTGATTCCTGTTTGGAAGGATTTGCCGCTTGACAATCTCGGTTTGTTGTCTATAATAGAACATATATTCTATTAGAACATACTTTCGTAAATAACTGGCGGTAATGGAGGGATAGCATGGACAGCGGCAACGAGAAATACCCAGAGGTTTATTTTTGCATTGACCAGAGGAGCTTCTATGCCTCCGTGGAATGTGTCCTGAGAGGTCTGGACCCGATGACCGCTTTGCTTGTTGTCGCAGACGCGGAGCGTTCAAAGAATACCATCTGTCTTGCGGTCAGCGTGGGCTGCAAAAAGAAGGGGATCAAAAACCGCTGCCGTCTGGGGGATGTCCCTTCTAACATGGGAGTGATTGTTGCGCCGCCTCAGATGCAGCTCTATATCGACTGTGCGGCGGAGATTCACGGGGTGTTTCTCAAATACTTTGCTCCCGAAGACATTTATGTGTACTCCATTGATGAATCTTTCATCTATGTCACGCCTTATCTTCGGATGTACCATCTCACACCCAGGGAGCTGGCGGCGAAGGTCATTGCGGACATCAGGAACACCGTTGGAACACTGTCCACCTGCGGCATCGGTTCCAATCTGTATCTTGCGAAAGTGGCCCTTGATATTCAGGCAAAACACGCCCCTGATGGTATTGCGGAACTGACGCAGAGAAGCTATCAGGAACAGCTATGGCAGCATCAGCCCCTTACCGACTTCTGGCGGGTAGGCTCCGGCACAGCCAATCGGCTGCGCAATCGCGGCATCACCACCATGCAGGGTATTACGGAAAGTGACCCGGACAGTCTGTATAAATTGTTTGGCATCAACGCCGAGCTGCTGATCGACCACGCATGGGGCCGGGAATCATGCACGATAGCGGATATTAAAGCCTACAAATCCAGCAGCAAAAGTCTTTCGTCCTCTCAGGTGCTTATGCGGGATTATAAGCCGGAAGAAGCCATCGTTGTCGCAAAGGAAATGGCAGATCAGTTGTGTCTGGATATGGCAGCAAAGCAGTATCTGACGGAATCGGTCTGCCTGTATATCGGATACTCCTACACCCAGGGTGTGCCCGGGACGGGTGGAACAGCGTCACTTGCCTCTGGAACAAATCTTTCTTCTGTGATTGTTCCAACGGTAGATGTGCTATATCGGCGTATTGTCCGGCAGGGCTTTGCCATCCGTCAGATCGGGCTGAGCTGTCCCGTGTATCCCGACACCGGTGCTTACCAGCTCAATATGTTTGAGGATACGGAAAAGCAGCTTCGGGGAAAGGCATTGCAGGAAACACTGCTGGGCATCCGATCCAAGTATGGAAAGAACGCCATATTAAAGGGCATCAATTATGACCCATCCGCAACGGGACGGGAGCGCAATATGCAGATTGGAGGGCACAGAAGTGGCAGCGAAAGTAGTCAGGGCACCCATGCCCAGAAGTAAACGAGCCGCGCAATTTGCCATGTTCGACGCGTTAAAGGGGCTGAAGGAAGCCATTGCGGAAAAGGAGAGAATCCCCACGCCAAAGCGGATTCTATCTGATGATGCCATTGCGGAAATCAACGCTCAGCTTACGAACCTGAAATCTGGCAATGTGGCAACCGTAGTGTACTACTGCGATTATGCGCAGGAGTACCACCAGCTCACCGGCCCCGTGCGAAAGATCGATGGATACTGGAAACTTTTGCAAGTTGGGGATATGTCTATTGATTTCTGTGAGATTGCGGAAATCGAAAAAGTGGCATCCAACATCTGATCCAGAATTGCGTTGGGATTGCACGATTGCACCCAGGAATAGAATGAAATAGATACTGTATTGTATTAAACAGCTCATTCTAAATGAGAAAAATAACCTCTATACTCAGTGTTGACAGCATCTAGTAGATAAGGGGTTGTATTCAATGGATATTGATTTCATTCTCACTGGGCAGCGAATCCGTGAGGCACGAAAATTCAGAGGATGGACAGCGGATTTCCTTGCGGAGAAGGTCGGGCTTGCAACGGAATCTCTGCGCCATATTGAAAATGCTTCCAGCAAGCCCAGCCTTCAGACACTGTACAAGATTGCAACAGAGCTGGATGTATCTCTGGACTATATCACGGGACGAACCTCAAACCTTTCTTCTGTACTTTCTGGCGATTGCAGTAAGGATTTTGGTTTGAGCGAAACACAAAGCCGCATGGTACAAGATGTACTCAAAAGCATCATCCCGGTAATCACTGAGTACCTTTGACTGATGGAGCCATTACGACAAAGCCGTTACGGAAAGGTAGCGGCTTTTTCTCTTTGTCCCACAATTCGACAGCATTTGCACGAACCCCGTGCTATAAAGTATTTAGTAGATACTATGTAGTATCAATTAAGTACATGGAGGGACTCATAATGTCAACGAGGAAGGTTTTGAAGGAAATGTTGGAGAACTGCTTGGGAGCAGCCTATCAGCAGGAAATCAGAAATCGCTATCAGCGCAATGTGGAAAAAGATGTTTATGGTGATGAAGAACGCGAATATGACGCTGGTATTGCGGAACTGACAATCCTTTTTTCTCAAGAGAAAAAGGCGCAGCTTGCCGAGTATGAGAAAACCTGTTCCAGCCTGCGGGGATATGCCGCGAGATACGGTTTCCTTGCCGGTATCTATTGCGGCTTCAAGCAGTATTTCACATCAGCACACGAAGCAGACGGCGGCTTTACAAAGTATGTTTGTGATGAAATCCACAGGATGCCCAAAATGAAGCGGCACAGGGAGTATTACGCTGATATCGAACGCCGGAACAGTCTGGCCGAAGCGATGGAAACGGGCAGCACCAAAAAAACACAGTATCATATCGTATCCGTGGAGTGTGCGTGGGATCAGCGTTCTTACAGCGCTTCCATCGATGGCTTTTATCTGGGGTATCATGCTGCGGTTGCTATCCTCGAAGAAATAGAGCCTGAAAGTTTTCCTGCGCTGAAATTGGAGAGTAACATCCTCTGTATGGAACACCGTCTTGGCTTTATTATAACCCACGAAACACTATAAAAATCTACTATCCACCCAAATCCCGTCTGATCGTACAGGCGGGATTCATATTTTCAATCAGAACGAAGGAAAGGAGACATCAAATTGGCATCCGTACTGCAACAATACCGCCAGCTGGCAGACCACATGGCCACGCAGATAACCGGCAGCTATCAGAGCTGGACAGATTTTCTGACCACCGCTGCCCGATTATACAAGTACCCGTACCACGAGCAGCTCATGATCTACGCCCAGCGGCCCGACGCCACCGCCTGCGCGGACTATGATCTGTGGAACAAGCGAATGGGGCGCTATGTTCGACGGGGCGCGAAAGGCATCGCCCTGATCGACCACTCCGGGGACGCTCCGAAGCTGAAATATGTGTTCGATGTGGCAGACACTCGCACCACGGAACGCTCCCGCAGCCCCTACCTCTGGGAATACCGCCCGGACCATGAGCAGGCAGTTTCCGCCGCTCTGGAGGAACAGTTTGCCGTTCCCAATGATGGCAGCATCACAGAGCAGCTGGAGCAGATTTCCTCCGTCAAAGTTACAGAATATTTCCTCGCCCACCAGCAGGACATTCTCGGCATCGTTGACGGATCGTATCTGGAGGGGTATCATGACTATGACAAAGGCGTGGCATTCCTCAACGCAGCCACCGTCAGCACCACCTACGCCCTGCTGTCCCGGTGCGGGCTGGCGGCTGATGCCCACTTTGCCCCGGAGGAGTTCATGCCGGTCTTTGACTTCAATACGCCGCAGACG
Source organism: Faecousia sp. (assembly GCA_034113565.1). Taxonomy (GTDB): domain Bacteria; phylum Bacillota; class Clostridia; order Oscillospirales; family Oscillospiraceae; genus Faecousia. Next base: position 12,130 of record JAXEXE010000157.1, read on the forward strand.
GTTTTCGCTTTGGGCAGCGCCGTCAGTGAGATCAGCGAAACAGTCCTGCGCAGTATCGAAGTCACCATCAAAAAATACGAACGCGAAAAGCTGTCTGAAAGGAGCCAAGAAAATGAACGAACTGACCTACACACGCAGCGGGGACTACTGGATTCCCAATCTGAGCCTGTCCCAGCAGGAGACACAGCCCCTGGGCAAGTATGGGAGGCTGCGGAAGAAGTACCTGCAAGAGAATCGCCCGGTGCTGTGGAACAGTCTTATCCTGTCCGAGAAGCTGTACCCCCATCTGAGGGAGATCGACGAAACGGCGAACAGGCGGTTGGAGCAGATGATGCCCAGACTGATGCAGTCGGCGGGGGTGACGGAAGCTCTGAAAGCCAGCGACCCCATGAAATGGGTGGGGCTGATGAACAGC
>JAXEXE010000158.1:0-12751 GCA_034113565.1 Faecousia sp.
CCGAACAGCGCCTGCGCCAGCAGCACCTTGACCTTCAGCCGCGGGTCGGTATTGCCCATGAGATCGTAGTGCAGCTCCACCGGGATGCCGAGACCCTGCAGAAGCTTCGATGCGTCGGATTCCGCTTCCCAGCCGTCCATGTCGGCAAACTCGGCCTCCAGTTCGCTCGCGCGCATGCCGTCCTCCTCGGAAAAGTCGGGCTTTTCGTAGAGCGCGTCCTTCTCCTTCATCACGTCGTACAGGTGCTGGTTGCCCATGATGACGGTGTCGAGGACGGTATATTCATCATAGGCGTTCTGGTTCTGCTTCAGAACGGACACCCGCTTGGTGGGGTCGACGGTGATGGAACCGGTGGTGGAATCCAGTTCGCCGGTGAGAATCCGCAGGAAGGTGGATTTGCCCGCGCCGTTGGCGCCGATAATGCCATAGCAGTTGCCGGGCAGGAATTGCAGGTCAACGTGCTGGAACAGCCACTGGCCGCCGAACTGCATACCGAGATTGGATACTGTGATCATTTTCTACTCCTTAATAACTTCAAAATGTTTTTTCAAAAAGAAATGCTCGAAGGCATATAACTACACATTTTAATTATAGCATATATTTTTCAATAATCAATAAAAGATTATTGAAAAAAGCAGGGTTTCACCACACAAAGCCGTAAGCCCCCCGTCAGATAAAGCAGAACATTGTTGATTTAGGTGTCATTGCGAGGAGCGAAGCGACGTGGCAATCCGTTTTCTCCTTGGTAACAGGTGCAAAATCGGGACATTTTAAGGGGAACGGATTGCCACGCCACTTAAGCGCACTGGCTCGCAATGACATCCATTCTTATTCCGCTAAAGAACAATATAGCTGAATGAAGCCGATAAGCATATTTCACAAAACCAGCAGCCCGTCATTGACATTCGCCGTCAGATTTACTATAATAATCCCAAGAGAAGCCATTGATTCTCGTCAGGAGGTAACTTTATGGAAAAGAAAATCATCACCATCAGCCGGGAATTCGGTTCCGGCGGACGCACTGTAGGACATATGGTGGCGGAAAGGCTGGGCATCCCCTTCTATGACAAGGAGCTGGTGGACCAGATCGCCCTGGAGTCCGGCTTTGCCCCCAAATTCGTGGAGGAAAACGGCGAGCACTCCCCCGGCAGCAGCCTGTTCTCCTACGCCTTCGCGCCCCAGGGCGTGCCCGGTGTCATGAACGGCCTGTCTACGGCGGATTTTCTGTGGAACATCCAGTGCAGCGTGATTTTGCAGCTGGCGGAGAAAGGCCCCTGCGTCATCGTGGGCCGGAACGCCGACTATATCCTGAAGGACCGCAAGGACGCCCTGCATACCTTCATCTGCGCGGATATCGCCTTCCGGGCAGACCGCATCGTCCACCGCTACGGCGAGTCCGACAAGAGCCCGGAAGCCCGCCTGCACGAGAAGGACAAGCGCCGCCGGGTCAACTACCAGCACTACACCGGCAGAACCTGGGGTCAGGCCCAAAACTATGATGTATGCCTCGACACCAGCACCCTGGGCATCGAACAGTGCGTCGACATCATCTGCGGCATTGTGGAAAAGTCCAAGGGGTAAAGGAATAAATAGAAACGCTGTCATTCCACATTTGCGGAATGACAGCGTTTTTCGTATTGATCGAGTATATTGTGCTTTAGCCGATTAACCAGAATGTCATTGCGAGGAGCGAAGCGACGTGGCAATCCGTACTTCTTTTGGTAACGAGTACGCTATCGGAACATGAAAAGGGAAGCGGATTGCCACGCCAGTGTGCGCACTGGCTCGCAATGACAGGCTGATTCTCTAAATTCCCCTTTTCAAACCTTCGCCGGTTCCTTGTCCTCGTCGGCAATGGTGATATTCACGCCGTTGACCTCCACCGCTTCGTCGGCGCAGATCATGATGTACTTGACGCCGCCGATGACCCGGGTCTCGATGAGATCGTTCCGGGTGGGGTCCACCTTGATGACCACGTCCGGGGTCTTCAGCTCAAAGTGCTTATCGTCGATGATGTTCTTGGGATGCAGGTCGGCTTCAAAGCCGAAGGCCTCGTCGTAGTCCACGCTGAACTTACTCAAGTGCTCCTCGCTGACACCGCAGGCCGCCAGTACCTCCTTCACATCCGCCTTGGCGATCATCAGAGGTTCCGGCACCTTGGCCTCCTTGTGCAGGGCAATCCGCTCCCGGAGCTGGTCGTGAACCGTCTGCACCACGTCCAGACTGCACTCGTCGCCCAGCGAGGTGGTGAGCAGGGCCTCGAAGGTCTTCTTCTGCTCCTCGGCAGGCTGGGGCACCGGGGCGTTGAACAGAGTTTCAATCAGGGCGTCCTGACTGGTCTTTACGTCGTGGGTGTAGTACAGGGTATTGTAGATATTGGTGGAGCGGTTGTCGAAGGCCGGGAACAGGAAGCCCAGAGCCGGGGCGGAGATCATCTGGCTGCCGGCCCCGTCGTGGAAGGTCTTTTCTTCCGGGATGTAGTGCAGCCCGCCCTTGGTCTGCTTGACGGGGCAGATGGAGCACAGAATGTACGAATACGTCTCGTCGGAATTATCCTTCTGAAAGGCGTCGTCCCTGGACTTGAAGGGCACGTCATAGGTGTCATAGCCCAGCAGAATCAGGTAGTTTCCCTCCAGCACCACGGAATCAATGATCTTTTGGTAAAAGCTCAGCCGCAGTTCATCGTCCTTGAGCTGGGAAGCGCGCAGATCCATCAGCAGCTTGTGCTCGGGAGAAGAAGCCACCTGACTGGTTTTGAAGGTGATATCAATGAGGTTGCGCCCGATGGAGCCGGACAGGGTGCGCCGCAGAAGGGCAAAATACTTATCCCCCTCGTTTTCCGGCATAATGCCCATGGACTGGCGGAATTCGGAGATAATCTCCTTGTTGTCGTTGACGAAACATCCGTAGATGGCGGTCATATTGCTGCGATCCCGGCGCAGATGCCGCCGAATCTCGCTGATTTCCTTATCAATCATGGTAAACCCTCGTTTCGTTGAGATACGCCCCAGTATAGCACATATGGCTCTACTTATCAAGCGATATAGTTCCGCAGCTTTTCTATCGCCCGCTCCCGGCGTTCGTTAAAATCCATCTCCGCGACCAGCGCATTGGGCAGGGAGCGACGCGGCGGGTCTGTTTCTTGATATATATTTTTATCTATTTCTTTTTTTGTTTCTGTTTCTTCTTCTGTTAGGGGGGCTATAGGGGGGCTATCCTCCCCTCCCCAGCGCTTTTGGCTTCCTCTGCGCCCGGCAGCCACCGCCTTCTCATAATCTTCATTGGATTCGTCCACCGCCGGTTTGATGGTCAGAAACAGGGCATAGCCCAGCGCGTCCAGATTGGTTGGCAGTTCCCCCGTGTCAAAGTACGCGAAAACCGCTTTCAGGGCCGCACCGGCGCTTTCGTCCGGCACCGCGTCCACCACGTTCCGGATATTCCGAAACATCCGAAACCAGACTGCTCCCTCCTGCTTTTTCTTTGCCATTTGTATCCCTCCTGTCGCCTTTCCTTGCAGGCTTTTTACAGGATCATGATACCACACCGTACCAGTAATTTTTGTCAGACGCCGTTCGATCTTTTTCGCAGAAAACAGGCCTGCCGCAAGAAAGCAGCAGGCCCCAAAGGCGTTTATGCTACAGGATGATACAGCAAACTAAGCCTTCCCCTTTGGGGAAGGTGGCCGAGCGTCAGCGAGGTCGGAAGAGGCAAATACCATTTCGCCGAAACACTGTTGAATGTCCAAAGCGGCTCTGCCCTCTTCCGCCCCCTTCGAGGGCACCTTCCCCAAAGGGGAAGGCATTGGTACGCGAGAAGGACAATTTCGTGGACAATAATCAATCCGCCAGACATTTCCAGTTCTGGACGAAGTATTCGATGCCGGAATACAGGGTGGTGACTACGATGACGGCGATGACCACCCAGTTGAGAACGGCGATGCCGGGCAGGGCCATCATGACGCACAGGCCCACCATGGTGCTGGCGGTCTTGACCTTGCCGCTCCAGCCGGCGGCAATGACGGTGCCCTTCTGGACGGCAATGAGCCGCAGGCCCGTGACGGCGAACTCTCTCGTCAGCACGATCATCAGCGCCCAGGCCGGGAACACCCCCCACTGGCAGAACATACACATGGCGGCGATTACCAGCAGCTTATCCGCCAGAGGGTCCAGGAATTTGCCGAAGTCCGTCACCTGATGGTAATGCCGGGCAATGTAGCCATCCACGAAATCCGTCAGGCTGGCAGCCACAAAAATCGCCAGAGAAACGTACATCCACAGCCCCGTCTGTCCGTGGGATAAGTACATGGTCACAAGGTACACCGGAATCATCAGCACCCGGGACAGGGTAATTTTACTTGCAGTGGTCATCTTTTTCATTCCTCCTCAACATATCCCGAAAGGTCGCCCTCCCGGCAGCCGTCGATGGTCACCATCACGAATGCGCCCTCCTGAACCGGCTCGTCGGACGCAATCCACACCCGGCCGTCAATGTCGGGAGAGTCGGCGTAGGTGCGGCCGTAGAACTGCTCTGCTTCCTCGTCGTAGCCGTCCACCAGCACCTCCATGGTCTTGCCAATCAGGGAAGCATTGTATTCGTCCATGATTTCGGATTGGAGCATTTCCACAATCTCTGCCCGCTTCTGAGCGGTTTCCGCGTCCACATGCTCCATTTCCGCGGCAGGCGTCCCCTCCTCGGGAGAGAAGGCAAAGGCCCCCACCCGCTCCATCCGGGTCTCCCGCAGAAAGTCGCACAGCTCCCGGAACTCCTCCTCGCCCTCCCCGGGCAGGCCGGTAATCAGGCTGGTGCGGATGACAAGGCCGGGAATCCGGGCGCGGAGCTTGGCAAGTAAATTCCGAAGAAATTCTCCGTCGCCCCGGCGGTTCATGCGTTTCAGAATTTTATCGTTGCAGTGCTGAATGGGGATGTCCAGATATTTGACGATCTTCGGCTCCGTGGCAATCACGTCAATCAGTTCATCGTCAATTTCGTCCGGGTAGACGTAGTGCACCCGAATCCAGTGCAGGCCGTCAATCTGGCACAGCTGCCGCAGCAGCTCGGGAAGCAGCCGCTTGTGCTCCGGGAAATCCGTGCCATAGCGGCTGGTGTCCTGGGCCACCACCATCAGTTCCTTCACGCCGCTGTCCGCCAGCAGCCGGGCCTCGTAGAGGATGTCGTCCAGCTGACGGCTGCGGTACCTACCCCGCAGGTAAGGAATGATGCAGTAGGCACAGCGGTTGTCACAGCCCTCGGCGATTTTCAGGAAGGCGTAGTGCTCCGGGGTGGTGACCACCCGGCCCGTCTCCTGCTCGGGAGCGTCAATGGAGCCAAAGTCCTCTACTTTTCTTTCTTCCAGCAGGGCCTCGATGGCGGGCACAATCTCCGTATAGCTGCCGGTGCCCAAAATGCCGTCCACCTCGGGCAGCTCCTTGAGAATGTCCCCCTGATACCGCTGGGACAGGCAGCCGGTGACTAAGATTTTGCCCACCAGCCCCTCCGCCTTCAGCTGGGCGGTCTGCAAAATATAGTCGATGGCTTCCGACTTGGCGGAGTCGATGAACCCGCAGGTGTTGATAACCACCACATCGCTGCCCACGATATCCTCCTTGACGGTGTGCCCGGCTTCCTGCACGCGGTACATCATCCGCTCGCAGTCCACCTGATTTTTCGCGCAGCCAAGGGAAATAAATCCAATATTTGCCATAGTTTAATCCTCAAACACGTCCTCAGTTTCAAAGGACAGTGCATCCATTGCTTTTTTTATCGCGCCGTAGCTGTGGCCCCGGCGAATCAGGGCGTCGATGGCCCGCTTTTTCTGCTTTTCGTCGGAATCGGCATCCAAACGGGCGCGCAGAAAGTCCTGAATTTTCCCCAACTGGTCGGGATAATCTTCCAGCACCTCATCCCAACAGGTCTTGGGAATCTGCTTTTCGTAGAGGGCCTGTTTGGCGCGCTGAAGGCCGTAGCCCTTATAGATACAGGAGCGCACCACCTGCTCGGCGGTGGCCCGGTCGTCCACCAGATGCAGGTCTTCCATCCACGCAACCGCCGCCTTGGCCTGCTCCGGGTCCTCCCCCTTGCGCACCAGCCGCTGCTGCAGGTCCCGTTTGGACACGCTGGACGCGGAAACAATTCGAACCGCCCGCATTTTGGCGGACATTTTTCCCGCCTCCACGTTCAGACGTTCCAATTCCTGCTCGTCCAGTTCCTTGCCCGGGTACAGGCCGAAGTCCTCCACGGTCTGCCGGTACAGCCCCAGCCGGGAGCCGTCGGAAAAGGTGACCCAATACCGGCCCGCCCGGTCGGGAGCATTTTTTAAGGCATCAATCCTCATCGCTGAAATCGTCGGCATCCACGGCTACCGCCTTGTCCGCCGCTTTGGCGGGGGCTTTCGGCGCGCCGGTGTTCAGCTTCCACAGATTTTCCCGCACCTGGGCTTCCACCTGCGCGGCAATGTCCGGGTTGTTGATGAGATACTCCTTCACCGCGTTGGCGCCCTGACCGATGCGCTCGTCGCCCATGCTAAACCAGCTGCCGCTCTTCTGGATAATGTCCATCTGCACCGCCAGATCCACCAGCTCGCCCCACTTGGAGATGCCCTGACCGTACATGATCTCGAACACCGCTTCCCGGAAGGGAGGGGCCACCTTATTCTTGACCACCTTGACACGGGTCTTGTTGCCGATGACGTTGCCGCCCTCCTTGATGGCTTCAATGCGCCGCACATCCAGACGGACGGAGGCGTAGAATTTCAGGGCGTTGCCGCCGGTGGTGGTCTCGGGGTTGCCGTACATGACGCCGATCTTCATACGCAGCTGGTTAATGAAGATAACCACGCAGTTGGTCTTGGCGATGGTGCCCGCCAATTTTCGCAGGGCCTGAGACATGAGCCGGGCCTGCAGGCCCACAAAGGTGTCGCCCATTTCGCCCTCGATTTCCTGCTTGGGCACCAGCGCGGCCACGGAGTCCACCACCACCGCGTCGATGGCGCCGGAGCGCACCAGCGCGTCGGTGATTTCCAGCGCCTGTTCGCCGGTGTCCGGCTGGGAAACCAGCAGATTGTCGGTGTCCACGCCCAGCGCCGCGGCATACACCGGGTCCAGGGCGTGCTCCGCGTCCACGAAGGCCACTTCACCGCCCCGCTTCTGGGCTTCCGCCAGAATGTGCAGGGCAAGAGTGGTCTTACCGGAGGACTCGGGGCCGTAGATTTCAATGATTCTGCCCCGGGGTACACCGCCGATGCCCAGCGCCGCGTCGAGAGCCAGAGAGCCGGTGGGGATGGCCTCCACGTTCATCTCCGGGCGGTCGCCCAGACGCATGACCGTGCCCTTGCCGAAGCTCTTGTCGATCTGGGCCAGTGCGGTCTGCAATGCCTTTTTCTTGTCAGAAGCGGGAGCGGGCGCTTCATAAGCCGTTTTTTTCGTTGCCATACATCATACTTCCTTCCTGCCGTACTGCGCCAGAACAGCACGTTCTCTGTCATTATAATCTCTGGTTCGTTCCAGAATGGTATACCCGTTATCACGAAGAATCCTGCACACAGCGTCCCCCTGCCCCATGCCGAACTCAAAGCACAGGAAGCCGCCGGGCTTCAACGCCGGGGCAAAATTCTTTACAATGGAGCGGTAAAAATTCAAGCCGTCCTCGCCGCCGTAAAGGGCCAGATGGGGTTCGTAGTCCTTGACACTTTTCGGCAATTCCTGCATTTCCAGGCCCGTAATATAGGGGGGATTGGAGACAATCAGGTCGAATTTTCCCAAAAACGGGAAGGCGGGCTTCAAGGCGTCCGCCTGCACGCATCGCACCCGTCCGGTGAGCTTATTGAGGGACGCGTTTTCCTTGGCTACCGCGAGGGCATCCAGACTCACATCCGCCAGCGTCACCTTGGCGTCCTTCACCCGGCTGGCTACCGCCAGACCGATGCAGCCGCTGCCGCAGCACAGGTCCAGAATCCGGGGGTCTTTGTCGAGAAACAACGCCTGCTTAATTGCCAGTTCAGCCACAGCGCAGGTGTCGTCTCTGGGGATCAGCACCTTGGGGGACACGATCATGGGCAGGCCATAGAATTCCCACTGGCCTAAGATGTAGGCGATGGGTTCTCCCGCAAGGAGCCGTTTCAGGCCCGCTTCCACCCCCGCCACGATTTTTTCATCGGCGTATAAATCCCGTTCCGCCAGAAACCGGGCCTGATCCTTGCCGGACACATGGCAAATGAGCATCCGGGCCAGCACCCCGGCATCCTGGGCGTCCTCCGTTTCCAGTAGCCGGCGGCGGGTGTCCTGATACAGCGCGCCGTACTGCTTTACCATCGGTCGGCGCCCTCCTGCTCGGGAAGCACCGCTTCCACGGCGGCAATACCCACCTCGATCATGGAGTCGTCCGGCTCATTGGTGGTGAAATTTTGCAGCCACATGCCGGGAGCGGTGAGAATTTTCGTAAAGCCGTTGTCATGGCGGCCCGCCCAGCGGTTGATTTCGTAGGTGATGCCCACCACCAGCGGCAGAAGCAGCAGCTTGAAGGCGATCATCAGCAGCCGGTAGCCGAAACTGCCCCGGATAGCTTCCAGTGCCGGCACCGCCGCCAGCAGCGCCGAGGACGCCACGGAGAACACCAGAATGGAAATCACCATGACAACCAGCAGGAAGCTGGTGCCGCAGCGGGGGTGGAGCCTTGTCTGCATCCGCACGTTTTCCACCGTCAGGGGCAGCCCCGCCTCATAGCAGCGGATGGTCTTGTGCTCCGCGCCGTGGTAGGCGAACACCCGCTTCATCTCCTGCATCCGGGAAACCAGGAACATATAGGCAAGGAAAATCACCATGCGGATAAGGCCCTCCACCAGATTCAGGGCCAGATTATTGTGAATCCAGCGGTCAAAGAAGCCGCCGATGACCATGGGCAGCAGGAAGAACAGCAGGATGGACAGTCCTAAACCCATGGTGACCGCTATGCCCACCACGGCCTGCTGGAATTTTTCATTGCCCAGCTTTTCTTCCAGCCACTGGTCAAATTTGGAAGGCTCCTCCTGCATTTCCTCGGGGGCCAGATCCGCCGAGTGGAGCAGGGCCTTGATGCCCACCACCTGGGCATCGAAAAAGTTGAATACGCCCCGGATAAAGGGGAGGTTTTTGTAGGATTTTGGGGGATTTTTCTTTCTTGGCATCGTCTCAATGCTTAAGCCCTCTTCCCTGCGAACCACGACGGCGTCCTTGTCGGGCCCTCGCATCATGATGCCCTCGATCAGCGCCTGACCGCCGATCATGGTCTTGAATTTTTCACAGCACTGCTGCTTTGTATCTGCCATGGTTTTCTCCTTAGTGGGCCGCGGGCAGGCGCACCGTCACCAGCGTGCCGCCGCCCTCCGCGTTCTCCAGCGTCAGTGTGCCGCCGTGCATCTCCACGATCTCGTCGCAGACCGCCAGGCCGATGCCGGTGCCCCGGACGCTGGAGCTGCCCTTGTAGAATTTCTTTTTCACGAGAGGAAGCTCGTCCTCCGGGATGCCGGGGCCAAAGTCCCGAATCCGGACGATTACCTGCTCCCCGTCGTAGTGTATATCCGTCTCAATCCGCTTGCCCGCCCCGCCGTGCTTGGCGGCGTTGTCCAGAATATTCAGGAACACCTGCCGCATTCTCTGGGGATCACAGGGAATCTCCGGGATATCCTCGTCATTTTCCTTGTAGATGAGCTGAATGCCGTCCTGAGAAAGGCGGCTGCCGTACATGAACACCGTGTCCTCGTACTCACTGCGCAGGTCGGTCATCTCCACCGCCAGCGTCATGCGCCCATCCTGCATCCGGGTGAAGTCCAGCAAATCCATGACCATATCCGTCAGGCGCTTGGCCTCGCTGGAAATAATCTTCATGCCCTGCCGGGTCTCCGCGTCCATGTTTTCGTCCGCCAGAAGGGTTTCGCTCCAGCCGTTGATGACGGTCAGCGGCGTGCGCAGCTCGTGGGACAGCTGGGATATAAATTCCGACTGCATTTTCTCATTCTGGGCGATTTTATTGGACATTTCGTTAATGGTATCCGCCAGCGCGCCGATCTCATCCCGGTACTTGGTCTGAATCTGCACGCCGTAGCTTCCGGAGGCAATGCGCTGGGCCTTTTCCGTAATCTCCGCCACGGGATTCATGACAGAGCGGAGGAAGAAATTGCTGCTCACCAGCACCGCCGCCATGACCACCGTCAGCACAGCCATGCTCACCAGAGCCACCTGTAAAATCTGCGCGTCCACCTTCCGGGTGGAGGTGACGTAGCGCAGAACGCCGATAACCTCACCATTGCTGTAAATCATGGGGCTGGACACCGCCATAATCCGCTCCCCGGTACTGGGGTCCTTGCCCAGATACGGCACCGGGTAGCGGCTCTCCACTGCCGTGGCGATTTCCGGCGTGGAAGGCGCCTGCCCCGCCCACTGCCCGTAAGAGGAAGCAACCAATTGTCCGTCCCGGTTGATAAACTGCAATTCGATGCTGTCCTTATTCTCGAAGGTCTGGGCGTAGGTGATGCAGGACTGGTAATATTCGTGGTAGGCCTGATCGATATACGCGGCAAAGAAATCCGTAGTGGTCTTGGCCCGGTACTTCATATCCGACTCCATATTGGAGTAGTAATAGACCGCGAAAGAGGCCGTCACCGCCATCACGCACACCAGCCCCAGCGCCAGCACCACGCTGGCCGTGTTCATCAGCCACCGCTTGCGCAGGCCGCCCACATGGAGGATCGATTTAAAATCCAACACCGCTTACGCGCCCCACTTATAGCCAAGGCCCCAGACGGTGGTGATGTAGGTGGGGTTGGCGGTATCGTCCTCGATCTTGATGCGAAGACGGCGGATGTTCACGTCCACAATCTTCAGCTCCCCGTCGTAGTCCCGGCCCCAGACCGCCGCCAGAATGTCCTCCCGGGACAGGGCCCGGCCGGGATTCAGCATGAACAGCTTCAAAATGGCATACTCCACCTGGGTCAGGCGAATCCGGTTGCCGCTCTTTTCCAGGGTGTGATTCCGGGTGTTCATGACAAAGGGGCCCTGGATAATCAGCTCCGAGCTGACATTGGTGTCTCCGCCGATGCGGCGGTACAGGGCGTCAATCCGGGCGGTCAGCTCCGCGGGAGAGAAGGGCTTGGTCACATAGTCGTCCGCGCCGGTCATCAGGCCCGTGACCTTATCCATCTCCTGGGTGCGGGCGGTGAGCATGATAATGCCCATCTGCTTGTTGGTGGCCCGGATCCGGCGGCAGACCTCAAAGCCGTCCATATCGCCGGGAACCATGATGTCCAGAATGGCGACCCCCGCGTCCGGGTTGGCGGCAATGGCATCCAGCGCTTCCTGTCCGTCCCCCGCCTCGATCACATCGTAACCGGCGCGTCTGAGATTGATGACCACGAAGCTGCGGATATTCAATTCATCTTCCATAATCAGAACTTTTTTCATATTCTTCTCCCTCTGTTCAAGTCTCACCCGTCTGCCAGTCCTGACGAATCAGGTGGAAGCTGTCCTGCAGGCTTTTCTCAGTGATATCATATTCCGGCGCGGCAATGTCCAGCTGGGCCGCGTAGGCCACGCCCTCCGAACGGTACAGCGGGAACCTGCCGTTCTGGGATGCCAGCTCGTCCCGGTCCACGCTGGTAAATACATATAAGGTAAACAGCGGTGTCGCCATCTGGTAGGATTCATCCCAGACATAGAAGCTGTAGCAGCCGTGCTCCTGCTCCACCGTCAGGCGGCTTGCCCAGGCCCCGTCCAGCTGCAGATACCAGCCGCCGAGATAATTGTGGAAGGTGTACATCTTGTCCAGCTCCCAGCCCTCGGAATCCAGGGAGTACCAGCGCAGCAGAAATTTCTGCTCATCCTCCCGCCAGGAGCCCACCGGTTTCATGGTAATGAGTCCCGGCAGCTCCAGAATGCCGTCGGCGTCAATATCCTCCGCGTAGACGTAATAATTCAGCAGGGTGCCGATGCTGGTATCGGCCTCCGTGGAGAAGGATACATTGGTAAATTCCCCGTCCTTCACCGCGAAAATGTCCGTCACAATGGTATTGTCTCCGGAGGAGCTGGTGACAAACACCGCCGGAACATCGTCCTGAAGCTTCCCCGTTGTAATGCGGCGGATGCGGGATGGGTGCTCGGAAAGCTCCGTCTCCACCGACCGGACGATCTGACCGTCCCGGTAGCTGTAGAGCACCGCCATGCCCCGCTCGTTTTCCTCCTCGCCGGGGCGCAGAACCATCAGCTCGCTTCTGCCGCCGCTTAAATTGCAGGGCAGCATTTTGCTGTAGCCGTTCATCAGCAGCAGCTCCGCGCTGCCGTTTCGGAAGGTGAACACCGCCACGCTGCGCAGTACCTGATCGCTGACCTGAAAGCCCACAATCAGCTCTTTGCCGGGCCGGTCGTCAAAATCCACGTACTCCACCTGCTCAAAGGCCTGACCGTTGAAGCCGATGGTGTCCAGCGTCCGGCACTTGCCGCTCTCATCCTGCTGGAAAATCAGCACCTGCAGGGGCTTTTCCGTAGCGCCCTTGGCAAACACCAGATATTCGTCCAGCCCGTCGCCGTTCAGGTCCGCCATTTGCACCGTCTGCTGGTTCTCCCCGGACTGGGGCGAGGAAAAGGTCATGCCGTACATCGCCGTGTCAATGGCGGCCTGCAATTCCTTATATTCCTCCGACCGTTTGGGCAGGGCGTACATTTCCTCCACCGTGCGCATGGCACAGCCGGTCAGGAGCAGCGTGAAAAGCAGCGCGCAAAGAAGCAAA
>JAXEXE010000159.1:0-17615 GCA_034113565.1 Faecousia sp.
CACCGGCCTTGACGACGCTTCCCAACTCACCGAGGCTGCCGCCTACGAGCCGATGATGGGCTCTCTGGCCTTCTCCATGGTCATGGTGCGCACCGCCGAGGGCGCGGATACCAGAGCCGTGGCGGAAAGCATGAAGTCCGGCGTGGACCCCCGGAAGTGGATATGCGTGGAGGCGGACGACCTGAAGGTGGCAGGCATCGGCGATGTGGTGATGCTGATTATGGTGTCCACCACCGGTGACATGACCGCCCAGTCCTTTGTGGACGCCTTCCAGAGCGTGGCGGGAAGAACCTGTGATTTTGTAATCTGATAGATATGGCAGCGGCATTGCCGCTGCCATTATTCAAAAATGAGGAACGCCTATGATCTTTTCCAGCATCCCATTTTTATACTATTTTCTCCCGGCGGTGCTGGCGGTGTACTTCCTCGCTCCCCGGCGGGGGAAAAACGCCGTGTTGCTTCTCGCAAGCCTTGCGTTCTACGGTTGGGGGGAGCCGAAGCTGCTGCTCCTGATGGTTTTCACCATCGTGGTATTCTACCTGTGCGGCCTTGCCATCGGGCGCAGCCAGCACCATAAAAAGGCGTGGCTGACCCTGTCCATTGCCGTGGGCGTGGGACTGCTGGGACTTTTCAAATACGCGGACTTTTTCGTCGCCAGCGTCAATGCCGTCACCGGCCTGCGCCTGCCGCTTCTGAAGCTGGCCCTGCCCGTGGGCATCAGCTTCTACACCTTCCAGTGCCTGAGCTACACCGTGGATGTGTACAGGGGCACGGTGCCGTCTCAGAAAAATCTCATCGCCTTCGGGGCCTACGTTGCTCTGTTCCCCCAACTCATTGCCGGCCCCATCGTCCGCTATTCCGATGTGGCGAAGGCGCTGGATGGGCGAACCCACAGCTGGGAAAATGTGGGGCTGGGTCTGCGGCGATTCCTCATGGGCCTTGCGAAAAAGGTCATTCTGGCGGATAACCTTGCCATGCTGGTAAAGCTCTACCGGGACAGCGGGTCGCCATCCGTGGCGTTCGCGTGGCTGTACGCAATTGCGTTTACTCTGAACATTTACTTCGATTTTTCCGGGTATTCCGACATGGCCATTGGCCTGGGCCGAATTTTCGGCTTCCATTTTCCGGAGAATTTCGACTATCCCTACCTTTCAAAAAGCATCACGGAATTCTGGCGGCGGTGGCATAAGAGCCTAGGCAGCTGGTTCCGGGACTATGTGTATATCCCCCTGGGCGGCAACCGGGTCAGCAAGGCGAAATGGGTGCGAAATATCCTCGTTGTGTGGATGCTTACTGGCCTGTGGCACGGGGCGGCCTGGAATTTTGTGCTGTGGGGGCTGCTGTTCGCGGCGCTGCTGCTGATGGAAAAGGCTCTGCCGGGGCTGCAAAAGCTGCCGAACGCCGTTCGCCACGGCTATGTGCTGCTGGCGGTGGTGCTGAGTTTTGTCCTGTTCAACGCCGAGTCGCTTCCCCAGGCCGGGAGCGATTTCGCGGCCCTGTTCGGTTGTGCCGGGCTGCCTCTGTTCACGACGGAAACCGGTTATTATCTGCGAAGCTATGCGCCCTTGCTGATTGTGGCCTGCATCGGGGCCACGCCGCTGGTCAAACGAACAGCCCGGAAACTGGAGGGGAAGAAGCTGACGCAGGCGCTGGAACCGATTCTCTGGCTGGGGCTGCTGCTGACCTGCACCGCCTATCTGGTGGACGGCTCCTTCAGCCCCTTCCTGTATTTCCGATTCTGAGGTAGCGCCATGAAAAAACATCAGACCATTTTTGTGCTGGTTCTCTGGGGGGCGCTGGCGCTTTGGGCATGGGTTATCCCAAGCAGGCAGATTTCGGAAGCGGAACGCCGCCCGCTGGCCCAGAAACCGGCCTTTTCCGTCCAAACGCTGCTTTCCGGCAAATTCCGCGAGGATTTTGAAAGCTACAGCTTAGACCAGTTCCCTTTGCGGCAGTCTTTCCGCAGCGTCAAATCCCTGTTTCACACTGGGGTACTGGGGCAGAAAGACAACAACGGTATCTACCTGACAAACGGCACCGCCGTCAAACAGGAGTACCCCCTGAACGGAGATTCTGTAAACCACGCCCTTGGACGGTTCCAGCGGATTTATGACCAATATCTGCAAGAAAACCGGTGCTTTTACGCCATTGTCCCGGACAAGGGCTACTATCTGGCGGAGGAAAGCGGGCATCTCGCTATGGACTACGACGCCCTGTACGCCCGAGTGGCAGCGGGGCTGCCCTGGGCAGAAGAAATCGATCTGCGCCCGGCCCTGACCGGGCAGGACTATTACCGCACCGACACCCACTGGCGGCAGGAAGCCCTGATTCCCGCTGCGACAGCCTTGTGTGAAGGATTGGGGGTGACGGCCCCAAAGACAGAGGACTACAGGTGTACCCCGGTAGACAGGCCTTTCTACGGCGTGTACTATGGGCAGGCGGCCCTGCCCATGGAACCGGACACCCTGTATCTGATGGAAAACGACACCCTGTCCCAGTGTACCATTTTTGATTATGAGACGGGCACAACGGGAAGCGTGTACGATATGACCAAATTAGACAGCCGGGATTTGTACGATGTGTACCTGTCCGGGGCCAAAGCCCTGCTGACCATCGAAAATCCCAATGCCGGGACAGGGCGGGAACTGGTGATTTTCCGGGATTCCTTCGGCAGTTCCATCGCCCCGCTGCTTCTGACAGATTACGCGAAAGTGACGCTTGTGGACATCCGCTACGTTCAGCCGGAGTTACTGGAGCAGTATCTGGACTTCCACGGACAGGACGTACTGTTCCTCTACAGCACGTTGGTGCTGAACAGCAGCGCGGCGCTGAAATAGAAATAAGCCTTCCCCGCCGGGGAAGGCTTATTCATTACTTTTCTGCCAGACACTCGTCCAGCTTTTCCTGAATCCGCGCTTTGACCAGCACGGCGACCTCGGCGGGCTTCATGCCCGCATACTCTTCGCTGGTGATGGGCTTTAAATAGTGCACCTGCACGGATACCGGCTTGCTGCCGGGCTGATCCAGTACCTTGAAGCAGTCCACCAGAGCGATGGGCACGATGGGACAGCCGGACTTGGTGGCGCAGCGGAAGCTGCCGCCGTGAAATTCCAGCATTTCGTTACCCTTGCGGCTGCGGGTGCCCTCGGGGAAAATCAGGTAGCTTCTGCCGCCCTTGACCTCAGCGGTAACGTTCTGAATCACCGTCAGGGACTGGCGCACGTCCTCCCGGTCCATGGAGAAGGACTTGGTGCACAGGGCGATCTGGTGCAGGAAGGGGATATTATACAGCTCCTTTTTCAGCACCGCGCCGATAGGCCGGTCACAGGTGGCGGCGATGGCCAGCACGTCGAACATACCCTGATGATTGGAATAGAGCATGAAGCCGCCCTCCGCCGGGATGTTCTCCTGACCGGTGACCTGCAAATCCACGTTGCCGCCGGTGACGGCGTGCTTTAAAATATACTGAATATGGCGGTATTTTTCAATTTCCGGGTAGTCGTCGGTGTGCTTGGCGTACTTGCAGAGCTTGAACCAGGCGCCGGGGACGATCGCCAGATTTTTCAGCACCATTGTAACGATTCGATTCATGTAGGGTTCCTTTCCGGCGGCGCAGCCCGCCTGCTTTCTGCTAGCTATCATACCATGATTGCGTTGGAAATGCAAGCTTTGGCCCATGCGACTACACAATAGAATTCCCGGAGCGGAAAAACCGCTCCGGGAAAGGGACACCGTCAAACGCCGGAATACTGCCATACATTCCACAGGCTGATGCCAATGATCACCGCCATCAGGGCAATAAACAGCTTATCCACGGCCTTGTTGTCCAGCTTTTTATTCAGCTTCCGTCCGATCATGCCGCCGCCGATGCCGCCGCAGACCATGAGCACCAGCGTCAGAATGTCGAAGGCCGGGACGCTGCGGGTAATCAGGGTGGTTAAGAGGTTCGCGATCTGGCTGAACAGGATGATGTACAGGCTGTTCTGTGCGGCTACCTTGGTGTCCATGGAGAAGCAGTAGCCCAGCACAACCAGATTGATAGGGCCGCCGCCGATGCCCAGAAAGGAGCTCATAATACCGAGCAGCAGACCGATGACCAGACAGGGCAGGATTCCCCGGACGTGCTTTGTCCGGATACCGGCCTTTTTCAGGGTGTAGAGCAGGGTACCCACGGTAATCAATGCCAGACAGCCTGCCTGCACCGCACCTACCGCGTTCTGATTGGCAAAGAGACTCCGCACTGTGCGAAACAGATTCTGCCCCACAATACCGCCCACGGCGGCGCCCAGCGCCAGGGGCGTGCCGGTTTTGGTGTCCACCTTGCTGTCGCCTGCCAGCATGGCCTTGCCCACGGAATAGCAGCTCATGGACAGCACGGTGCAGCCGGACAGGAAGCTGATAGTGCTGACGCTGGCAAGACCGAACAGGTCCAGCGTGGGTTTGATGATGACGCCGCCGCCGATGCCGCAGATGGCTCCCGCCACGGAAGCCAGCAGGCTGACGATGAAAAATAAGAGACTGCTCATGTTTGTTCCCTCCTATGGAAATGGAAGATCGCCCCGGCGGCGCCGCCGGGGCGGTGGGTTAGCGCAGATCCATCAGCTTGGGCAGGGGACTGCCCAACAAGGGGCGGCACCACTGGCGGAAGGCTTCGGTAATGCCGTTGCCTTCGGCGTTGATGAATTCGTCCGGCAGCTTCCGCTCGGTCATCATGACCTCCCGGATGTCCACAAGGAAGGTCTCGCAGCGGTAGCCCTCTCCGGGGCACCGGCGCAGAGCCACCATCTTGCCGCTTTCTCCGGCGGTGGCTGCGTCCACGGCGGCCCGGCCGCAGCGCTCCGCTTCCTCCCGGTCGGTTTCGCTCTGCCAGAGCATGGAGGCCCGGCCCAGCAGGCCCGGCTTCTCCGCCCGGGCCTTGTAGCCCAGCTCCTTGATGATCAGATTTGCCAGATGGGAGCCCACGTCGCCAAAGTAGGTAGCCCGGCCCACGGTGAAAATGGGCTCCACAATGGGCGTTCCCCCGGCGTAATGCAGTCCCTCGCTGGCGACCACCACGCCGTGACCCTTTTCCTCGATCAGCTTTTTTACATCCCGCAGGAAGGCTTCCTGATCGAAGTCCCGCTCGGGCAGGTAGATGAGGTCGGGGCCGTGGGCGTAGCTGTCGGTCGCCAGAGATGCGGCGGCGGTGAGCCAGCCCGCGTTTCTGCCGGAGGTTTCCAGAACCACCACATGAATGGGCAGGCCCTCCACGTCACAGCACAGCTCCGCGGTGCTGCCCGCCACATACCGGGCGGCACTGCCGAAGCCGGGGGCGTGGTCGGTGACGGCAAGGTCATTGTCCATGGTCTTGGGGATGCCGATGACGGAAATGCCCTTTTCGGCGCACTGGGCGTAGAGCTTGCCGCAGGTGTCCATGGTGCCGTTTCCGCCGTTCATGAGGACGTAGCGGATGTTGTGTTTTTGAAGAATCGGCACCATGGCCTCGTATTCCGGCTTTTCCAGCGCGTCCCGGCTGGTGCCGATGGCGGAGGCGGGGCTGGTCAGCAGCCCCCGCAGGGATTCGTCAGGGTAGTCGGTCACATCCTTGATGTGCTCTTTCAGCAGCCCGCCGGTGCCCCCGATGGCAACCAGCACCCGGTCAACCTCGGGGCTTTCCTGGGCCTGACGGATGGCGCCGTACAGGGAGGAATTGATTACAGCGGTGGGGCCGCCGCCGTGTACGATAATCAGATTTCCGGCCATAGCTGGCTCCTTTCCGGGTTATCCCTGATAAGGCTCGTCCTTCATGCACAGGTGCACCGCGCCCACCTTGAAGGTCTGGGGCAGGGCAAGAATTTTGGGGTTGGGGCCGACGTACTTCTTCATGGCGTCCTCCAGAGCCTCTTCAAAGGTGGCCCGGGTTTTCAGACCCATGCCCCGGGCGATGCCCGGTTCCTGAGCGCCTACAATGTAGATAGCGGAGGTGTTCATCTCGGCGATGTGTCCGCAGCTCATCATGGAGAAGCCGTGGAAGGGATGGAAAGCGTTGGCGAAGCGGTACTTGCGGATGTACTCCTGGTTGGTGGCGAAGTACTCGCCATAGCGGTCCATGTCGGGCAGGATGTTCATGTGGTCGTGCTGGAACATTTCATACAGCTCCCGCAGATAGGGCCACCGCTCGTCGTGGAAGTAGCCGTTGCAGATGGAGGAGCAGATAATGACACAGTTGTCCTTCATGACCCGCTTGTGACGGATGACCTGCGCGGACAGGGCCTGCATCATCTGGATGGGGTTGGTGCCCATGCCGTCGCCGTAGTGGAAGTTCTGGGGCATACCGAAAACCATCACGTCGTACTTTTCCTCGGCGAAGGGGACGTAGGTGCGCTTGTCGGCGCATTCCCAGGAGATGGGCTGCATGACCTTGGCGTAGCCGGAGAAAATGGCGATCTGGCGGGAGTAGGTGTCCAGCACCGCGTCACAGCAGAAGAAGGGGTGGCCCATCTTGGCTTCCATGTGCTGACCGATTTCGTCAAACTTGGTGCGCATCAGGCTGTGACCGGACACGGGGGTGAAGTCGCTGCGGTGCATGACCTTGGGCACATGGTGAGAAGCGATGCTGCGCCAGTGGGTGATGCCGGTGGCGCAGTGCTTGTAGCCGCCGGAGTAGCCGCCGTAGGGATTGCCCTGGGTGTGACCGATGAGGATGGGAATGTCGCAGTCAAAGACGTACTTGTTCATCAGCACCGGGTCGCCCCGGCCGGTGGTGCCCAGATCCACCATGTGATCGTAGTCCTCACTGTCGTGGGAGGTGATCTGGTTGGTATAGTAGAACTCGTCAAACAGCTCCTGCCCCAGAATCTGCTTCATCTCGGAAACGGTGGCCCGGGGGTGCAGACCATTGGAGAACATGAACAGAATGTCCTCCTTGCGTACGCCGCCGGCGTACAGCTCGTCCAGGCAGGCCCGGATAGCCACCTTCCGGTGGGCGGTGGGCTGACAGCCGCCCTTGACGATGTCGGGAATGACGAAGACCACGGTTTTGCCGGGGGCCGCCAGCTCCCGCAGAGCGGGCATTCCGTAGGGGTTGCGGATGGACTCCAGGGTGGCGTTGTACAGGCTATCCCAGTCCTGAGGCAGGCACTCGGGGTCGGGCACGGTCTTGCCGGGGATAAACACATCGGTGTTGTCGGGCAGGTTGGCGGACATCAGGCCGTGGCCGTATTCAAAATCCAGTTTCATATGTATTTCTCCTTACTTTCCAAGATAGGTGCGGATGATTTCCAGGTATTCCTCGGGGTAGAAGCCGATTTCGCCGGAGAACCGGGTCAGGGCAATGAGGCCGCCGTCAATTTCCGGGATAGATGCCAGCATTTCGGCGTTGTCCACCTTCAGGCCGCCGCCGTAGACCACATCGATGCCGCCGGTGACTTCCTTGACAAACCGGGCAATCTTGGTGATGTAGTCCTTGCCCGCCGGGGTCTTGCCGGGGCCGATGGACCAGATGGGCTCATAGCCGATGACCACCTTGCTCTTGTCCACGCCGTCCAGACCGATTTCCAGCTGCTCCCGCAGAACCTCGTCCCAGCGGTCCAGCTCCGTGTCCTTTTCACCGATGCAGTACAGCACGGTCATGCCGTTCTCCACCGCCAGCTTGATTTCCTGATTGAGGAGCCGGTTGACGGCCCTGGTGTCGGTGACACCGGCTTCCGCCAGAATGCCCATCTTGTCGTTCCGCTCTTCACAGTGACCAATGATGGTGGCGCCGACACCGCAGGCCAGCATGGCGGAGACGGGACGGTTGGTGGTGAAGGCGCCGAAGTTGCCGCCTACCGCAGTGTTCATGCGGTAGACGCTCTGGCAGCCTACCTGCACGGGGCTATTTTCACACCGGGCCGCCGCCGCGCCCAGAATGTGGGCCTCGGGGAAATACTGGACGAACTCCACTTCGCTGGGGTCATACTTCTTAAGGGCTTCCTGTGTGTTCTTTACGATGTAGCCGCCCCATTCGTTCAGAGGGGCAATGCGGTTGACGCCGCCGTAGCAGACCGGCACGTCAAAACGCTTCAGGTTCAGAAAAATATGCTTCATAATCAAATACCTGCCTTTTTATAACGTTCTGCCATCTGCTCGCAGGTGACCATTTCCACCAGCTGGGCCTTGCGGAAGGAGCCGAACTGCACCAGCAGCGGCGCGCAGGCGTCTACCACGCCGTCCTTCATGCACTGCATCAGCCGGGACACATCCTCGTCCTTCTCCTGCCCGTAGAGAATGGCGTCCATGACGGTGGCAACGTAATTTCTGGGGTCAACGTTCTTGGGATTGGCAATGAGCGCCTCGTAAACGCCGCCGATGGAGGGACTGTTTTTCAGCTCAGGGTACTTGGTAAACAGCTGCAGCACGTTGCGGGTGCAGGCCAGACGGATGTCGGTGTCCACATTGATTTTGTTGATGCCGCACTTTGCGACCTCCACCAGCTGGGCCACGTCAATGCCGAAGGCGTCCACCAGCTTGCCGCCCAGAGCGTTGATCTGCTCCACATAGATCTGGGGAACCGTGGAGGAGCCGTGGCTGACAAGATAGCCGGAAATGCCCTCATGCTGAATGCACTCCTTGATGGCAATGGCAATCTCGTTGCGGATTTTGGCATCCTTGCCCTTGTTGGGGCCATGGCAGGTGCCGTAGCTGATGGCGAGGGCGTCGCAGCCGGTCTTCTTGAAGAAATCCACGGCCTGCAGAGGATTGGTGTAAGTAGAGGTGGCGGAGAAGACGTGATCCTCCACGCCGGCCAGCACGCCCAGCTCGCCTTCCACGGTGACGCCGTAGGGATGGGCATACTTGACAACTTCCCGGGTCAGGGCCACGTTGTCCTCATAGGGCAGGCTGCTGCCGTCGATCATCACGGAGGTGTAGCCGCCGTCGATGCAGGCCTTCACGGATTCCAGAGACTTACCGTGATCTAAGTGCAGGGCGATGGGGATGGGGCTGTCCGCGCCGAACTTTTTCACGATGTCGCCGATGTTCTTTGCACCCCTGCGCTTGGCCTCGGCGGAGCCGTGCATGAAGTCCAGCTCCCCGCCCATGAAGGCGTTGGAGGCCTCCGCGCCCTGCAAAATGGCGGGGGAACCCAGCAGCTCATGGATGCGGATGGCAGATTCGATCTGGCCGAAGCTGTTCATGTTGAAGGCGGCCTGCCCATAGCGGTGGCGGTCAGCGGCTTCCAGAATTGCTCTCATGGGGACGAGTGCCATAGAAATTACCTCCTGAATGCTGTTCAATTATTTAAATAAATTAATTAATAAATTTAAGAATAAGAAAAATGACGATTTCAGGCTCGCCATATCTACCTACTCGCTAAAATTATAGAATGGGGCGGCAGAAAAGTCAACACAAAACCCCAAACTTTCCCTGCCTTCCGGAAAGATTGGAGGAAACAGCAAAAACCGTGCCGTTTTTTCGGATAAAATCACAAAACCATTCACAGGGCAGGGCCATGCCCCACACCACGATCGTCAACGGAAGGGGAATGTTGCTGATTTAGATGTCATTGCGAGGAGCGAAGCGACGCGGCAATCCGTTCTCCTTTTTGAAAATTGCGTCATCAGAGTGCGAAAGGGAATACGGATTGCCACCCCAGTCTGCGGACTGGCTCGCAATGACATGTTTTCTTAGTCAGCTAAAGCACAATTTCACTGAGCCGTTCCTGCTGAGGGGCCCGAAGGACGAAGATTGCCCACCAGTGTTCGTGACGCATTGTCAGCGGTCACCGACCGCCTTATTCCTGATTCGCTTCCAGCAGCAGCACCTTGACCGCCAGCGCGGCGGCGCAGCGGGCGCCGTTGAAGGCGTCGTAGGGAATGAAGGTGATTTCAGAATGATGAATGGACAGATCGTAGATATTTTCCTGCAATACCTCCAGCATCCGCGCCTGATTGCGCTGGCTCTGCATTAAATGGGCATCCACCAGCACGGTCTCGGGGCTGATGAGATTGATAATCCCCGCCAGAGACACAGACAGATGCCGGATGGCATCGTTCACCACCATATTGACGGCTCTGTCGTCACAGTCCTGAGCTGCCAGCACGTGCGAAATGGTCAGCGCCTCCGGGGAAGGGGCAAGAACGTTCAGCAGGGTATCCGCACCGGCTTCCATCATGGCCCGGCACCGGCGCAGGATGGCTTTTTCACTGGCAACGGATTCCAGACAGCCGTTTTTGCCGCACACGGCACAGTGCGGACCGTGGGGATCCACACTGGTGTGGCCGATCTCGCCGGCCCCGGCGGAAAGACCGTAGAGCACCTTGCCTTCCATCATAACGGGGCAGGCCAGACCGAAGGAAGTGTAGAAGTATACCGCGGGGTCCCGGGAAATGCGGCGGTCGAACAGGTCGGCGCCAATAAGCCGGGCACGGACGTTGTTTTCCATGACCACGGGCACCCCCAAAATCCGGCTCAGATCCCCGGCCAGATCCTTGTCATTCCAACCCTTTCGGAAGCTGTTATAGATGGTGCCGGCTTTTCCCATGACCCAACCGGGAAGGCCAACGCCAACGCCCAAAATCTTGTCTTCACCTGCCAGAAACTGCCCGATCCACTGAGCCAGCAGGGCAATGGCCTGACTGTAATCGTCCGCCATCCGCTCCAGCTCCTGACGGCGCAGCATGTTTCCTAACAGGTCCGTCAGCACCAGATAGGTGTGGTAAGGCCCGAGCTCCACGCCGCACAGCCGGTAGGCGTCCCGGACGAATTCCAGCATTGCGGGGCGGCGGCCCAGAGGACGTCCGTCATTGCCGGAAACCTCGGCAATGGACTCCTGCAGCAGCCCGGCGCTGACCAGAGGATTGACGCAGGCGGTGATGGTGGGAGCGGTGAGGTGCAGCGCCTGGGCGATCTCGCTGCGGGAGATGGGGCTGTGCTGGTAGATCATTTTTTTGACCAGTTCATTGTTTCGGAGCTTGATCAGCGGGAGATTCGCGCCCTTTTCATACATAAGCGGCTGTCCTTTCCTGAACCGATTCTCCCGAAACCGGGCAATACAGAAGAGAAACCGGATACAGATGTGGTTTTTCTGTCATTATACTTGCTGTTTTCGGGGAAATCAACAGAAAAAAGTGGAATCCAAATTCCTTAAATATTTTTCATAAATATGGATGCGGAAAATTGTGCAATAGGTAGAATTGCCCAAAATCCCGGGGAGAACGATTGACTTTATAGACAGGCTGTGCTATTTTGAGTTTGTAATCCCCCGGCAGGGGATGCAACCGGCTGAGTCATTTTTAAATTAAAAAAAGAAAACAGCCGCTTTTTCGTTTGTTGCACTCGATGCGAGGCGTACCGCTCCTTTGAGTGTTGCAATAAAATCGCTTACATTTGAAAGGAAGGCATGAAAAATGAAAAAACTGATCGCTCTGCTGATGGCTGCCGCCATGATCGTCTGCGTGCTCGCCGGCTGCGGCTCCACGCAGGCCCCTGCCGCCACCCAGGCTCCCGCCCCCGCCGCTACGGAGGCCCCTGCTCAGACTGAGGCCGTTCCCGCCGAGGCCGAGGCTCCCGCTGCTGAGCCTGTGACCCTGAGAATCGCTTATATGCCCAACTGGGGCGCTCTGTGGGCTGTGTCCACCGCCCAGGCCAAGGGCTACTTCGCCGAGGAGAACATCACTCTGGAGCTGATCCCCTTCGAGGATGGCCCCACCGAGATCGCTGCCATGGAATCCGGCAACATTGACATCTCCTACATCGGACCCGGCGCCCACAAGCTGTGCTCCACCGGCAACGCCAAGGTTCTGCTGCTGCAGCATCTGGGTGACGGCGACTGCATTATCGGTCTGAACGGCCTGAACAAGCTGGAAGACCTGAAGGGCAAAAAGATCGGCTACGCTGCCGGCACCTCCTCCGAGACCATTCTGGTCACCGCTCTGGAGTCCGTCGGTCTGACTATGAATGATGTGGATGCCCTGTCCATGGATTCCACCGCTCTGACCACCGCCGCTCTGTCCGGCTCCGTTGACGCTGTCGCCGCCTGGTCTCCCTTCTCCCTGACCATTCTGGCGCAGGCTGCTGACGCCACCGACATCTGCTCCAACGTTGACTTCGCTAAGATGGTCTCCCCCGGCTCCTGGGTTGTGAACCCCGCTTACGCCGATGCCCATGAGGACATTCTGGTTCGCTTCGTCCGCGCCATGTACAAGGGTATGGACTACGCCGCTGCCGCTACCACCGATGACGCCGTCGCCACTGAGGTCGCCGGTTACATCGCCGAAGTCATCTCCTCCGACGCCGAGACCGTTCTGGGCCAGCGCTACGACGGTTCCTGGATGACCAGCGCGCAGGTGCAGGAAGTTCTGGGCAACGGCGAGCTGCTGCGCTACTACGCTGACCAGCAGGCCACCTTCATCGCCAACGGCGCTGTGGACGGTGCCACCGCCCTGGCTCCCGCCGACTTCGTTCTGACCGGCATCATGGAGGCCGCCGCGAAGTAACTTCGTTTGCCTTGGGAAGGCAGTCCGATCGGGTTGCCTTCCCCCTTTTTACGAAAAATCATTATAAGGAGGCCCAAAACGTGAATCAAAAGAAGAAAAACGGGGACTGGGTCAGCAAAATTCCCAACTGGGGATGGCTGCTGCTGTCGCTGCTGGCGGCGGTGCTGCTGTGGAGCTGGCTGTCCGCAAATCCTGTAACGTCCCGTGCGTTCCCCCCGCTGACAGAAGTGTTCGGTTCCTTTAGCAAAATGGCTGCGTCCAAGGCCAACGGCGGCCGCGGCGTGTTCTGGAGCGACGTGGCAAGCTCCCTGACCTCTGCCGGTATCGGCTTCGCTCTGGGCTTCCTGTTCGGCGTTCCTGTGGCCTTCCTGATGGCCTGGTACCGTCCTGTGCGCTACATCGTGGAGCCTTGGATTCAGTTCGTCCGTAATATTCCCCCTCTGGCCTATGTGCCTCTGGTGGTGATTGCCGCCGGTGTGGGCCGTGCCCCCCAGATCATCGTTATCTGCCTGGCAACCTTCCTGACCATCACCATTACCGTGTTCCAGGGCGTCATCAACGTGGATGAGACGCTGATTAAGGCGGCCCGGGTGCTGGGCGCCAATGACACGGTGCTGTTCATCAAGGTCATCTTCCCCGCGACAACCCCCTTCATCATCACCGCCATCCGTCTGGGCATCTCCGTGGCCCTGACCACCCTGATTGCCGCCGAATCCACCGGCGCCACCGCCGGCCTGGGTATGCGAATCCGGGCTCTCAGCTCCTCCTTTGAGACCGAACCCATGATGCTTTATATCATTGTGGTTGGCATCATCGGTATGGTTGCGGAAAAGACCCTGAAATTCTTTGAAAGGAGACTGACCTCATGGCAGGAGAAGCGAGAGATCTGACCCCGAAGGTCGTCATTAAGGACGTCAAGAAGATCTATGATGGCCGCAACGGCCCTGTGGTTGCCCTGAACGGCGCCAATCTGGAAATCCGGAACAACGAGTTTATCTGCGTGGTCGGTCCTTCCGGCTGCGGCAAGTCTACGCTGCTGAACATTCTGGCGGGCCTTTTGGAGCCTACCTCCGGCGAAGTGCTGGTGGACGGAAAGCCCGTGGAGGGCACCAGCGTTGACCGGGGCGTCGTGTTCCAGCACTTCGCCCTGTTCCCCTGGCTTACCGTAAAGAAAAACGTGGAATTCGGTCTGAAGCTCCAGAAGAAGTCCAAGGAAGAGTGCGAAGAAATCGCCATGAAGTACATCAAAATGGTGGGTCTGGAGAAGTTCACCAATTCCTATCCCAAGGAGCTGTCCGGCGGCATGAAGCAGCGTGTGGCCATCGCCCGTGCCTACGCCGTGAATCCCAGCCTGCTTCTGATGGACGAACCCTTCGGCGCTCTGGACGCCCAGACCCGTACCCAGCTGCAGACCGAGCTGCTGAAGACTTGGGAAGAGGAGATGAAGACCTGCTTCTTCATCACTCACGATGTGGAAGAGGCCATTCTGCTGGCTTCCCGTGTGGTGGTCATGAGCGCCCGCCCCGGCCGGATCAAGGAAGTCATCGACATCGACATTCCCTATCCCCGGGATCAGGAGTCCAAGATGCTGCCCCGGTTTACCGAGCTGAAGAACTATATCTGGAACATGGTTTACAAAGAGTACCTGGAGGTCCAGAAATAAATTTGGATGAAACGGGGAGGCTTTCGCGTCCCCGTTTCCTTATTTGGAGGAATGCACAATGCACGAATATTATCACTATGACGCCCGGCAGCTGCTGGCAGCTCCCAAGATCCCCCTGGTGTGTATGAAGGACAACGAGACGGTGTTCCGGGCCATTGCCGATGAGATGATCGAGATCATTCAGGAAAAGGCGGCGGCAGGGGAGACCTGTGTGCTGATTTGCCCTGTCGGCCCCGTGGGACAGTACCCCTTCTTCGTGGAGCGGGTCAACGCCGAGAACATTTCCCTGAAGCACTGCTGGTTCATCAACATGGACGAGTACCTCACCGACGAGAAAAAGTGGGTGCCCATGGACCATCCCCTGAGCTTCCGGGGCTTTATGGAGCGCACCGTCTATTCCAAGATCCGCCCGGAGCTGAACGTACCGGAAGATCACCGGGTGTTCCCCGACCCTGAGAACCTCGACTACATCCCGAACCTCATCGAGAAGCTGGGCGGCGTGGACTGCGCCTTTGGCGGCATCGGCATCAACGGACATCTGGCCTTCAACGAGGCCCAGCCGGAGCTGACCCCCGACGAGTTCATCCAGCTGAAGACCCGTATCCTGCCCATTTCCCGGGAAACCCGCACCGCCAACGCCATCGGTGACTTCGGCGGCGCACTGGAGGACTTCCCCAACTGGTGTGTCACCATCGGTTTCAACGAGATTTACAACGCCCGCCGGATTTCTCTGGGCGTGTTCCGCAACTGGCACCGGGCGGTGGTTCGCCGGGCTGCCTATGGTGAGCGTTCCGCTGGCTTCCCTGCGTCCCTGCTGCAGGGCAAGGAGAATGTGAAAATCCGCCTGACAGAATTCGTGGCGGAGCTGTAAGAGGAAAAACCCATGGATTACTATATTATCAATGGCAAGGTCTACCATGACCACGCCTTTCAGGAGATCCCGCTGCGGGTGGTGGACGGAAAGCTGTCCCTGTGCGGCGGCGTTCCCGCCGGGGCGGAGACCGTAGATGCGTCTGGCATGAAGATCGTCCCCGGCTTCATCGACATCCATACCCACGGCGCGGTGGGCGTGGATGTCAACGGGGCAAACGTGGCGGATTTGCAGAAAATCGGCCGGTTCTTTGCAAGCAACGGCACCACCGCGTGGCTTGGCAGCGTGCTGACGGACACCGTGGAGCAGACAAGCTGGTGCATCGGGCAGTTCAACGCCTATGCCGATTCCAGCGCCCCCGACGCCGCTGAGCTGCTGGGTGTCCATCTGGAAGGCCCCTTCCTGGCCTCGGAATACAAGGGCGCCATGCCCGAGCACCTGCTGCGGCAGGGGGATGCCGAGCTTCTGCGGCACTATCAGGCGCTGGCTCAGGGAAAAATCCGCTACATCACCGTGTCCCCTGAGGTGCCCGGCGTGGCGGACATGATTCCGGAAGCGAAGAAGCTGGGTATTTTAGTGGGCATCGGTCATTCCGGCGCCACCTACGCCCAGGCCATGGAGGCCATTGCCAAGGGCGCGGAGCTGTGCACCCACACCTTCAACGCCATGCGGCTGTTCCATCAGCACGAGCCTGCCATCATGGGCGCGGTGCTGGAAAGCGACGTTTTCTGCGAGATGATCTGCGACGGCCTGCATCTGGTGCCGGGCACCGTCCGAATGCTGACTCACCTGAAAGGCTTCGGAAAATGCGTTGCCATCACCGATTCCATCATGGCGGCGGGTCTGCCGGACGGCAATTACCATCTGGGTGTCAATGACGTGGTGGTTGTGGACGGCGATGCCAAGCTTGCCAGCAACGGTGTCCGGGCGGGCAGCACTCTGACCCAGAACCGGGCGCTGAAGAATCTGCTGAAGTACACCGGCAAGCCGCTGGAAGAAATTCTCCCCACCTTGACGGAGAATCCGGCAAAGCTGCTGAAGCTGGACCACCGCATCGGCTTCCTCAACGAGGGCGCGGACGCGGACCTGGTGTTCCTGAATGAGGACAACGATGTAGCCGGCGTCTATCTGAAAGGCCGCCGGGTGAAATAAATAGGCGCAGTCCCCAATCATATCCGCCGGAAAGGCAGTGCCTTTGCCACGTCGCTGATCTTCATTGCCAGAAGTCCGCCGTCTGTTTCAGGATTTCGACCGTTGGCGTGATGGTCGCCTCATAGATGGATGCGCCTGTTTTCTTTAGGTAATGCCCAATCAGCGCGTATCCGCAGGCGTAGCCGCCGCAATAAGGCATCCCGATGGGCTGACCGCCCCGCAGAGCCATGATCTCGTCGCCATAGAGATAAGAGGAAAGCGCCTGGAAATCGCTTGTCATCAGATTTGCCCGAATCAGCGGTTTGACGGTTTTGCACAGAATTTCCGGCGTGGTTTCCCGGACCCACTTGCCGACCTTGTCTTCCCCAAACATCTTTGCGGCAAAGGTTTCTGCCAGACCCTCCGACACGATCATATCCGCCAGGGTAATCTGGCTGCTCCACTGCATGAATTGCCAGCGGACATTGTGATTTGTTTCATGTGCCAGCGCAACCGGCAGCAGGGAAAGCGACCGTTCATTGGGTACAATCGAACCGATGATATATCCGGGAATCCCGCCGTCGCCGCAGTAGTCGCCTGCCATAACGGTCATGGGACTCTGGGGATCACTCAGCACCACCGTAAACACATACTCCTGCTTCGGCAGCTGGATCCCGGGCTGCTCAAAGCCCGAGAGGGTATTGCGGATGCTGTTTTCGCAGTCTGCCCAAAACGCCTCATTGCTGATTTGATCAATTTCTCCGCGGCGTTCCTGGGTAATCTGCGCCGGAGCATAGTAGCCGTTCATGGCGGCAGCGGATACCACATCGCAGCCGCCATCCGTTTCCGCCCGCAGGGGGATGCCGACACACGCCCATTTGAAGGAAAAGGGCTTCATCAGCTGATCCCGGTAGATGTTTTCTTTTTCTGTCGGCGCCGCGTTCATCATCTCCCGATAAATGCGGTCAGACCGGATCGCTGTAATCTTCATAATGAAAACCTCCGTTTTGTTTTCTCATGTCCGAACATGGTGATAGGATACACTGTGACGCAGCGTGAGAGTCAAGAGGTTTTTCAAAAAATTGCAGTGCCGTTTTTATCTTGCCTGCTGAAACGAAAGCTATTTATACTGATATTCAATAGAAAACTTTAATTCATTAGAATTGAAGTTTTCTATATGAAGATCATAATGAGACGGGTTTCCGTGATTTTCTATTCCGAAAACCACGGAAACGACAACGCCGTCAGGCGGTGTCTTCCTGATAAAATTAAAAATGCTTATCGACTTAACTCAGCAAGCCACAACATCTTGAAAAAGTCCGTTTTATTGGACGAGTGATGTGCGATAATGTTCCCAGAACGAAAAGGGGGACAACATTATGGCACGCACAGCTGAGATCACATTCAAGGAATTTCGCCGCCGTTACAACAGCGAGGATGCTTGCAGAGCGGAATTGTTCCGACTTCGCTTTCCAAATGGGTTTGTATGTCCCAA
>JAXEXE010000160.1:0-3065 GCA_034113565.1 Faecousia sp.
CGGCGAGGGTTGGATGCGACGGAGAGAAACGATCCTCCCGGAGTGAGTACGGGCATTCTGGTAAACGATTCCATACTCGTTTTCCAGCCTGCCTGTGTTTACATTGAGAGACCGGGTAAAGGCGTTGGGCTTCATTTCCAGATTCAGAATCTGAACCAGCTCCGTTGCGGAGCCTGTCCACTCTGCGTCCAGCCATCCGTGGAGCTTTTCCAGGATCGGGTCTGGCGGAACCGCACAGACTTCTGCTTCCTCATGGTCGAGTTCCCAGATCAGCCGCTCCCGGTCACGAACCAGATACAGCTTCTGCTCCCCTTGATCGCGCCCCACGATATCCAGCGTTGCGTTAAGGGAAGTGCCCCGTTCCTTTTGCAGCAAGAACGCACCGTCAGCGCATCCCAGCAGACCTGTGGTGCCGGAGATCATTTCAAACTTGTCATTGGCGGGTTGCTTTCTGGTGTGATGCACCAGCAGCAGGCAGATTCCGTATTTGTCAGCGAACTGTTTCAGCTTGCCGACGATTTCATAATCGCCGGAATAGCTGTACGCATCTCCGCTGACCTCCCGAACCTTTTGCAGCGTGTCCACGATTACCAACCGTGTGTCAGGATGCTCCTTGAGAAACAGCTCCAACTGATCTTCCAGACCGTTGCCTATCTGCTTTGCACAGGTGGCGAAGTGGAGATTCTCTGTACAGTCCACACCGAACATTCGGAACATCCGATCCTGCAGCCGCTTGTAGTCATCCTCCAATGCCAGATAGAGGACGGTGCTTTTCCTTACGGGGTAATCCCACAGCGGTTGCCCGGTGCTGATGTAGTAAGCAAGCTGAGCAACCAGAAAGGATTTGCCAACCTTGGGCGCACCTGCAAGAAGATACGTTCCGGGGTAGAGCAGACCGTCGATGATCGGCGGCCTGCTGGGGTAGGCGGTTTCGTACAGTTCGTTTAGGGTCACGGTATGGAGGTAGGCGGGATTTGAAATTCGATCAAGTCTGTGCTGAATTTCCTGAAAATTTTCTTCGGAAATTTCGCCGGGGGAATTGATTTCGCCTTCGTCTCCTGTTATAATGCGAGTAGGTTCATTTGAGATCGGCTGTTCCCCGTCTGCGCCAACAGACGGAATCGGAACAGTCGTTTTTCTTTTTTCATCGACCATCCGTGTCCTCCTTCATGCCCTCCATGATTTTTGCGATGAAGTGAATGACCTCCACCAGCTCGGCATCCGGGGCAGCACCGGCTTCGATTCGATGAAGCTGCGTGAGAATCTCCGCCATCTGATTCCGCAGAGCTTTGAACACTCTGGGATTTCCCTGAACCACGATTTCCTGCTCCAGTAACCGCCTCGTGATGTAGTCCTGCTTGGTCAGCCCGGAGAGTTTCACATAAGTGTCCAGAAGATCGGCTTCCTCTGGGGAGAGTCGGAAGGCGACCTGACGGCTCCTCCAACGGTTGTGCTTGTCCATATTTTTCGCTGACATAATTATGCTCCTTCCTTAATTCGTTCGTTGTTCAGCTTTGCTGCCATTTCTGTCTGCCGGGTGGGGAATAGATGGGCGTATCGGTAAGTGATGTCAATGCTTTCGTGTCCGACCCGTTCCGCAATTGCTAAAGCAGAGAATCCCATATCGATCAAAAGAGAGACGTGGCTGTGACGAAGATCATGCAGCCGAATAACTTTTACGCCGGTGGCTTTACAGGCTTTCTCCATTGCGCTTTTCATGGAATGCTTGCTTAATGGGAAAAGCCTGCTGTCATGCTCCACACCGTAAAGCTGTCTGATGTAATCTTGGATTTCATCGGACAGGAATTGGGGCATCTGAATGACCCGGTTGCTTTTCTTTGTTTTGGGGCTGGTAATCACATCCTCACCTTTGATACGCTGATAGGATTTGCTGATTGTGACCGTACCGGTGTCAAAGTTGAAATCGTCCGGTGTCAGAGCAAACAGTTCCCCAATGCGAAGTCCACACCAGTACAGCATTTCAAATGCGTAATAGTGGATGGGAGAATCCATCATAGCATCGATCACCTTCAGAAATTCCTCCTTTGTCCAGAACTGCATTTCGATTGCTTCCTTTTCACCCATGCTTCCGGCTTTTGCGGCAGGATTGCTTTGCAGACCGTAGTAGCGGACGGCATGATTGAAAATCGCGCTCATTTGATTGTGGATGGTTTTGAGATAGGTGGTGGAAAGGGGCTTGCCTTGCTTGTCTGTTATCTTCCGAATCTCATTCTGCCAGCAGAAGATATCCTGCGGTGTAATCTCCGATAGCTTTCGTTTCCCCAAATACGGAAGAATCTTCTTCTGAATAATGGATTCTTTCGTGAGCCAGGTGTTCAGCTTCAGCTTGGGCTTTACATCCTGGGTGTAAAGCTCCACAAAGCTCTCCAGTGTCATATTGAGATCTGCCTGCTTTTTCATCAGGAACTCCCGTTCCCAGGCGAGTGCGGCTTTCTTTGTGGGAAAGCCGCGTTTCAGTTTCTGCTGCCGCTCACCGCGCCAATCGATGTAGCGGAATTGCACATACCATGTGCCATTGTCCTTGTTTTTGAATGCTGCCATGTTGATACCTCCTTAGTTTTGATTTCTGGTTCCATAGAGCTTTTCGTGGAAGAATTTCCGGTCGATTCTGCCGGGGATGATGATACATCCGGTTTCTGCCAGTTCCTTGTTCAGCTGGCGAACCAGCTTGTAGGCGTAAGACTGAGATACACCCAATTCCTCAGCTACTTCGCTGACTCTCATGAAAATGCTTTCTGCCATAGGCAATTTACCTCCTTTCCTCGTTTCTGTCTGATAACCTGCGGCTTGGTAGTTCAAGCCCATGTTATCATATTTTAGTTAATGCTTATCGACTTAACTCAGCAAGCCACAACGTCTTGAAAAAGTCCGTTTTATTGGACAGCTGATGTGCGATAATGTTGCCAGAACGAAAAGGGGGACAACATTATGGCACGCACAGCTGAGATCACATTCAAGGAATTTCGCCGCCGTTACAACAGCGAGGATGCTTGCAGAGCGGAATTGTTCCGACTTCGCTTTCCAAATGGGTTTGTATGTCCCAA
>JAXEXE010000161.1:0-20802 GCA_034113565.1 Faecousia sp.
GGAGGCCTTTCAACTCCCAAAATCCGGCTTTCTTCAGATTCCGCCTCACGGCGGACACCCTTGCCTTTGGCTAACCCTTCCCGCTACCGGGCGGATTCGGGACTTTCACCCTATAGAACGTGCGCTCACCGGGCACACCAATAAGGCCTTCGATTCTCTCTACGAAGGAATCGGAGGTCTTATTTTATCTGATTACTTTGGTCACTTGATTACACGCCGAACAGGATCCAGATCAGGATGTAGGCAGGAACGATGGCGGATAGGGTGAAGGGAATGCTGATCTTGAAGAAGTCGGCGTTGGAGACTTCGTGGCCTTCCTTGCGCAGGATACCGATACCGGTGATATTGGCAGAAGCACCGATGGGGGTGCAGTTACCACCCAGGGTTGCACCGGACAGCAGGCCGAAGTACAGTGCGGTGGAATCAATACCCATTTCCGCAGCGATACCGGCGATAACGGGGATCATGGTGGCAACATAGGGGATGTTGTCGATAAACGCGGAGATCAGCACAGAAGCCCAGACGATGATGGTGTACATCAGGAAGGGATTGCCTGCGCCCAGCTTTGCCAGCAGCTGTGCCAGAGCATCGATGACACCCATATTGGAGATGCCGCCGATCATCAGAAACAGGCCAACCAGCAGTCCCAGAGTCTCAAAGTCGACGGCCTTCAAGGGCCCCATAATGGCATCCAGATTTTTCTTCTTTGCGTAGTTGTAGATCAGACCGATGATCAGCAGAGTAAAGCAGATCAGGCCGTTGGTCTCAGCAGGCATCTCGAAGGGCAGGAAGGAAGCCACGATCAGCAGCACGATAGCACCGACCAGCAGCACAGTGGGAACCATATCGGTGACTTCGGTCATCTTGCCGGTCTTGGGGATAGCACCCTTATCCTTGCGGAAGGTGAAGTAAACGATACAGGCAGAGAAAACCGCGCCCAGCTCCACCATGAAGAACATACCGGGCTTACCCTGATACCAGATGAAGTCCAGGAAGCTCATGTCTAAAGCGGAACCCAGCATAATGGCGGTGGTATCGCCAACCAGAGTAGCAGCGCCCTGTAAGTTCGAGGAAACGGCGATGGAAATGATGAAGGGAACTGGATTGGTCTTCAGCTTCTTGCAGATTTCGATGGCAACGGGAGCAATCATCAGAACGGTAGCCACATTGTCAACGAATGCGGAGATGATCCCGGCAAACAGGCTTAGGGAAACAGCAGCCCACCGGACATTGGGGACCTTGTTCATGATCATATCAGCCAGACGTTCTGGCATATGGCTGTCGATGAACATCTGCACAAGGCCCATGGTGCCGCCGATCATCAGCAGAACATTAAAGTCCAGCGCGCCGATGATCTGATTGAACGGCAGCATACCGGAGATGATGAAGATCACACCGGAAGCCAAGGCGATGTAGGGGCGGTACTTACTGGAGGTCAGCATCAGTATATAGGTAGCCGCAAAGAGGATAATGGCAGATAACAAATAAATCTTCCTTTCCTATCTATAATTTTAATTATTATACAGGATACCCGGTAAAGATGCGGTTAAGAAGCAAGTCCTTTTGTGCGTATCGGAACTGTATTCTTGTCTGAACCTGTTTTTTATGCTATACTGAATAAAATCCCAAAAGGAGGGCTTTCGTTGAAGAAAAAGGCCAAAAAACCCCGCCAGCCGCTGAAACTGCAGAATTTCCTGATGATGCTGGTTTCCGGCACGGTAAACGCATTGGGTGTCACCATGTTTCTGACCCCTGTGGGACTGTATGACAGCGGCATTTCCGGCACCTCCATGCTGCTGGACCAGCTTACCCCCACATGGCTGACGCTGTCGGTGTTTCTGGTGGTACTCAATGTGCCACTGTTTCTCTACGGCCTGAAAAAGCAGGGCTTTGCCTTTACCGTGTATTCTATTTTTGCGGTCTGTGTTTATGCGGCGGTTGCCTGGCTGATCCAGGATGTTCTTCCCATTGATGTTGCCAATGCCTCCCCCTTTGCGGGCAGTGACCTGCTGCTGTGTGCCATCTTCGGCGGTCTGATCTCCGGTGTGGGCAGCGGCCTGACCCTCCGGGCCGGTGGTGCCATTGACGGCATGGAGGTCATGGCTGTGATCTTTGCGAAGAAGCTGGGTGTCACCGTAGGCAACTTTGTCATGGCCTACAATGTGGTGCTGTATATTCTGGCGGGCATCAGCTGCCAAAGCTGGATCCTGCCCCTGTATTCCATCATTACCTACTATGTGGGCCAGAATGCGGTGGATTTCATTGTGGAGGGTCTGGACCGCTCCAAGAGTGTGATGATCATTACGGAAAAGGCCGAGGAAGTGAGCCTTGCCCTGATGGAAGCCTTTGAATGCGGCACCACCAAGATCCCCGCCAAGGGCGGTTTTACCAATGTGGATAGGACGGTGATCTATTTCGTGGTGAACCGCTTCCAGATCGCCCGGATGAAAAACATCGTCCATACCATCGATCCCGCCGCCTACCTGACCATCTCCGAGGTAGCGGATGTGTTCAAAAGTGTTGCGCCGAAATCGCCTGAAAAGGAAAAAGTGGAAGAAGTCATCGTCCCTCCGGAACCGGAAGAACCCGCCACAGACAGCGAAGCATAAAAATTCAGCGCCACGGATGCAGTCGATCCGCGGCGCTGTTTTTATGGTTGGGGAAGCTGGTATTTTCGTGAATAGTCATCCAGCATTTCCAGAAAAGCGGAGTTACTTTTTTTCATGCTTCGCATGGCTTCATGGGCATTCATGTTGTGCTCATGAGCATCGATGATGCTCACTGCAATGTTGGAGCAATGGTCAGAGGTGCGCTCTATATCGGTCAGAAGATCGGCCCAGATAAAGCCCGCCTCCACACTGCACTCGCCCTTCTTCAAGCGGGCAATGTGCCGGTTGCGCAGGATGGACTTGATGTGGTCGATAACCTGCTCCAGCGGTTCTACGGAGCCAGCGGCTTCCCGGTCGTTTCGCCGTAAGGCATCCACGGCCAATCCAAGGACTTCTGTAAGCGCACTGCAAAGGACTTCCATCTCCTGCTTTGCGCCATGGGAGAACAGGATATTCTTTTCCGCCATTTCCTCAGCGGATTCCAGAATATTGACGCTGTGATCCGAAATGCGCTCCAGGTCGCCAATGACCTTCAGCAGTTTGGAAACCTCAGAGCTGTCGTCATCGGAAATCTGCGTCCTGGCCAGCTTGGTAAGAAATGTCCCCAAGACATCCTCATAATGGTCCACATTCTTTTCGCTGGTGCGGATTCTATCCGCATCCGTCAGATCACTCCGAAGCAGCGCTTGCAGACTCATCCGGCTGCCTGCCAGGGTTTCCTCAGCCATTTTCAGAACAAGGTTGTGGCACTGCCCCAGCGCAATGGAGGGGGTTGCAAGCAGTCGCTCGTCCAGTTCCACCGTCTTGGCGGTATCGTTTCCCTCCGGCACCAGCAGATAAGCGATCCGCTCCAGCGAGCCGGACATAGGCAGCAGCAATGCCGTGCAGAGAGCATTAAACACAGAGTGGCATACTGCAATGCCCAGATAGGTTGCGGACGCATCCAGCAGTGCAGGCTTCAGCAGCTTCGATATCAGAGCAAACACCGTCAGCCAGACCGCTGTACCGATCACATTGAAGGAAAGATGAATGTATGCTGCCCGCTTTGCGTTCTTGTTTGCACCAAAGGAAGAAAGCAACGCTGTCACACAGGTGCCGATGTTCTGGCCCATGATAATGGGGATTGCAGCAGCATAGCTGACCGCTCCTGTGGCAGACAGTGCCTGCAAAATGCCCACGGAAGCAGAGCTGGACTGAATGATACCCGTCAGCACCGCACCCACCAGCACACCCAGCACTGGGTTTTCAAACATCAAAAACAGGTTCTGGAAGGCGGGAATGTCCGCAAGGCCGGACACCGCACCGGACATGGTATCCATGCCGAACATTAGCGTTGCAAAGCCCAGCAGAATGGTTCCCACATCCTTGCGCTTGGTGGACTTGGAGAACATCAGAAAAATGGTTCCGATGAGGGCCAGCACCGGGGTAAAGGAAGTGGGCTTCAAAAGCTGAAGGAACAAATTGTCGCTGGAAATACCTCCCAGGGACAAGATCCATGCGGTAACGGTGGTGCCGATATTGGCACCCATAATCACACCAATAGACTGCTTCAAGGTCATGAGTCGGGAGTTTACGAAGCCAACCACCATGACGGTGGTAGCAGAGGAACTCTGGATCACCGCCGTAACTCCCAGGCCCGTGAGAAAGCCCTTGATCTTGCTGTCCGTCAGCTTGCTGAGGAGGGCTTTCAGACTGCTGCCTGCCCGGCGTTCCAGACCGTCACCCATTACATTCATACCGAACAGGAACAAGCAAAGGCCGCCAATCATGGTCAGTACATCAAAAATCGTCATTTGTATAACCTCTGTATTACTTATCGGTCAGTTTTTTCAGAATCGCTACTACACCGATGATCACGCCGGTAACGATGAAAATACCTAAGTAACCTGTACCCATAATGGGCAGGGCTTCCATCAAAAGATCCACACGCATAGCTTACCCTCCAATCTGTGCTTTTACCAATGCCAGGATCAGGCCGCCTGCAATGACAGACGCGATCTGACCGGACACATTGACACCGACGGAATGCATCAGCAAGAAGTTCTGGTTATCCTCCTCCAGGCCCAGCTTATGCACCACTCGGGCGGACATGGGGAAGGCGGAAATGCCCGCAGCACCGATCATGGGATTGATCTTTTCTTTGGTCAGCAGGTTCATGAGCTTTGCCACCATGATGCCACCAAAGGTGTCGAACACGAATGCCACCAGTCCCAGCCCAATGATGATCAGGGTATCGACCTGCAAAAAGTCTGCCGCCTTCATCTGGGAAGCGATGGTGATGCCTAAGAAAATGGTAATGAGGTTTGCCAGGGCATTTTGCGCCGTTTCGGAAATGGACTGCATCACGCCGCACTCCCGGATCAGATTGCCGAACATCAAAAAGCCGATCAACGCCACCGCATCGGGAGCCACAATACCAACGATAACGGTCACCACGATGGGGAACAGAATTTTGGTAGTCTTGGAAACGGGCTTGCCCTTGTACTGCATTTTAATCTTCCGCTCTGCCTTGGTGGTGCAGAGCTTAATAATGGGCGGCTGGATCAGAGGAACCAGCGCCATGTAGGAATAGGCTGCCACCATGATGGCACCTAAGTATTTGCTGCCCAGCTCCGTAGCCACAAAAATGGATGTGGGGCCGTCTGCTGCACCGATGATGGAGATGGATGCGGCATCCCGCAGGTCATAGCCCAGCAAGGATGCCAGCGCCAGGGTGAAGAAAATACCGAACTGGGCGGCAGCGCCGAAGATCATCAGCTTGGGATTTGTCAGCAACGGCTGAAAATCGATCATGGCACCGATGCCGATAAACAGCATCAGGGGGAACAGCTCCGCCCCATCAATACCGATGGAAAACAGGGCATCCAGCACGTGCTGCACTCCGGTTCCCTCCACCGCCACAGGCAGGTTTACCAGGATGGCACCGAAGCCCATGGGCAGCAGCAGAGTCGGCTCCATCTGCTTTGCGATGGCAAGATATATCAGCACACCGCCAATGCCCCACATCACCAGCATCTGCCAGGTAATGTAGGAAAAGTTTTGAATCAATACTTCCATGATTATCCTCCAAAATTAAAATTGCCTCACCCATTATACGGGTGAGGCGGTTAATTTAGAGCAAATATTATGGGGTTTCGGCTAAGACACAGTAAAGATTATGTCTGCGAATCCGGCATTCGGTAGCCGACACCCAGCTCGTTGATGATGTATTTATTCTCTCCGGGCTTACAGCCAAGTTTTTTGCGGATGTTAGCCATGTTCACCTGAAGCTTTTTTATACTGCCATCATCCATGGTTCCCCAAATAGAATTGATAATGGCAGAATAGGTCATGACTTTACCAACCTGCTGGCTCAGCAGCGAGAGGATATTAAATTCTGTCTGGGTTACATGAATCACTCTGCCGCCCACCGTGACCTGTCTGCGGTCATAGTCAATTTCAAGATCACCCAAAGTGAAGACGCTGGCAGGAACGGCGGCCTGCAGATTCATGCGATTAATCCGCAGGGATGCCCGGACCCGGGCCAGCAATTCCCCGGTGCCGAAGGGCTTGGTAATATAATCATTGGCACCCAAATCCAGAGCGGATATTTTATCCTGTTCATCGGACCGGGCGGACAGGACAATAATGGGGATCATGCTGCTGCGGCGGGCGACCCGGATGAACTCCTCTCCGTCCATATCCGGCAATCCCAGATCCAGCACCACCAGATCCGGCATATGGGAAGTCAGCATCAGAATCCCCTGCTGGCACCGCTGGGCGGTAAGCACTTGGTATCCATTGGTGTCCAGAACGGTCTGGATCATGCTCAGGATGCTGCGGTCATCCTCCACCACAAGAATTTTATATTTATTATTCGACATTTCCCATTTCCTCCATTTCCAAAGCAAAGCTGAAGGACGCACCGCCCTCGGGGCGGTTATAGGCTTTCAGCTCGCTGCCATGGGCCTTGATGATGGTCCTGCACACGCTCAGACCGATGCCCATATTGCTGCGGGTAGAATCCGCCGGGGCTTCGCTGTCCAGAAGTCCCGTAAACAGGAAATTCATTCTCTCCGGCGGGATCCCGCAGCCATCATCCTCCACAGAAAAGACAGCCTTTCTGCTTTTCAGCTCCACCCGGAGCCAGAGGTTTTTCATCCCGTGGGCATGGAACACCGCATTTTCCAGCAGATTCATCAGCACCTGCTCGATCAGCACCGGATCCATGGGGATGCTGACAAATTCCTCCGGAATGGTTACCTGTACATTCTGATTTGGATAATGCTTATGAAACTTCACAAGCAGGGCATCGATCAGCTCCTCCAGCACGGTGCTGTGCTTGGACAGGCGAACCGTATCCGCATCCACGCGGGTAACAGACAGCAGGTTTTCCACCATGCGGTTCAGCCACTGGGAATCGGTCTGAATATCCTTCAGTAGCCTTCTTTTGCGCTCATCGGAGATGCTGTCATAATTTTCCAGAATGACAGAGCAGGAGCCATAGATGGAAGTCAGAGGGGTACGCAGATCATGGGATACCGCCCGGAGAAGATTTCCCCGCATCCGTTCCTTTTCCGCTTCCGCTTTCAGCTTTTCCTGCTGCTTTAATCGGGTGGTCAGTGCGCCGGTCATGGTGGCGACGATCAGCATAACCACCGCAGAGGAAATGCACTCCGGGGAGATCAGGTCAAAGGCCCAGTAGGGATAGGTAAAGGCCCAGTTCACCGCCAGCACGCTGATCAGGCTGGACGCAATGCCGAAAACATACCCCTGTGTCCGCCAGGACACCAGGAACACACCCAGCACAAAAATCATGGGCGTCATGGTCTTAGTATCAAACTGTTCCACAAGAAACAGATTCACTAAAAACACCACGATCAGCGTAACCAACGTAAACAGGCTGTCTGAAAGAATATGCTTTTTGCTTACCATGGCCAAACCTCCAAACCTTCGCATGATAACATTATAGCATTCTTTCGACACAAATACATCCCTATATCCTATGAGTGCAGGCCAGTCTTTGGTTAAGAAACGGCAAAGAATTCGCCTTCTTAACCTCAAACTCCGATACTTTCAGACATTCGGAAGATTTCCGCTTCCGATATACTTTCTGTGTGAATTCCTCTTTTCTTCGCCAGCTCGCTTGCCGCCCTGCGGCGCTCATCCGTATAGGGTGCCGTCAGCCGGATGCTGATGCGGCTCTTATCGATCTCGAACCGCAAGCCGCCCTGCCCGTCATCATCGGTCAGCTGGCACAGCTCCGGGAATTTTTCTGCGTACTTGCGCATACGCTTCTTTAGGTTCGTATCATGGGTGTAGACCTCTGCGGTGGGGTCTTTGGCATTGTAATAAACTTCAGTTACCTTCTGTTTCTTTGTAAGACCTGTTTTCATAGAAATCCTCCTGTTTTTCGCAAATTTTTCTCGGCTCTTGAGCCGGGAAAAAGGGCCTGTTTTCCGATAGGAAGCTCCCAAATGATGACTGCATCGTTTGGAAACTTGCTATCGGATTTTTCTTGATTTTCCCGACTCTTGACGTTATCTTTCATAGTCCCGTTTGGGCTGCTTTTGACCGGGTTCCGGCTGGTGTCTGACAGGCCGCTTTTGCACCGGCTGTTCCAGCTTTCTTTCGTCCTCCCGGAGCAGATGATCCACATCCTGCTGGGCTTCCATCATGGTGATAGGACTGTACTGCTTGCCATGGGCCTGCTGTAGCTTGTCCCTTGCATCCTGGGTGTTGGGCTTACGCAGGATTTGCCGATGGGCATGAAGCTCCGCCTTGTCCATGCTCTCTGCTTCTCCGGTCAGTTCCCGGAACTGCGTCAGCGCAGCATCCAATTCAGCTTGGTACTTCGCTTCCGTCTGTTCCAGACGCTGTAGAGAGCTTTCCATGGATGCCACCCACCGTTTCACTTCCTTCATGCCATCATCGTCAGTCTTGTCGAAGCGGCTGAGGATCATAGCCTTTTCGCTGCGTAGCTCCTCAATATCCTCGGATAACTGGGCAATCCGCTTCGCCAACTCCCGCTGTTTTAGAATGTTCAGCACAGAGGTTGCTTTCTTTTCGTCCAGCAAGCCCTTTCGCTCCCGACTTAGGGTCTTGATTTGACCCACAAGGTCAGAATACTGCCGGAGTACCGGCATCACATCTGCCAGGGTATTCTTAATGCTGCGTCGGCTGGCTTTTGTGTGCAGAATCTGATAGCGGAAGATCAGCATATTCCGCCGCAGGGTTTCCATAGCCTCTGCAATGGCAGGCACCGTATTTTTGACAGCTTTTGCGATCTTTTCATAGACACTTCGCAGTTCCCGCAGCAGCTTGTTATCTGCCTTGATTTGCCGGTTCAGTTCGCAGCGGTCTGCGATGAAGCCCTGCTGCTCCATGGCTCTTGCGGTCACACCCTCATGGATGGTGGGCTGCTCCAGAATGCCACGATCTGCATGGCTGC
Source organism: Faecousia sp. (assembly GCA_034113565.1). GTDB lineage: Bacteria > Bacillota > Clostridia > Oscillospirales > Oscillospiraceae > Faecousia. The sequence goes on from JAXEXE010000161.1 coordinate 9,040, forward strand.
GGTGATCGATCCGTGTTTCCGCTCCCAACCGCTCCAAGTAGCGGTTGGTCACATCTGCCCAGGCAGAGCGCCACAGCACCAACTGCTCATCACTGTTCCATCGGGCGGCAATCGGGTTCTGCCGCCCGAAGCGGGTGCTTTTCGGCGTCTTGGATACCCGTTCATATCCCGCCGCTTCCGCAGCAGAAGGAGTCATATATTCCTTCTTCCTGCCAACCTTGTACTGGTACTGCTTCTCCCAGCCTTCCCTTTGGGCCTGCTTGAACTCTGCTCCGGTGAAGCCCATTTCCTCGCCGTCCCGGATACACAGATACTCTTTTTCTGTTTTATACTGCCACTGTCCGTTTTCAGCCAGTGGTCGCACCGTCACCATGATGTGAGCATGGGGGTTATGTCCGTCTGTGTCGTGGACGCATACATCGGCACACATCCCGTCTGCAACGAAATTATCTTTGATAAATTCTGTCAGCAGACTTTCCCATTCTGCCTTCCCCATCTCAATGGGCAAGGCCACAACAAACTCCCGTGCCAACCGGCTGTCCTTGGTTTTCTCGTTTTCCTCCACGGCATTCCAAAGCGTACCACGGTCAGACCATTCGTGCGGCGCATATTCCGGGAGGAAGATCTGTTGCCAAACAAGGCCCTGTTTTCGGGTGTAATCATGCTGCACACCGTCGTAGTCATTTAGGATTTGGGAGCAGCTCATATATGCCGCAGCAGCCACGGCAGATCGCCCTGCGCCCCGGCTGATAACCTTTGCTTCCAAATGATAAATCGCCATTCTCGTTTCCCTCCTTTCGTCGTTCTTGTTTGGTTCTTTTGGAAAAGAACAGGGAGCCCTGAATCAAGGCTCCCTTGCTGAGAAAAGCTTCCGGTGGAAGTTTTTCTCAGACAGTTGGCACAGGCAGGTACTGTCTGGATTGATGCAGATTGCAGCAATCTCTGCGGTGAGCAGAACCGCCAACTGTGCGGTCGATGATGGTTTGCAGCATTGACCGGAGGTTCCCGCAGGAACCGCATCCGCTTCGCAGAACGCACGGGCCGTAGGCTACCACCGCTACCCCTTACGGGGCAGTGGTGAGTAAGTGCGCCCTTCGGGAAGCCTACGCCCGTTCTCAGCCCTCGTTATTCGTATCTTTCGTACCCAATCGCTCCTCCAGAATCGCTTTCAGCACTTCCAGTTCCATGTGCTGTGCCTGGGGAAATACGCTCTCCAAAATCGCACCTTCCTGGATCAGCCGCCGGGTTCTGATGCTTCGCTCCTTCTTTCGGTTTCGTGCCTCCGCTTCCTCAATACGGTGCTTCGCTTGAAGCAGCTTCTTTTCCTTTTCTGTCATGCTGTCACCCCCTCCAACAGTTGTTTCGCTTTTGCCAAATTCTCCGCCATGTTCAACTTCCGGATATTCTGATCGTTCACCTTGATCGCTGTACACCGTTCCAGCACCCGGTCATAGATTCTCGCCCGTGCAAGGTCTGCCGGATTTTTCAGTTCGTCAACGGTCAAATTGGTGGTCACAATCATGGGAAGCTGGCTGCGGTATCGGCTGTCGATGATATTGAACACCTGCTCCCGGGCAAACTCTGAATTTCGCTCCACGCCCAGATCATCGATGATCAGCAACGGGAAAGAATTGAAACTATTGATATATGCGTTCCGGTCACCGGAGTACATATCGGTCAGCTTATTTAAGAGCCTTGCGAAGTTGGTCATCATCACTGGTACACCTTGATCCAGCAGCGCATTGGCGATGCAGCCTGCGATAAAGCTCTTACCAGTTCCCACATTCCCCCACAGGAGCAAACCCATGGAAGACTTACGGAACTCGTCCCAGTGCTGAACGAACCGCTTGGCCATATTCATTTGCTTGGGATTGTAACCCAAATCATTTTCAAAGGTGTGCTTCCGCAGCACCGGGTCGGTCAGTCCCACGCTGCGGTTCTTTGCAACCGTGTCCAAAAACTCCCGGTGCTTTCGTTCCTGTTCCCGCTGTTCATAAGCTGCCGTTTGGCAGGCACACATACAGCGGGGTTCAAACAGCTTGCCGGTCATTTCAAACCGTTTCTGCCGGGGTGTCTGGCACCGGCTGCAATGGATCAGATTGCTTTCTTCATCCAGATACTCGTCCTCTCGGAGCTGCACCGGCTGAAAGATATTCTCCAAGTCCGCGGAGATCGGTTTCATAGGCTATCTCCCTCCTCATAGTCATAATTTCTGATAGGTTTCTCATTCGTTTTTCTCTGCTTATTACTTGTGGACAGTTTTTTGTCTGTCTGAGGCTTAAAAGTTGTCCATCCGGTGGGGCAGTTTTCTGTCTGTACCTTCACATAGATTTTGCTGGGCAGTCCTGCTCCCTGACGCTTACGGGAAATGAGATTCTTCTGCTCCAGTGCTGCCAGAGCATTCTTCACGGTCATTTCGCTTTTCCTGCTTGCGCTTGCCAAGTCTGCTATTGTGTAGTAGATGAACACATGACCCTGTTCATCTACCCACCCTTCATTTTTCATTGACAGCCTTGCCCGATCCAAAAGCAGAACATATACCAGCTTCGCTGTTTCGCTTATGTCCATCGCCAACAGGAATCTGGGGTATGCCATATATGCCGGGATCTGGCTGTCTTTGCGTATTTTTCTTGTCATGCGCTCACCTCCGTTTCCCTAAAAAAGACCTCCTTTGATAGATTCGTTGCCGGAGTTCCCCCCTGCCCCTAAATCGTACCAAAAAGAGGTGGTTTTGACATTGAACGCTAATTGAGCGCAAATTGACAAAAAGAATGAGCGAGATTCCTTTTTACGGAACCTCGCTCTAAAATTTTATACCAGTAGCTTTTGATTTTTCTGTCTGCTGACAAGTGCTGCCTGTCCGATCTCCTTGCGTTTTTCCTCCAAGAGCGTCGGTTCATCTTCAAATACTACTTCAAAGATCGCCATAGCTCGCTGGTGGTGGAGCTGCGCCTGGGCCGCATCGCCCTTTACCACGCAAACACTTCCCATTACCTGCTGAATCAATCCATAATCCAGGGACTGATCGGAATTGAGTTCTTTCACCGTCCTCGCCAGTTTCAGCAGCGCAGAGTAGGCCCGCTGAGGTTCACCCAAGTCGGTGATCAATGCTGCGTAATTGCAGATCTGCGTCACACTGTCATGGTAGCCGGTCAAGTTGTATTCTTCCAGTAGCTGTACACCCTGTTCCATGTACTGCTTGGCAAAATCCACACACCCTGCTTTATGATACAGCGCTCCCAAATTTGCGTGCAGATTTGCCGCAAGATGGGCATTGCCGAAGTGAACCTCGCCCAGCACCCGTATTGCTTCCTCCACCAATTCAATTTGCTTTTTCGTGTTCTTCTCCAATACCGCACGGGCATCCAGAAGGCAGGCTCGGTCTGCTGATGTACCTACGGAATCATCAGACAGAATCGTTGTCATTTCCTCGATGATCGCCCGCATACCGGATTCATAACGGTACTTATCCATATACTGGAACACATTCTCCAGGAACAGCAGATACTTGGCAGTATCGTCTTTCCTGATCGTTGCGATAATGCTTTCAACGGTGTGGAAAACCTGCTTGTTATTCATAAATTCCAGACCGTGCATCAAGCTGATCTCCTGTAAGCTGTCCAGCAGCACAGAGCAGCTACGGACAGATGGTTTCAGTTCCTCCACCGCAACTTCCTGGATCATGGGATGCAGTAGGATCTCCCGGTTGTTCTTCGGATGAATGAAGCCCATTTCCATCAAATCGTTGATAGTATTCATATTCTGCTGATCCATCCATGCCGCAAATCGTCTGGTGGAAATGCCATTGGCAGGAATGAGGGTCATGCAGCGAAGAATATCCTGTTCTGCGCCGGAAAGCTTGTACAGAGAAAACAGGCTATGAATATGGTCATAGTAGGTTGCTTTTCTGTTCCTGCCGTCCTTGGTAGTGCCGATTTTATCGTCCGCATCCAAGGCGGCTTTTTCCTTTTGGAGCTTGGCCAACAGCGCCTTGGGTTTCAGCAGGCCGTTTGACAGCAGCCTTGCGGCCAATTCCACCGCAAAAGTATGTCCGTGGAGCAGGGCAATGATTTCTTTGATCTCGTCCCGCTTTCTCTCCGCTTCCGGGAAGAACTTGCCCACCAGTTCCAGCAGGGTGTCCGGGTTCAGTTCGCCCACCTCCAGTGAAATGTGGTTTTCATATCGGCTACGGGTGGTGAATAAAATTCTGCAACGGTACTTCAGCATCACATCCAGGAATTGATCCTGGGATGCGGTGACATTGAAGTTGTCCACAATCAGCAGGGTATCCTCACGCAAGCTACGAAGGAAGCGGTTATGCCGCTTAAACCGGGCGTCGTCACTTTCATCCGGCATATCGTCTGCAAAATCCAGATCAATCACAGCCTGCTTCAGATCGCCGGGGTAATTTACATAGATGACATTGGTGTATTCCTTGCCATACTGCTCGGCATAAGCCTTTGCCAGTTCACTTTTGCCGATACCAGGAATGCCATGCAGAAATACCTTGCTGTGATCCACCAGCAGGGCATGGAGTTGCTCCAATTCCTGCTCCCGGCCGAGGAACCACCGGCAGGGCCTGGGGATGTCGGTATCGAAAATATAGTCCACCACAGCCGGGGAGAGATTGCCCGGTGTCAGAAGCTGTTTCTTCCGCACATCCCGCTTTTCAAAGCGGAGCTGCATCGCAAGACAAAGGATTTCCATAATGAAAATTGCTTCATCGTTTTCATCCTCAAAGGTGTATCCGTCTGTCAGTTCCATTTTCTTTTGGGGAGATACATTGGGTGCCTGCAGCACAAGGTCATACAGTTCCTGGGCGGCCATGGCACTGTCCGGCATAAGGGGCAGCAATCTTTCCTTTATCCGTCGCAGCAACTTTCTCTGATTATTCTTTTCCTGGTAGAAGCTGATAATGTTGGGGCTCAACCTTGCCAAGCCATTCATCCACCGGCAGACCTGTCCCTGGTCAAAATCCATCGCAGTCTGCGGACTGAAGCCTAAGTCCACAAACAGCGAATCCAAAAAATCCGCTTGATTGCCAAAGTTTTCATCCGGGATATTCCGCCGCAGCACCGCCATCACCGATGCAAAATCCAATCGTTCCATCTTTTCACTCCCTCCACATTTCAAAAGCCTCATTTTATCTTATTATACAACATTTTCCATAGAATGTGTAAACAAATCACGAACATACATTCGATAACTTTCAACAGAAAACGACACTGCTTTTTTAGATGCAATTCACTCAATTCCCGCTCAATCTGCGCTCAATGCAAAATCCTGTGATCTTTTATAGAATATCATCACAGGGAGCCGATAGCAGATCCTGCCGTCCTCTCTCCGCATGATCCCGCCAGAAATTGGCAACACTATAAACGAGTTTGGAGGTGGACGTTATGGCTGAGTGTACCAATGAGGAAAACGAAGTAAAAAAGCGGTGCGTTGTCGAGAAAATGTGGCTGAATTACTTCAATAATTCTCTTCTGGAAAAAGGGCTCATTACCGAGGCCCAGCATCGGAAAATGAAAATCCAAATCAACAGCCGTAAGGCGTCTGCTTTGGAATAATCAAGGAACCGGAGAAGCATCGCATGGATGCAACTCCTGTTCTTTGTTTTCTGTAGATTTATATTGCTTTTTTCGTGCTTGTATTATATAATACTAATAGTGATGATACAACGAATATCAAAGGAGAACGCAATATGGATATTCATGACCTGAGGCTCTTGCTTAAAACAAGATCCATATATGATATTCCTCTCCGGGTTACTTACTATGCCCGTGTTTCCTCTGAAAGCGACGAGCAGTTGAATTCTCTTGGTAACCAGATCACATACTATGAGGATCTTATCAAGCGAAACAAGAACTGGACTTTTGTTCCCGGCTATATCGACGAAGGTCTGTCCGGTATCTCCACGAAAAAGCGTGAGAATTTCAACCGGATGATTGAGGATGCTCGTGATGATAAATTTGACCTTGTAATCACCAAGGAGATCTCCCGTTTTGCCCGTAATACATTGGATTCCATTCAGTATACCCGTCAGCTTCTGAATTGCGGTGTGGGTGTTTTCTTTCAGAATGATAACATCAATACTCTGGACGAGGATTCCGAACTTCGCCTTTCCATCATGTCCTCCATCGCCCAAGACGAGCTTCGCAAGCTGAGCAGCCGTGTAAAATTTGGCCATCAGCAGGCCATCAAAGATAGCGTGGTACTGGGCAATAGCCGGATCTTCGGCTATGTAAAGGATGGTGGCAGGCTGGTCATTGACGAAGCTGAAGCAGCCATGGTACAGGAACTGTTTGAACTGTATGCTACTGACGAATACAGCATGAAGCAGATCGAAAATATCTTCTGGGAGAAGGGCTATCGTAATCACAATGGCAAAAAAATTGCCCACACCACCATGTCCAACATGATCGCCAATCCCAAGTACAAAGGCTATTATGTGGGCAATAAGGTGAAGGTCATTGATATGTTCACCAAGAAGCAAAAATTCCTCCCACCGGAGGAATGGGTGATGTTCAAGGACGAAACCGGAGAAATCGTACCCGCCATCGTTTCCGAGGAGCTATGGGATCAAGCAAACGCCATCTTAAAACGGCGCAGTGATGATGTAAAATCCCGGCAGGGTATCTGTAATCATGCCAACCTGCTCACTGGCAAGCTCTACTGCACCTGCTGTGGCGCTGCCTATTACCGCAGAGAATCCAAGGACAAGCAGGGTAACAAAAACAGCCGCTGGGTATGCTCCGGTAAAATCAAAAACGGCGCAGATTCCTGTCCCTCCTTTGCAATCTACGAAGAAGAAATCAAACCTCTGATTCTGGATGTAGCACGGGATACAAAAGTAAATACCGAGGCACTGATTGAAGAATATGTGCAGCGATTCCGGGCATTGGATGCCAGCAACGATATCCCCAAGCAAATTGAACAGCAAAAAAGCCGCAGAGAATTGGCACTCAAAAAGAAATCCAAGCTGTTGGAATACAATGTCATGGGTAACATATCCGATGCAGATTTCATTACTATGAACAAGCAGTGCGCCGATGAAATCGCTGACGCAGAATCACAGATCATCGAATTGGAACAACAGCTCTATTCCAAGGAGGAATTCCGCAAGCAAATCGATGCATTGAAAGCAACCATGCGAGCATTGGAGCAAGCTGCGGCAACCGGTGCCATCACCCCGGAATTTATCAACGAATATATTGATAAAATCTTCGTAACACCGGAAAGTGAGGGTGTAATGCGCCTGGATATTAAGATTTTCACCGGCGAAAGTACCCAACGCTACTTTGAAAAACTCGTTGGTCGTACGGGCCACACGTTCAAGAAAATGATCGAGGCCTACGAGCAGGGCTTGCAGTAACGCAAAAACGGACAGCTTCATTGCTGTCCGTTCTTTTTTCGACCGGTTTTTCTTGATTTCACCAATAATTTGTGGTACAATCAGATGAAATAGCGCCGAGCGTGGAGCGTGGAGCGTAGAGTGTAGAGTGTAAAGTGTGGAGTGTGGAGTAAAGGTATCGCCTTCGGCGATGAATTAATATAGATTCCGATATCTTCACCCTCCACTCCTAACTCCTCACTCCTAACTCCTCACTTCTAACTTCTCACTCCTAACTCCTCACTCTTCACTCTCCACTCTCCACTCTTAACACCCCCCTGGAGGCAAAATTCCATGTCCAAGAAGTTGCTCTGCCTGCTCTGCGCCGGTGCCGTCAGTTTGACGCTGTTCGGCTGCGGTAAAAAGCAGGCGGTTCCTGATATGACCGAAATCATCACCCTTCCCACCGCCCCCACGGAAACCGAGGCCACCATTGACCCCGATAAGGAGGCGGAAAGCCTCACCGTGGTACTGTCAGCGGGCGAAATCTATACCCTGAACCAGTACCCCAACCTGAAATCCGTTGACCTTTCCGGCAGCACCTGCTATGCCACCATTCTCGAATACATCCAGGAACATCCAAAGGTGGACGTGACCTACACCGTGGACCTGGGCGGTACCGCTGTCTCCAGCAAGAGTACCTCTGTGGTTCTGGAGCCGGGCAGCTTTTCCTACGACAGTTTGCTTGAAAACCTGCAATACCTGCCCGCCCTTACCACCATCTCCCTGCCCTCGGTGAATCTGACCCCGGAGCAGATTGACGAACTTCTCACCGCCTACCCCGACCTGGCTCTTGACTACAGCGTGTCCCTGTTTGGGCAGGACGTCCCCCTGACCTCCACCACTCTCGACCTCAGCGCCATGACCGATGATCAGGTGGACGAGGCCGGCAGGCAGCTGGGCATGCTCACCAATCTGACGGACGTGACCTTAGGCAGCGGCCTGTCCATGGAATCCGTGGCCCGGCTGCAGGACGCCGCCCCCCACGTTACCTTCCACTACACCTTCTCCCTCTTCGGCAAAACCCTCAGCACTACCGACGAGGAGGTTATTTACAAAAACCAGTCCATCGGCAACGACGGGGAAGCCGACCTGCGCCGGGCGCTGGCAATCCTGGACAATTGCAGCCGGTTTGTTCTCGACAACTGCGGCTTTGACTACGAGGTGCTCGCCAAGGTCCGGGAGGACTTCCGGGAGGGCCCCAGAGTGGTCTGGCGGGTGTACTTCGGTGTGGACAAGCGGTATAACCAGCTGACGGACGACGACACCCTCCGGGCGGTGTACAACGTCACCGATGACACCTGCGGCCCCATGAAATACTGCGAGGGCGTAAAATACATGGACATCGGTCACAACGAGTACCTCACCGACCTGAGCTTCGTCAGCGGAATGCCCGATCTGGAGGTAATGATCGCCTCCGGCAGCGCGGTGACGGAGCTGGTAGGCTTTGAAAACTGCAAGAAGCTGACCTGGCTGGAGCTGGCAAGCTGCCTGAAGCTCAAGAACATCGACTCTCTGGCCGGGTGCGAGAGCCTGCAATACCTGAACCTGTGCTACACCAAGGTGACCAGCTACGAAGCGCTGGACGGCCTGCCGCTGGTACGATTCGTGTGCTTAAGCCCCAAGGCCTCCGCCAAGGAACAGAAGACCTTTCAGGAAATCCACGACGGTTGCCGCACCGTGTTCTACGGCTACAGCAACCCCTGGACCCCCTGGCGCTACGACGACAACGGCAAGACCTTCAACGCCTACTATAAGGACGTAGTTCGCAAGGCCTTTAATTACGACGAGCTGGAGAAATATCTGCCGAAAGAGTAAGTAAGTAAGTGTTGAGTGTGGAGAGTGGAGTGTGGAGTAATGGTATCGCCTTCGGCGATAAATAAAATATGTAATCCCCGCCCCATCCCTCTCCACTCTTCACTCTCCACTCTTCACTCTGCCGCCTGTTCATAAATTTGTCGAATTTTGTTTTCAAATCCGTTATTGGCTGTTCAAATCCGGCAGGTACCTTATAAACAGAAAGGTTACGGAAGCCGTGAGCCGTCTCCTTTCCTTATGTAGATCCTCTTTTCTACCTCTCTTCTTTCCAAACCCCAAGCGAAAAACCCCCGACGGTTCTGCCGCCGGGGGTTTTTCTGCGGGCGGCAGGGCCGCCAGCCAATGCGTGCCCGGCTGATGTGTAATCGTTACTCCGTTGGGTATTGCTCGGTATCGTTCCGTCATGTAATAAGGGGGACGCCGTAGGGGCGGCAGGGCCGCCAGCCAATGCGTGCCCGGCTGGTGTGTAATCGTTACGCCATTGGGTATTGCTCGGTATCGGAAGCGCTGTCGTAAACACATCGGATGCCGCCCTGCGGCCTTGACATTTTTTGACGGGATAGTATAATAAAAGTACACAATATTAAAGGAGATGTCCTTATGTACTACCACATGACTGTCGCGGGCCTGGAGCGGGATCTGCCCATCTGCCCTCTGAACGAGAATCTTTCTATCGCCGGTTTCGTCATTTTCGGCGATCAGGAGCTGACCGTGGCCTGCGCCCGGGAGCTGTTAAAGCGCGCCCCCGAATACGACTACATCATCACCGCCGAGGCCAAGGGCATTCCGCTGGCCCATGAAATGGCCCGTCAGGCCGGGGATAAGAAGTACATTCTGGCCCGGAAAGGCCCCAAGCTGTACATGCGGGACATTTTCAGCGTCACCGTCCACTCCATCACCACCGCCAAGGAGCAGAAGCTGTACTTAGACGGCGCGGACGCGGCCCTCATGAAGGGCAAGCGGATTCTCATCGTGGATGATGTGATTTCCACCGGTGAGAGCCTGCACGCTCTGGAAGCGCTGGTGGAAAAGGCCGGCGGCGAAATCTGCGGGCGCATGGCGATTCTCGCCGAGGGCGACGCCCAGGAGCGGAAGGATCTCATCTACCTCGAAAAGCTGCCCCTGTTCAGGCCCGACGGCACGGTGCTGGGCTAAGTTGACAGTTGATAGTTGACAGTTTTTGGCATAAATCTGACCGTTTTCCGTTTCCCGGGTGGCGGTCAGTTTGCTTTGCAGGGCTGTTGACATTCGTCCCAGCCTGTGCTACCATAATAAAGAACTTGGGGGAGTGCTAGTCCCCCAAGGCAATACGGGCAGTAGCCGGCCTAACGGTTACGGCTCAACCACAGTTGTTGCGTGAAGATTGGCCGTTTCCTTTACAGGGGGACGGTCATTTCTTCGTTACTTCGATAACTCCGAAAATGACAACGGCTAGCAATGTAAGAAGTTCCAGAACTTCCGTCAAAGTCATGGTAACTACCTTCCATCTGTCTGTCTAAGGGTGGTGGGTGCAGCGAGTCGCCGCAGACAATGCGTTACGAACCCGGCCAATAGTCGTTACACCATTGGGTTCTGCTCGGTAACGTTCTGCCTGCTTTTTTCAATCATCCCGAAGAGATACCATAACTGTCAACTGTCTACTTTCAGCTGTCAACTCGACTTCCTGTAACGCAAAAACAGCCGCAGAGGTTTCCCTCTGCGGCTGTTCGAATTTCAATCAGTCCTCAGCTTTGGCGTCGGCGATGATCTTGGCCTGATTGGCCTTGGGCACTTCCTCGTAGCGGACGAATTCCAGCGTGAAGCTGCCCCGGGCCTGAGTCATTGCCCGCAGGTCGATGGCGTAGCTGCCCATCTCCGCCATGGGAACCTCGGCCTCGATGACGGTGTTGCCGTCGTGGTCGGGGGTCATGCCCATGGGACGGCCCCGGCGCTTGCTCAGGTCGCCCATGACGTCGCCAACGTAGGCTTCGGGCACGGTGACCGCCAGAGCGCCGATGGGCTCCAGAATGGTGGGGTTGGCGTTGGGCATGGCTTCCTTGTAGGACAGGATGGCCGCCATCTTGAAGGCCATTTCGTTGGAGTCCACGGGATGGTAGGAGCCGTCGTACAGCACGGCCTTCAGGCCGACCAGCGGATAGCCAGCCAGCGGGCCCTTCTGAACGGCTTCCTGCAGGCCCTTTTCCACGGCGGGGTAGAAGTTACGGGGCACGCTGCCGCCGAAGACTTCCTCGGCGAAAATCATGTCGTCGGACTCGTCCTGGGGCTCGAAGCGGATCCAGACGTCGCCGAACTGGCCGCTGCCGCCGGTCTGCTTTTTGTGGCGGCCGTGGGCTTCGACCTTTGCCTTGATCTTCTCGCGGTAAGGCACACGGGCGGGCTTGAGCTCGCTCTCGACGCCGAAGCGGCTCTTCAGCTTGGCGCAGAGAACGTCGAGCTGGATATCGCCGGCGCCGGAGAGGACCATCTGGTGCGTCTCGGCGTTGTTGACGATCGTGAAGGAGATGTCCTCCTCGTTCAGACGGGCGAGACCATTGGCGATCTTGTCGTCCTGG
>JAXEXE010000162.1:0-6102 GCA_034113565.1 Faecousia sp.
TACCATGAGCCGCACCGCACTCACGCAGGAGAACCAGGAACTCAAGAAAAACGTCTCCATGCTCAGTCAGGGAATGACAGCACTCCATACCGAGAATGCCGCACTCAGCGAGAAGAACGCTTCTCTCGAGGAAGATGTCAATGACCTCAAACAACTCGTTGCTGAGTTACATGAGTTACAGAAGGAGGTGAAGAGTCACAATTAATTCTCCCCTCCTCTCAGATAACAACAAAAAAAGCTCCCCGCAAGGGAGCTTTTTTCGTGGTCATATATGTGGTCATATCAGCAGTTTACAGCTTTTAAGCCGCTTGCCCATCGCCCCAAGCCAAGGCTTGCAAGGCTTTGAGCAGAGCGCTTGAATTTATGCTACTTTGGGCTTTGGACACCAAAGTGGCGAAAAATACTTCCTTGTGGATCTGCTGACTCAGCGCGTGCCGCAGCTCCTGCGGGCTCTTGTCCCGGTAGGCGCTCAGCTTCTCGTCCTCGTATGGCAGGATCTTCATGAGAGCGTGCCCGGCATTCGTCAGGTTTAGCAGGTGCTCAATCGCAGTCTTCGTGCGAACTTTGTAGCTGCCGAGCTCCCAGAACATCTTCTGCTCGTAGTAGTTCGTCTCAATGCCCCAACGGAGTTTGTAGAGCTTAAGCGGGTAAATCGCCATATGCTTGGAGCTGGTGTTGCGGAGCGTCTTGTTCTCCTGCCAGGCAATGCTCATGTGCAGGGCCATCGGATCTACGGTGCTGAAAAAGAGACGGTACGAGCCGCTCTTGCTCAGCGTCACATAGGCATGAACGGTGCGGTCACCGAAGATGCGTGTCTTCACCAGACGGTGGGCGACAAAATAGTCGTCCATCCGACAAAGATAATTTTTGAGATCATCGGCAATCTCATCCAGCATCAGTCGCTTGCCGTACTTCGGCGGACGGCCTCGGCGGCCTGCCGTCGGACCCGGCAGTTCGAACATCGCCGTATCATGACGTGCATTGCAGATCACGTTGAGATTCGGGTAGCGGAGTGCATGCGCGAGCAGCTCACGCTTGGCATACCAGCTGTCGAAGAGCAGGATGACCTGGCGCTTTTCAAGGATTGGCATGACTTCATCGAGAAGCTGGCAGGCAAGTGTCAGCTTCGAGGCTTCGCCGTTGCTCATGACGTAGCCAATCGGCACCGCGATATAACGGATCTGCTGCTTGCCTGCGGTCTCATGGAGGACCGGCACGCTCATCGTCAGGCTGACGAAGGCATGCCCATTGAAATAGGACTTGCCATCGTGTTTGGCGTGGTCGTACAGGATGCCTACACCGTCGAAGTGCTTGCCCCACTTGGCAATGGACGTGTCGTCCACGCTGAGCAGGATAGGCTCCTGCCGCAGTGCCTCTGGCACTATGGCAAGCGCCTGCAGCGCCAAGGCCTGGCGAATGGATGCATCCGTGACGAGGCCGTTGCCAAGGGCGCGGTAATAGCTGTTGAGCGATGCGTCCGTCTGCTTCGATAGGAACTGCCGGAACAGGCAGCGCACCGACGGCGCCGACTCCAGAGCCAGTTGAGCAATGAGTAACCACGCCAGCAGATGGCGCGTCCGTCTCGTCGCAGATGGGAACAAGGAAGAAAAAGTCGTCAGGAGTCTGTTAACTGTCGGCTGACTGGTGTATAATTGAGACATCACGTAGCACCTCTCGTGTTTGGTTTGTGGTGAATCTTGAAGTGGTAAACTAAAATTGGACACGGAGGGGGTAATTTTTGGACATACGGTGTATACTGTACGGATAGTACGAAATTAATTATCGGACAGAAATTCTCCCTCACAGGACAGGAGGTTTGCCGTGAAGTACACAAAAGAACAGAGATTGGACATTGGCCGCCGCATTTACGACGGCGAAATCAGCCGGTATGAAGCTGCAGAGGAATACGTTATCAATGAGCAGACGGCACGGAATTACATGAGAATGTACCGGGATGCCAACCAGTTGCCGCCCAAGCAGGGACGAAGAAGCATCTGTGCGCCCTCGTTCAAGAAAGCTCCGGCAGAGCTGGATGAACTGAAGGCGATGACAAAGGAAGAACTTATCCAGGAACTAATCAAGGCCAAGATAACCGAGGCACGGCTAAAAAAAGGCTACGAGGTGAAGGGGGATGGTACTGTAATTCTGTACGGCAACAAGATTATCAAGTAATCATGGAACTATCCGGAGAAATTCCGGTGAAGCTTCTTTGCAAGACAATGGGCATCCAGAGGAGCAGTTTCTACGCTTGGAAAAAACATCTTTCTCAGCCGTCGGGCAAAGAAAAGCGCCTTTTGAGCAACGTCCTGCTGTTCCAGGAGTACCATTGGAAGTATCCATCGCACGGCTATCGCTGGCTGAACGCCAAGATACGGTTGGACAAAGAGATTGTCCTGTCCGATCCCTATGCCCACAAATGCTGTAGGATTGCGGGAATCAAGAGCAAATCCAAGCACTACAGGTACAAGAAGGCTGGCGATCCAGCGCGGATATTTCCCAACCTGCTCATGTCTGAAATGCAGATCGATGGGCCAATGCAGTGCATCGTGAGTGATATGACCGCTTTTTATGTGAAAGGCATCTACCATGAACTGACTCTTTATATGGATCTATGGAACAATGAGATTGTCAGTCATTCCCTCTCTGCAAAACGCGGTGATCGCATGACTTACATCAGCGGACTGGAAAATCTGATTGAGTGGCAAAAACGGCATCCGGAGCACCAAATGGTTCTCCATTCTGACCAGGGATCGGTCTACGCCTCCAAAGCCTACAACGAGCTATTGCCCATGTACGGCATCACCCGATCCATGTCACGTGCCGGGACCCCCACAGACAATGCCGCTATGGAGTCCATCAATGGATGGATCAAGGCGGAGCTGTTCATGGACTTGCATGTGACCGGCGAGAAACCGGTCAAGGAGGAGGTGGATGACTACATTCTTTTCTTCAATGAACAGAGGCCAGCCTATTCCTTAGGCTACCTGACGCCGAAGCAGTATCGGGAACGTCACACGCCCATCTGCTGATCTCGTCTGCATTATCGATGGCATGGTTTGTCTAACAAGCTTGAAGGATGTCAGAAAAGTTGATGAATCTTGTACATCGATTCGTTTTTTATGCCTGATTTTTTTAGTTTTGTGTCCAATTTTTGTTGACAAGTGCAAGTGACTGCATCTTTGATTGTATGAAGTGATGTATTAGTAATGGCAATAAGAGTGCTAATTGCTGATGATCACGCTCTATTGAGCCAATACGACCCGTTGAATTTGGCGGGTCGTTCAACAGATAGTAGGAGGTTATTATGAAGAAATTTTGTTTTTTGTTTTTGATAATCTGTGGCTTGATGGTTTTCTGCCTTCAGGATTGTCAAGCGCGGCAGAAATTAAATCTTGCTGATCTGGAAAATAAATATAACGCCGTGATTGGTGTTTACGCCGTTGACATGGAGAATGGAAAAAAAATTTGCTACAAACCTGATACGCGTTTTTCCTACTGCTCGACACACAAAGTTTTTACGGCTGCAGAATTGCTAAGACAAAAAAATACCTCCGATTTGAATGAAATTCGTAAGTTTTCGGCGGAAGATATTTTGTCCTACGCGCCAATCACCAAAGACCATGTTGCTGATGGCATGACGCTGGCGGAAATTTGTTCGGCATCGCTCAGGTGGAGTGACAACACGGCGGCAAATTTAATTTTGCAGGAGATCGGCGGCGTGGAAAATTTCAAGGTGGCACTTAAAAATATTGGCGACAAAACTACCAAACCTGCGCGAAATGAACCTGAACTTAATCTTTTCAATCCAAAAGATAATCGTGATACTAGCACGCCGAGACAGATGGTAAAAAATTTGCAAGTCTATATATTCGGCGATATTTTGAGCGACGACAAGAAAAAACTGCTGATTGATTGGATGAGCGACAATTCCATAACCGACACGCTTATCAAGGCAGAAACTCCGCAAGGTTGGAAAGTTATCGACAAGAGCGGTTCAGGCGATTATGGGGCGCGGAATGATATTGCCGTGATTTATCCGCCCAATCGCAAACCCATTGTCATGGCGATAATGTCGCGCCGCACGGAAAAAAATGCAAAATCTGACGACGCTATGATTGCGGAGGCGGCAAAACGAATTTTTGATAATTTAGTATTTTAAAGGGGCTTGATAGCATCGGTATTGCCGATGGGCAGAGAGGGCCATCACGCAAAAATATTTCGCCAAACATTTATATCTCACTCAAACTTCGCACACCTGAAACCCTTACTATTATATCATATTCCGATTTTCTTCATCAAAAATACGGCAGAGAATCCTGCGTTTCCTCTTGGATTCTCTGCCGTAATCCTTTTTTCCTGCTTATGCTCTGATTTCCGTCCCGTCCTTGAAGGTCACCCGGATATCGTCTTTGCTGTACACTGTGATGAAATCCACCAGGCTGCCCCACAGCCGGGCATCGAACTCCTTAATGAGATCCTGATTCCTAAGCTCCTTGATGAAGCTGTCCATCTGACGGCTCCGGGCCTTGCGATACTGGATGGCTTCACAGGTCTTGTCGTACTGCGTCTTCGCTGCTTCATACCGACTGACCAGTTCGTTGTAGTTCCGGTCATAATCATCCTGGTTCTGCGCGACCCTGGCGTTCTCGGCTATGAGCTGCTGTATCTTGTCGGCCAGCAGGTTCAAATCTGTGCTTATCCTGTCCCGCTCCTCTTCCAAGTCTTCTGTGTCAGTGAGCCGTTCCTTCAGCAGTGTGATGCTGTCAAGTACGTCCGCTTTGTTTTCGATGAGCTGATTGACGGCCCGGACGAAGGCTTCCTTGATATCATCCTCTGTCAGATGTGGTGTCTTGCAATGGCTCTTGAACTTATCGTTGCATCGGTAGATGGTTCTGCGGTACTTGTCGGTCGAATGCCAGACCTTGGCCCCGTACCAGCCTCCGCACTGGCCGCACTTGATTTTGCTGGAGAAGATGGATACGCCGCTGTAACGTCCCCTGCCTTCACGCCGCCGCTTGATTTCTTCCTGTACCCAGTCGAAGACCTGCGGGCTGATGATGGCTTCGTGGTTATTTTCCACATAGTACTGCGGCACTTCCCCTTCATTCGCTTTCGTTTCTTTGGTCAGGAAGTTGACGGTGAACCGCTTCTGCAGCAGGGCATCGCCCTTGTATTTCTCATTTGTCAGGATGCTCTCTACCGTCCCCGGATACCAGCGTTTCTTTCTTGCCGGAGTTTCCAGCCCTCTGGAAGTCAGCTCCCTGGCAATGGAGTGGAAGGTATACCCGTCCAGGAACAAGCGGTAAATCAGTTTCACCGTCTTGGCCTGTTCCCGGTTGACGACCAGATTCCCGTCCGGTCCCCGGTCATAGCCAAGGAAATGGCCGAACGGCACACACACCTTCCCGTCAGCGAATCGCTTCCGATGGCCCCAGGTGACGTTTTCCGAGATGCTCCTGCTTTCTTCCTGCGCCAGGGAACTCATGATGGTGATGAGGAGTTCGCCCTTGGCATCGAGCGTCCAGATATTTTCCTTCTCGAAATATATCTCGATGCCCTTGTCCTTGAGCTTGCGTACCGTTGTCAGGCTGTCTACGGTATTTCTGGCGAAGCGGCTGACTGATTTTGTGACGATGAGGTCGATTTTCCCATCCATGGCATCCCTGACCATCCGCTTGAAGCCATCGCGGTGACGCGTGTTGGTAGCCGAGATGCCTTCATCGGTGTAGATGCCGACAAATTCCCAGTCATCCCGTTCCCTGATATAGTTCGTATAATAATCGACCTGTGCTTCATAGCTGCTGATCTGGTCATCATGGTCCGTGGAAACCCTGGCATAGCCCGCTACTCTCCGCTTCTTCCGGCTGTTAATCGGAGCCGCCGTATAACGGCTGATGGTGGCCGGGATGGCCCTTACTGTCTTTGCCACTTTTCTCCGCTCTCCTTTCTCCGTGCCTTGGGACGCCGCTTGGATGGCGTAGGCGTATAAGAAATCTCTTCTGTTCTCCCACTCTTGAAATGGACAGTCAGGCAATTTGGCTTTCCGGCTTCGATATATTCCACTTTCTCCCGAAATCTATCCTCATCAAAAGCTTTTACCCC
>JAXEXE010000163.1:0-8211 GCA_034113565.1 Faecousia sp.
CGCCCTCAATGTTTCCAATCAGTTCCGAATAGGTTTTGGTGGCGGTGTCAAATCCGAACGATGTTTCAATCTGCTCGTTCTTCAGGTCGCCATCAATGGTCTTCGGACATCCGATAACCTGTACGCCATAATTTTTAGCAGCGTAATATTCAGCCAGCACACAGGCATTGGTGTTCGAGTCGTCGCCGCCGATGATGACGATGGCGGTAATCCCGTGCTTCTTGCAGACCTCTGCGGCAACGGCAAACTGCTCTTCCGTTTCCAGCTTGGTTCTGCCGGAGCCGATGATGTCAAAGCCGCCGGTATTGCGGAACTGGTTGATGTAGTCATCATCGAAAATCCGATAATCGTCCTCCAGCAGGCCGCTGGGGCCGCCCTTGAAGCCGTACAGGATGTTATCGCTGTTGGTAGCCTTCAGCGCGTCATACAGGCCGCAGACAACATTGTGACCGCCGGGAGCCTGACCGCCGGAGAGAATCACGCCGACAACCTGCTTCTTGGCCTCAGCGGTATTCTGACCCTTCTGAAAGGTGATCTCATTCTTTCCATAGGTGTTGGGGAACTGTGCGGCGATCTTTTCCTGATCTGCAACGCTCTGGGTTGCATCTCCATTCTTCACGCAGATTTCAGAGATTCCGTTTCTGAGCATACCGGGGAGCTTGGGGGTATACTGGTATCTTGCGATCTGCAGAGGGGACAGTTTCATCTGAAAACACTCCTTAATGTTAATATTGATTTAAGTAGATGTCTACACATAGATTATACTCCATTCTGAGGAAAAGGTAAATTGCCATTTCTTATAATTTTATGAACCCCGATACGCGGAAATATGGTTTGTTTGATTGTCAGGGCGGTTTCTTGGGCGGATATGAAGATTGGTATTGAAATATGGAAAAAATGTGGTATAATGACAAGTGTAAAAATTCGGGCTGTAAGCCCGTTATGGAAAGGATTGGTACCAATGCCTCTCGTAACAACAACTGAGATGTTTAAGAAGGCCTATGACGGCGGCTACGCCATCGGCGCTTTCAACGTCAACAACATGGAAATTGTTCAGGGTATCACCGAGGCCTGCCGGGAAGAAAAAGCTCCCGTCATTCTGCAGGTTTCCAAGGGTGCCCGCGCTTACGCCAACCACACCTACCTGGTGAAGCTGGTGGAGGCCGCTGTCATCGAGTGCCCCGAAATTCCCATCGCCCTGCATCTGGATCATGGCCCCGACTTCGAGACCTGCAAGGCCTGCATCGACGGCGGCTTCACCTCCGTCATGATCGACGCTTCCAGCAAGCCCTTTGCCGAGAACATCGAGATCACCAAGAAGGTTGTCGAGTACGCCCATGACCACGGCGTCGTGGTCGAGGCGGAGCTGGGCACCCTGGCCGGCATCGAGGATGATGTGAAGGTTGCCGCTCACGCCGCTTCCTACACCCGCCCCGAGGAGGTCGAGGAGTTCGTGTCCAAGACCGGCTGCGACTCTCTGGCCATCGCCATCGGCACCAGCCACGGCGCTTACAAGTTCACCGCCGCACAGTGCACCCGCAATGAGAAGGGCATTCTGGTTCCGCCTCCCCTGCGCTTCGACGTGCTGGAAGAGGTTTCCCGCCGTCTGCCCGGCTTCCCCATCGTTCTGCACGGCTCTTCCTCCGTTCCCCAGAACTACGTGAAGCTGATCAACGAAAACGGCGGCAAGATGCCCGACGCCGTTGGTATCCCCGAGGAGCAGCTGCGTCACGCTGCCGAGCTGTCCGTCTGCAAGATCAACATCGACTCCGATCTGCGTCTGGCCATGACCGGCACCATCCGGGAGTTCTTCAACGCCCATCCCGACAAGTTCGATCCCCGTGAGTACCTGAAGCCCGCCCGTGCCAACATCAAGGAACTGGTTCGTCACAAGCTGGTTGACGTTCTGGGCTGCGCTGGCAAGGCCTAATCGAATACATCCCCAAGGCTCCCGAATTTTTCGGGAGCCTTTTTCATCGCTGCTCCCAGCAGATTGATTGTAAACTATCAGAAATATTTTGGTTGACAATTCGCTGCCGTCATGCTATACTCCGAACGAAAAAGAATTTGGAGGTTTTTTCCATGGAAACGAAGACAAAACTGTCCGTCCGGGATATGGCCTACATTGCGATGTTCGCGGTGATTATGGCGGTGTGCTCCTGGATCTCCGTTCCCTATGTGGTGCCCTTCACCCTGCAAACCTTTGGCGTGTTCCTTGCCGTAGGCGTACTGGGCGGAAAGCGTGGCACGCTGGCGGTGCTCATCTACATTCTGCTGGGCTGTGTGGGCCTGCCGGTATTCGCGGGCTTCAGCGGCGGCATCGGCGTTATTCTCGGCAGCACCGGCGGCTATATCGTGGGCTTCCTGTTTACGGCGCTGGTCATGTGGGCATTGGAAAAAATGCCCGGCAATCGGACTGTGGTGAGCATTCTCTCCATGGTTCTGGGCCTGATCGTGTGCTACGCCTTCGGCACTCTCTGGTTCATGCTGATCTACGCCCGGACCACCGGCCCCGTGGGGCTGTGGACGGCGTTGGGCTGGTGCGTATTCCCCTATATCATCCCGGATCTGGTGAAAATCGCGCTGGCACTGGTGCTTCAGAAGCGACTGCGCGCCGCTATCCGGCTGGCATGAGCGTATACAAAATCCGCGCCCACCACGGGGTGTGCCTGTATTTCTTTCAAGGCAAGGGCTACAGCGGGGAATTCGTGGAAAACATGGGCAAAATGAAGGCAATTCTGGAGGGAAACCCGGAAATTTCCCTGATGGACAGTCCCGATGATATCTGCGCCGCCTGTCCCAACCGGTTAACGGAAAATTGCGCCGAAAAAGCCTCCCGGTATGACCGGGAGGTTCTGCGGCGTTGCGGACTTTCCGCGGGAGAGCGGCTTCCCTACCGGGAGTTTTCCCGAAAAGTGACCGAAACCATTCTCCGCCCGGGTGTTCGGGCGGAAATCTGCGGCGACTGCCAGTGGAGCAGCCTTTGCCGGTGGGAGGAAACCCCATGACAACAAAAGAGCAGCTTTTGACCCTGCTGGAAGCCCGGCAGGGAAGCTTTGTTTCCGGCGAGGAGCTTGCCGGCGCCTTAAGCCTGTCCCGGGCGGCAGTCTGCAAAGCCATCAAGGCCCTTCGGCAGGAGGGCTGCGCTATTGAGGCAATTACCAACCGGGGCTACCGCCTGTCCCCGGACAGCGACATTTTATCTGCGCAGGGCGTGAAAAAGCATCTGAATCCGAATTTTCAAATCACGGTCAGCCCCAGCGTTGACTCCACCAACACCCTCCTTCGTTCTATGGCGGAGCAAGGCGCACCGGAGGGTACCGTAGTCATCGCCAACGCCCAGACAAAGGGTCGGGGCCGCCGGGGACGCACGTTCTACTCTCCCGGCAATACGGGCATCTATCTGAGCCTGCTGCTTCGCCCGGTTCACGCCGACCCCCGGCAGACCGTGACCCTGACGGCGGCAGCGGCGGTGGCCCTGTGTCAGGCAATGGAGGCCGTCAGCGGCGCGGAGCCGCAAATCAAATGGGTCAACGACATTTTTCTGAACGGCAGAAAGGTAAGCGGCATCCTGTCGGAGGCCGCCTTCGGTCTGGAAT
Organism: Faecousia sp.; assembly: GCA_034113565.1. Lineage (GTDB taxonomy): Bacteria > Bacillota > Clostridia > Oscillospirales > Oscillospiraceae > Faecousia. The sequence continues at coordinate 3,600 of JAXEXE010000163.1, forward strand.
CCGGCGTACCGGAGTATGTAGTGGTGGGCGTGGGCATCAACGTCTACACCCCGGAGGGCGGCTTTCCGCCGGAGCTGGCGGAGATTGCCGGGGTGCTGTGGGACAGGCCCGTGCCCGGCGGAAAAAACAGGCTGGCAGCGGAATTTCTGAACCGGTTCTGGGCGCTTTACACCGCCTGCGACCCGTCAAGCTTTCTGGAGGATTACCGCCGCCGCAGTCTGGTGGTGGGAAAGGACATCACCGTGATTGCTGGCGGCGCTGAGACCCCGGCCCGCGCCCTCGGCATCGACGACAACTGCCGTCTGCTGGTGCGCTATGAAAACGGTGAAACCGCCGCCCTGTCCTACGGCGAGGTGCGGATTCGGGCTCAACCTTTTTTCTGTTGACTTTTCCCGAATTTCGGCGTATTCTATCCTCGGTGCCGCGATTGCGGCACCGGGCGCTGCACAAAACGGCAGGCGGTTAGCCACACCACCCATAGATGGGAGGTGATGGTCATGCCCATTACATTGACCTTTCACGTTCTTCACTGGACCGTGACGATCAGAGTAAAAAGCAGAAACCGCCACTCGGCAAAGTGACGGTTTCAAGGCTTCTGTCTTGCAACAATAACTAGTTCGGGCTAACCGCTTGTCGCATCGCCCTTTCTATGCTCAGTATAGCCCAAAGCGGGCCCTTTGTCAATATTCTTCGGAATTTTTGGCCTTCAAATTTCGTTCATTTTTTCTTGACATTTTCCGCCAAGATTTTTATAATATTTCCTATATAGAAAAATGCAGTGAAGGAAAGAGTACTTCGCTTTCCCCGCCTTACAGAGAGTCCCCCGTGTGCTGGAAGGGAGACAGGCAGGCGCGAAGGAACATGGCTCCGGAGCAGCGCGGCTGAAGGTTTAGGCCGCGACGGGTCTGCCCGTTACAGCGGAGGATATTACTGGATATCCGTCAATGAGGTTCCGGTTTCCGGAACGAACAGAAGTGGTACCACGGGCGTTTCGCTCGTCTTCTTTTTACAGAAGACGAGCGTTCAATTTTTTGCAGGAGGAGACCAATATGAAAAAGAAAAAATCCCTGAACATTACCCTCGCTATCTTTATCGGACTGGTGCTGGGCATTCTGTTCGGCCTGTTCATGCCAGGACGGTATGAATTTGCCCTGCCCGTGGTGCAGCTGGTCAGCAGCATGTACATGAACGCCCTGCGCATGATGATCTATCCGCTGGTCTTCTGCAGTCTGGTCATCGGCATTCAGGGCATCGGCTCTGTCAGCGCCACCGGCAAGGTGGGTGGGCAGTCCGTACTGTACTTCGTCTCTACCACCCTCATCGCCAGCACACTGGGCCTGTTCCTGCCCCGGCTGCTGGGCCTGGGTAAGGGCGTTTCCATCCAGATGATGGAATCCACCGTGGAAGCGGCAAAATTCACCAGTCTTCTCGACACCGTGAAGAACCTGATCCCCGCCAATCCCGTGGCATCCTTCGCCAGCGGCGATATGCTGCAGGTACTGGTGTTCGCAGTCATTGTGGGCATCGCCTGCCTGACCCTGGGCAAGGCGGCGGAGCCGGTGGTGAAGCTGTGTGAAGCCTTCCACGCCATCTGCATCAAGGTGGTGGGCTGGGTTATGTACTGCACCCCCGTGGGTGTGTTCTGCTCCATCGCCGCTGTGATGTACGCCAACGGCGTGGAAACCATGCTCGCTCTGGGCGGCGTTCTGGTCGCCATGTACGTCACCTATTTCTTCTACATTCTGCTGGTCTACGGCGGCATCGTCAAATTCCTCGGCAAGTATCCCGTGGGGAAATTCTTCAAGTCCGTCATGCCCGCGGCCCTTACCGCCTTCGGCACCTGCTCCAGCGCCGCCACAATCCCCATCAGCAAGCGCTGCGCCGATGAGATGGGCGTGCCCAACGAGGTTTCCTCTCTGGCCCTACCTTTGGGCGCTACCATCAACATGGACGCCGTGTCCATCATCATGTCCTTCATGATCGTGTTCTTCGCCAACGCCTGCGGCGTGGAGATCACCTTCGGCATGATGCTGGTGATCATGCTGTCCAACACTCTGCTCTCCATCGGCGCCCCTGGCGTCCCCGGCAGCGCCATCGCCTGCTTTGCCGCCCTATCCACCATCGCGGGACTGCCTGCCGGTGTTATGGGTGTGTACATCAGCATCAACACCCTGTGCGACATGGGAGCTACCTGCTGCAACGTGCTGGGCGACATTGCCTGCTCCGTGGCCATGAAGCACACCGTGAAGCTGGATACCGTTCCCGCTGAAGAGGAGCATTAATTCGAAAACCCGAATAACTCCTTAAGTGATGGAAAATCCCGAGGCAGTGTACATACTGCCTCGGGATAATTTTGTACCGGAATAAGGAATTATGCGCGTTCAGCGGCCTCCACAACGTGCTTCATGAGAACGGAGGTAGTGACGGAGCCCACACCACCGGGAACGGGGGTGATAGCGTCCACAATGGCTGCCACCTCGTCGAACTTGGCGTCGCCGGCGATGGCGCCCTTGCCGCCCTTGGCGTTGGGCTTATTCTCGTCCCAGTTGATGGACACGTCAATGACCACCTGACCGGGCCGGACATAGTCAGCAGTCAGAGAGTTCAGCACACCGGCAGCGGAGACGATGATATCCGCATTCTTGCAGATTTCGGCGGTGTTGACGGTCTTGGTGTGGCAAACGGTGACGGTGGCATTCTTGCCCATGAGCATCATAGCGGCAGGCTTGCCCACCACCAGGCTGCGGCCGATGACGACAGCGTTCTTGCCCTTGCAGTCAATGCCGTAGTAGTCCAGAATCTCCATGCAGGCGGAGGGGGTGCAGGGGGCGAAGCCCAGATCGCCCAGGCCCTCAAAGACGCCGGCGTTGGACAGGTGGGTCATGCAGTCCACATCCTTCTGGGGAGCCAGACGGTTGCAGATTTCGTTCTGGTCGGCCTTCAGGTGCTTGGGCAGGGGCCGGAACATCAGAACGCCGTGGATGGAGTCGTCGGCGTTGACCTGATCGATAACCGCCAGCACGTCCTCCTTGGTGGCGTCGGCAGGCAGCTCGAACTTCTTGACCTCCACGCCCACCAGCTCAGCCCGCTTGGTGGCGCCCTTCTCGTAGGACAGGTCGGAGGGGTCAGCACCCACGCGGATGATGCCCAGGGTGGGGACGATGCCCTTCTCCCGCAGAGCGGCGGTACGGGTCTGCAGATTGGCGTTCAGGGCATCGGTGACTTCCTTGCCCAGCAGTAATTTAGCCATGTAACATTTCTCCTTACTTTTTTCAAAATATAACGGAATGCAAAGTGCAAAATGCAGAATGCAAAAAACGTGGTATTTGCTTCGCAAATGATTTGAATTTGAGGACCCCATCATTTTGCATTTATCATTCTGCATTCATCATTTTATTGGTTAAAGCCGGCTTTGACTTCGTTGAAAATTTCGTCTGCCAGCTGGCAGTACTTGCTCAGCATCAGATTTGCCTGACGGTTCAGCTCCTCGGCAACCTCGCGGTTCTTGAGGGACTTGGTGTTGATGAACACGTTTAGGGAAGCAGCCTGAAGGGCGGCCTTGCAGCACACCGCGCCGCAGCCGGCATCAGAGACAGCCAGCCGGGAGCCCTTGGCGGCAAAGACGGCAACACAGTCAATGGCTTCGCAGCACAGCTCCATGATGTGCATGGGCACCTTGCAGGCGGTAATGGTGGCCTCTTCCAGAATCTTATCCCGGTTGGGGTCGTCCTTGGGAATGCCATAGGCCTTGGACAGGGGGACAAAGCCCTTGTCGTCCTCCTCCACCTGATTCAGCAGCTCGGTCTGGAGGGCGTCGCACTTGGCCTTCAGGGCGATAATTTCCGCTTCCACGTCGGCGTATTTCTTCTTGCCCACGGTCAGAGAGCCGACCATGTTGCCCAGGGCGGTGCCGATGGCGCCCACCAGAGCGGCAGCGCCGCCGCCGCCGGGCGCAGGGGCGTTGGATGCCAGCACCTCAACAAAGGTGCGGCAGGATTCCATTGTCATATCCATATGAAAGATTCTCCTAAAACTAATTATGTAGGGCGGGGTCATGACCACGAAAAGGTTTCAACTTTGGAAAAAGCACAGGCGAGGGGGGTCGCCTGTGCTTTTTGTGTTAAGTAGCGATTAGAACAGGCCGGTGATCTTGCCGGTCTCGTCCACGTCGATGCGCTCGGCAGCGGGAACCTTGGGCAGGCCGGGCATGGTCATGATTTCGCCGGTCAGAGCAACCAGGAAGCCAGCACCGGCGGAAACCTTCACGTTGCGCACGGTGATGGAGAAGCCACGAGGCGCACCCAGCTTGGTCTGGTCGTCGGAGAAGGAGTACTGGGTCTTGGCCATGCAGATGGGCAGCTTGTCGAAGCCCAGGGCCGTCAGCTCCGCGGCCTGCTTTTTGGCGGCGGGGGTCAATGTCACACCGTCGGCGTGGTAGATCCGGGTGGCGATGGCGTTCAGCTTATCCTCGATGGTGCCGTCCAGCTCGTAGGAGTAGTGGAAGTCACCGGGCTGCTCACAAAGGCGCATGACCTCCTGCGCCAGAGCGATGCCGCCCTCGCCGCCCTTGGCCCACACTTCGCTGAGGGCCACGTTGACACCCAGGGCCTTG
>JAXEXE010000164.1:0-37505 GCA_034113565.1 Faecousia sp.
TCGGTGGCGGAGTAGGTGATGGTGTAGGTACCCTCCCTGCTCAGGTCAAGTCCGGAGGTATCCACCGTCACGTCACACTTCCCGTCGATATCGTCCACCGCGGTCACACCGCTTAAAAAGTCGGGATTGGCGTTCTTTTCCACGGTCAGTTCCCCGGAAGCACCCCGAATTTCCGGGGGATTCAGGTTGCTGGAAATCCAGAGCGCGGCTTCCTTCCGGGTCACATTGCCGCTGGAATCCTTTGCTTCCACACTGACGGTGTAGGTGCCCAGCTTGTTCACGTCGGGCAGATTGTCCACCAGATACACCTCCGGTTTGCCGGACAGGTCGGTTGCGGAAACGACAAAATCATTGACACCGGCCGATTGACCGGGCAGGCGGCGGACGGATTGGAGAGTCAGCGAGGGCGGCGTGGTATCCTGAACGGTTATGACGCACTGGGCGCTGGCGGCCCCTGTCTCCACGATGAGCGTATGCTCCCCCAGGGTTTTTCCAATTTCCTTTAGATCCTCACTGTTCAGCAGGCCGGAATCCCGCGCCGGGTTTACCAGCAGCATTTCCGGCGTCAGGGTCTGCCCCAACTCCAGCGTGCAGTCTTCCTTCAGCCAGCCGGTGAAATGGAGCTCGCACTGGCCCTCCACCCGGTTGCCGAAGATGTCCTCCACCACCACGGTGACGGTGGTATCGGAATAGTCCGTTGGGATAACCGGATCCTCCGCGTAATAGATCCGCACCTGAGAACAGTCCTCGGTTTTTGTCACCAGCGCCCCGGCCTGCGGCAGGCCATCGGCGAGGGAAACGGTGCATTCCGGAAGAAATTCCGCTTTCGGCGGGGTGGTGTCCTCCACAATCAGGTTGACTACATAGGTTTTCGTGCCGTGCCGCAGGGTCAGGGAGGTTCTTCCCACCCTGCTCAGGTCGATGGAGGACGGGTCGGTGACAAAGGAAGCACGCCCGGGGTTTCCCAGCGGGGTGAGAAAATCCTGAATGCTCAGTGCTTCCTGACCCAACTCAACGGTGACATCGTGGAACACCTGCTGGGAATCACACCATACAGTGTAGACCATAAAGCCCACCAGCGCGCACAGCAGCGCCGTGACCAGAAGCAGAACAGGGATCAGGAGAGATCGTTTTCTGCGGGGATTTGCCATAATGGACTCTCTCTTTCAAAAAAATAAGCAATCAAAACGAAAAAGCAGTAAACGTGTGATTTTTATTATATGCCAGCAGGAAGAAAATGTCAAGGCGGCGCCGCCAGCCAATGCGGCCCGCAAGGCGGGCGGCGAATGCGTTACGAACGCTGGCGTCATCCCACATCCTTTGGGCCCCTCCACCAGAAGTGCTTAGGAAGATAAAGCAGAATTTAGCGAAATAGTATGTCATTGCGAGGAGGGGGAAGCCCGACGTGGCAATCCGTTCCCCTTCTCACGTTCCGAATACATACCTGCTACGAAAAGAAGTACGGATTGCCACGCCAGTGTGCACACTGGCTCGCAATGACATGTTTTCTTAGTCAGCTATAGGACAATATAGCCAAGTAAGACGGTCATTGGTATAACAAAGGTGCCCGACGCTTTCGCGGCAGGCACCTTCAGGACGATTTACTTTGCGGAAAGGAACTTATCAATGGCCTCGGCGCCCTTCTTGCCCGCGCCCATAGCGAGGATGACGGTAGCCGCGCCGGTGACCGCGTCGCCGCCGGCGAACACGCCGTCACGGGTGGTCATGGCGTCCTCGTTCACAATCAGGCAGCCCTTCCGGTTGGTTTCCAGACCGGGGGTGGTGGAACGGATCAGGGGGTTGGGGCTGGTGCCCAGAGACATGATGACGGTGTCCACGTCCAGCATGAACTCGGAATCAGGCACGGCGATGGGACGGCGGCGGCCGGAAGCGTCAGGCTCGCCCAGCTCCATCTTCACGCACTTCATGCCGCAGACACGGCCGGTCTCGTCAGCAACGATCTCTACAGGATTGGTCAGAGTCTTGAACTCGATGCCCTCTTCCTTGGCGTGGTGCTGCTCCTCCAGACGGGCGGGCATTTCGGCTTCGCCCCGGCGGTAGACAACGTAAACGTGCTCCGCGCCCAGACGCATGGCGCAGCGGGCGGCGTCCATAGCCACGTTGCCGCCGCCAACCACCGCGACAGCCTTGGAGTGGATGACGGGGGTGTCGGAATCGGAATTATAGGCCTTCATCAGGTTGGTACGGGTCAGATATTCGTTGGCGGACAGCACGCCCTTCAGGCTCTCGCCGGGGATCCCCATGAACATGGGCAGGCCCGCGCCGGAACCGACGAACACCGCCTTGAAGCCCATCTCGAACAGCTCGTCGATGGTAAGTACCCGTCCGATGACCATGTTGGTCATGACCTCCACGCCCTGGGCCTGCAGCTTGGTGACCTCGTTGGCAACGATGGCCTTGGGCAGACGGAACTCGGGGATGCCGTAGACCAGCACGCCGCCGGCGGTGTGCAGAGCCTCAAATACGGACACCTGATAGCCCTTCTTGGCAAGATCGGAAGCGCAGGTCAGGCCGGCAGGGCCGGAACCGACCACGGCGACCTTGATGCCGTTGGAGGGAACCTTCTCGGGCATGGCGTTGACGTTTTCCCGATACCAGTCAGCCACGAACCGCTCCAGACGGCCGATAGCCACAGGCTCGCCCTTCACGCCGCGAACGCACTTGCTCTCACACTGGGTCTCCTGGGGGCAGACACGGCCGGAAAGGGCAGGCAGGGCGTTGGTGGAGGTGATGATCTCGTAAGCGGCCTTGAAGTCCCGCTCACGAACCTTGGCGATGAACTCGGGGATGCGCACGTTGACGGGGCAGCCCTCCACACACTTGGGATTCTTGCAGTTCAGGCAGCGGCCTGCTTCCTCAACTGCCATTTCCTCGGTGTAGCCCAGGGTGACCTCCTGGAAATTCCGGGCACGGACCTTGGGGTCCTGCTCGGGCATGGGAACCTTCTTCAAAGACATATTAGCCATTTCCCGTTACCTCCTTACTTGATCAGCGCCTTGCCCATGGCATCCATGCGGCAGGTGTGGGTGGAGGCAACCTCGGCCTCCCGTTCACGGTAGATGCCGTTACGGCTCATCAGCTCGGCAAAGTCCACCTTGTGACCATCGAACTCGGGGCCGTCCACGCAGGCAAACTTGGTCTCGCCGCCCACGGTGACGCGGCAGCCGCCGCACATGCCGGTGCCGTCGATCATAATGGGGTTCAGGGACACGCTGGTGTGGACGCCGAAGGGCTCGGTGGTCTTGCACACGAACTTCATCATGGGCACGGGGCCGATGGCGAGGACCTCGTCAAACTGCTCACCCGCCTCCAGCAGCTCCTGCAGGGGCTGGGTGACCAGGCCGTGACGGCCGTAGGTGCCGTCGTCGGTCATGAGAATGAAGTGATCGGCGACCTCCTTGAACTCGTCCTCCAGAATGACGATATCCTTGCTGCGGAAACCGACAATGACGGTGACCTCCGCGCCGGCTTCCTTAAAGCCCCGGGCAGAGGGCAGGGCGATGGCGCAGCCCACGCCGCCGCCGACCACGCAAACCTTCTTCTTGCCTTCCACGGGAGTGGGCTTGCCCAGAGGGCCGACGAAGTCACGGATGTAGTCGCCCTCGTTCAGCTCACCCAGGGCCTTGGTGGTGAAGCCAACCTTCTGGAAGATGATGGTGACGGTGCCGGCTTCCTTGTCAGTGCCGGCAACGGTCAGGGGCACACGCTCGCCCATCTCGTCAATGCGGAAAATGATGAACTGGCCTGCCTTTGCCTTACGGGCAATGAAGGGGGCCTCAATGTCCATCAGGGTGACGGTGGGATTCAGCTCCTTCTTACGCACAATTTTATACATTTCTGATCCGTCCTTTTCCTTTTCAGAATGGTGTTGATACGCTTCTTTGGGTATTTCACCCAATCAGATATTATTATACTGTCTATCGACACATTTGTCAAACTATTATCAAATAAAAAGCCTTCCCCAGAGGGGAAGGCATATTCTGCTTCGCAGACGGGAGGGTCAATGACCCTCCCTTACAGTACAACGTGTGGATACCGATTGACACCCAACGGTATAACGGCTGCCGCCTTATTTCTTGTGGTCTTCCGTCACCGCGCCGGAGCGGTAGGCGTCCAGCAGCATCATCAGCATATCCACCCGATCCTGCAGCTCCGCGCCCTCATCCGTCTGGCTGACCCGCATCCGGGTCTCCATTTTCTCGAAGATCTCGGAGTCGTTGCGGATATCCTCGTTTTTGTGCACCGCATTCCACTTGCTGGTGAAGGGCTGGTGGGACACGATTCGGTAGTGCCGGGAGTTGTAGATCAGGGTGTAGCCCGCGATGCCGGAGGTGGACTGGTAGGCACGGCTGAAGCCGCCGTCAATGACGATCAGCTTGCCGCCGCCCTTGATGGGACTTTCACCCTTGCGCACCTTCACCGGCACATGACCGTTGATGATGTGGCAGTGCTCTCCTTCAAGGCCGAATTCCTTCAATAGCCGGTCGCAGACCGCCGGGTCCTGATAGTAGGTGTAGTAAGCGTTTTTCGGCTCTACCCAGGTGCTCTCGTCTGCGATAAACCGCCGCTCGAAGGTGGTCATGCGATCCCGCCCGAAAATGGGGCTGTTCCGGCCTGCCCACAGCCACCACAAAAAGTCCATGCCGAACTGCCGCTCCTCGGAGCCCCGCTTGTCGTAGTAGGCCTTTCTGGCGGTCTTCTCGGCGTAGTCGAGAAAGCGCTTGCCGCTGCGCTCCTTGCCGCCGATGGTGAAGGTCATGAGGCTGCCGTCGTCGTCCATGGGGATGCAGCCGTGGAACAGGAGATTGCCGTTGCACACCTTGTACAGACCGCCCTTGGAGTAGAGGAAACGGATGTGCTTTTGCAGCTTTTCGGAGTTTTCAAAGGAATCCGTCAGCTGGTTGATGACGTGGTTCTCCTCGGCGGTCAGCTCGTAGGGGTTAGCGGGGTCAACGGTGGGGAAGTCGCAGTCCAGCATGGGGTAGACCTTGCCGTTCAGGGTGATGGTCTTATCCTCATAGTTGATCTTGTCCAGCAGCAGCCGGTCGGCCATGCCGAATTCCGGGCGGCGCAGCACCTTCTGAGCCTCCAATTTAAAGAGGATGATGGTGATGGCCTTGTACATCCGGGCGGAGAGCAGCTTGTCCTTTTCCGTGTACTGGTCGGCGTCGGTGCCGGTGAGCTTGACCTTGAACTGGTCGGTGTTGGTATCCTTATAGACCTCATTGGCGAAGATGGACAGGGGCCGCAGGGAGATGCCGTAGCCGGTTTCAATCACGTCCAGATTGTTGTAGCGGATGGAGTTGCTCAAAACCGTGGCAACCAAAGTCCGGGAGCCGGAGGCCGCGCCCATCCACAGAACGTCGTGGTTGCCCCACTGGATATCCACGTTGTTGCAGCCCATCAGGCTGTCCATGACGATGTCCGCCCGGGGGCCGCGGTCGAAGATGTCGCCCACAATGTGCAGCTTGTCCACCACCAGAGATTTGATGACCTTGCAGATGGCCCGGATCACGTCGGCGGCCTGACCGATCTGGATGATGGTGTTGATGATGTTTTCGTACTGATCCCGGCGGGAGCCGCCCTCCTCGACGAGGTGAATCAGCTCGTCGAGAATCTGCTCGTAGTCCGGGTCCATGTAGGTGCGCACCTTGGCTCTCGTGTGCTTGGTGGAGACGAATCGGCACAGATCCACCAGCCGGTGGATGGTCAGCCGGTACCACTCGTCCAGGTCTTCCTCCTCATCGGCAACCAGCGCCAGCTTGGAGGAGGGGTAGTAGATGAGGGTCGCCAGGTCGTTGCGGTCCTTCTGGGTCATGGTATTTCCGAACAGTTCTTCCAATTTTTCCTTGACTTCCCCGGAGCCGGAGTTCAAAATGTGCAGAAACGCCTCATGCTCGCCGTGAATGTCGGACATGAAGTGTTCCGTGGGCTTGGGCAGATTCAGAATGGCCTGAAGCCGGATAATCTCGGTGCCGGCGGCTTCCACCGTGGGGTACTGCCGGGCCAGAAGCCGGAGGTAGTGCAGCTCTTCTTCCGTAAAAATACGCTTGTTGTCCATTTCTCGTTCTCCTCCCAGAGGGAAAATATTATCATAATAATATATTGTACAACATTTACCTTATGGGTACAAGGGGAAGACGCAAAAATTTTTCGACGAATTGGTACAAAACTCCGCCCTACAAAAAAAGGAACGCCCTGAAGCGAAATTGCTTCAGGGCGTGATTCACTGAATGAATTAGTCAGCAACGTAGGGCAGCAGGGCGATCTGACGGGCGCGCTTGATAGCGGTGGTCAGGTCACGCTGGTGAGCGGCGCAGGTACCGGTGGTACGGCGGGGCAGAATCTTGCCGCGCTCGGACAGGTAACGGCGGAGCTTTGCGGTGTCCTTGTAATCGATGCTGGTCACCTTATCCACGCAGAACGCGCAAACCTTCTTGCGCTTGCGGGGACGCATACGCTGTTCGTTAGCCATGGAATTTCCCTCCTTGTAAGTCTAGTAGAAAAGTTCAGAAAAAATCAGAAGGGCAGCTGGGCGTCGTCGTCCTCCAGCATCGCGAAATCGGAAGCCGGAGCGCTTGCGGGGGCCGTGTAGCCGCCGTAGCTGGGAGCGGGGGCGGGTGCGCTGTAAGCGTTGCCGCCATAGCTGTTTCCGCCGTAAGCGTTGCCGCTGTAGGAGGAATTTCCGCCGTCGTTGTCGCGCTTGCTGTCGCCGAAGTAGACGTTGTCCGCTACGACCTCAGCGCTGCGACGCTTGTTGCCGTCCTTGTCGGTCCAGCTGCGGATCTGCAGCCGTCCGGACACCACCGCCATGCGGCCCTTGGTGAAGTACTTGGAGACGAATTCTCCAGTCTGCCGCCAGGCAACACAGTCGATGAAGTCAGTTTCCCGTTCGCCGCCATCCTTGGGCGCGAAGTCCCGGTCTACCGCCAGAGAGAAGCTGGCGACGGCGACACCGCTGCCGGTACGGCGCAGTTCGGGGTCACGGGTCAGCCGACCCATGATGACAATGTGGTTGAGCATGGATTTACGCCTCCACTGCGGTGGTCAGGCAGCGCATAACGCCTTCGGTGATCTTCATCACACGCTCCAGCTCCGCGGGGAACTCGGGCTTGGACTCAAAGCTCATCAGGACGTAGTAGCCCTCGTTCAGGTCGTTGATTTCGTAGGCCAGCCGACGCTTGCCCCACTCGTCAACGCTGAGCAGAGTACCCTCCGCCTCCACCATTGCCTTGAACTTTTCCACAAGTGCTGCGATGCTCTCCTCACCCAGAGTGGGGTTCACGATGTAGAGCACCTCATACTTACCGGTGATCTTAGCCATGTTGATTGCACCTCCTTTTGGACTTTTGGCCCCCGGTCGCGCCGGGAGCAAGGATTGTCCGCATTCGCAGACCGGACTATTTTAGTGTATTTTTTGGAAAAAGTCAAGCATTTTTTTAGTTTTCGGAGTGAAGAGTGGAGAGTGGAGATATATTATTATGGTATTGCACCGTGATTTCTCTGTCATTGCGAGGAGGGCAAAGCCCGACGGGGCAATCCGTCCTCCTTCGGTAACGTGAGGAATGTCATCGTCGGCAGGGGAAAACGGATTGCCACGGTCGCTGCGCTCCCTCGCAATGACATCTGGGCGACGATACCGAGCGGTACCCAATGGTCTTTCGATTATACAAGACTTGCGCACGCATTGTCAGCGGCGACTCGCCGCCAAATGTTAATGAATAATTCAAAATCAACCCATTGACTTTTTTGGCACTCTCTGGTATAGTGTGCTTAGCACTCAGGAAGAGTGAGTGCTAATGAGAGGAGGCGTAAATGTGGAACTGAGTGAACGGAAAAAGAAGGTCCTGCGCAGTGTGGTTGACCTTTATATCCGCACCGCCGAGCCGGTGGGCTCCAAGGCCGTCACCGAGCTTCCCGACATGAAGTACTCCTCCGCAACCATCCGCAACGAAATGGCGGAGCTGACCACCATGGGTTATCTGGAGCAGCCCCATACCAGCGCCGGACGGATTCCTTCCGCCGCAGGCTACCGGCTGTATGTGGATGAACTGATGATGGACTACCGCCTGAGTATCGATGAAACCAAATCCATCAACAACGCCATTGAAGAAAAAATGCAGCGTGTGGACAAAATGGTGGAGAAGGTGGCCCGGCTTGTGTCTCAGGCCACGGACCTTCCGGCAATCTCCGCTGCCTCCCGCTGCGGCAGCCTGACCGTCAAGCGGTATGACTTGATTCTGGCGGCCAAAAGCAGCGTCATTGCCGTGCTGATGCTCTCCAACGAGCAGGTGGTCAACAAGCTGATTAAGCTGCCGCTGGCAGCAAACGAAAGTGACCTGAAGCTGCTGAGCGCCGTGCTCAACGCTTCCATGACGGATATCCCGCCGGAGCACATCACGCCGGAGCAGATGGAGAAGGTCATGCGGTCGGCTGGAAACGCCGCGTCGCTGGTGCCGGTGATTCTGGACTTCGTTCAGGAAACCCTGCGGCAGAGCGAATCCACCAACGTGGCGGTGTTCGGACAGGCCCGGCTTCTGGGCCTTCCTGAGTACCGGGATGTGGACAAAGCCCAGCGGGTCATGGCTTCCATCGATGAGGAGGCGCTGAGCAACCTTCCCGCCGTCATGGAAAACACCAACGGCACCAAGGTTATCGTGGGGCCGGAGAATGTTTCCGAGGAACTGAAGGACACCTCCGTGGTCATGACGAAATTCGACATCGGCGACGGGATGCAGGGCATGATCGGCGTGGTCGGCCCCACAAGAATGGATTACGCGAAAGTAACCGCCCGCCTGAGCTACTTTGCCGAGAGCTTGTCGAAGCTGTTCGCCAAGCCCGAGCAGCCCCAGCTGCCGGAAAGCGCGGAGCCGGAGGAACATAAAGAGTAAAAATTTGAATGTCATCGCGAACCAGCGCGCACGCTGGTGTGGCGATCCGTCCCCCTTGTTAAAGAATACGGATTGCCACGTCGCTGCGCTCCTCGCAATGACAGGCTATATATGGAGGAATGAACGTGGCAGAAGAAACGAAGAAGAAGGAAGACCCCGTTGAGGAAACCCCTGTAGAGGAAACCCCCGTTCCCGAAGAGGAAGAGTTGGTTCCGGAAGCCCCCGCTGAGGAAGCCAATCCCTGGGAGGAAAAATATAACGCAGAGCATGATGCCCGCCTGCGCATTGCCGCGGAGTACGACAACTTCCGCAAGCGCACCGTCAAGGAAAAGGACGCGGCCTACGGCAACGGCAAGGCCGACACCGTGGCAAAGTTCCTTCCCATTTACGACAATCTGGAGCGGGCGCTGAAGCAGCCTACCGAGGACGCCGCCTTCAAAAAAGGCGTGGAAATGACCATGACCGAGCTTGTAAAGATTCTGACCGGTCTGGGCGTGGAAATCTTTGGAGAGCCGGGGGACAGCTTTGACCCCAGCCTGCACAACGCCGTGATGCACACGGAGGATGAAAGCCTTGGCGAAAACGTCATTGCCCAAGTCTTCCAGAAGGGCTTCAAAATCGGCGAGAAGGTCGTGCGGTTCGCCATGGTGCAGGTCGCCAATTAAAACGCATGTCATTGCGAGGAGCGTAGCGACGTGGCAATCCCCATCGTATACCCGAACAGCCGGAAACCTTGGGGGATCGCCACACCAGCGTGCGCGCTGGTTCGCGATGACAGGAGTAAACTTGTAAAAACTTATCTTTCAATATATTAGGAGGAAATTTATTATGGCTAAGATTATCGGTATTGATCTGGGTACTACCAATTCCTGTGTTGCTGTGCTGGAGGGCGGCGAGCCTGTTGTCATCGCCAATGCCGAAGGCACCCGTACCACCCCTTCCGTGGTGGCGTTCTCCAAGACCGGCGAGCGTATGGTCGGTCAGGTGGCAAAGCGTCAGGCCGTCACCAACGCTGACCGCACCGTGTCTTCCATCAAGCGTCACATGGGCGAGAATTACCATGTGACCATCGACGGCAAGGGCTACACCCCTCAGGAGATCAGCGCTATGATCCTGCAGAAGCTGAAGGCCGATGCCGAGAGCTATCTGGGTCAGCCTGTCACCGAGGCCGTCATCACCGTCCCCGCTTACTTCTCTGACGCCCAGCGTCAGGCCACCAAGGACGCCGGCAAGATCGCAGGTCTGGACGTGAAGCGTATCATCAACGAGCCTACCGCCGCGGCGCTGGCCTACGGCCTTGACAAGGAGTCCGAGCAGAAGATCATGGTTTACGATCTGGGCGGCGGCACCTTCGATGTGTCCATTCTGGACATCGGCGACGGCGTCATCGAGGTTCTGGCTACCGCCGGCGACACCCATCTGGGCGGCGACGACTTCGACCAGAGAATCATGGATTATCTGGTTGAGGAGTTCAAGAAGGCCGAGGGCATCAACCTGTCTTCCGACAAGGTCGCCATGCAGCGTCTGAAGGAGGCTGCCGAGAAGGCCAAGATCGAGCTGTCCGGCGTGACCTCCACCAACATCAACCTGCCCTATATCACCGCTGACGCCACCGGCCCCAAGCATCTGGACGTGACCCTGACCCGGGCCAAGTTCAATGAGCTGACCGCCGATCTGGTGGAGCGCACCATGAAGCCTGTCCGTCAGGCCATGTCCGACGCTGGGCTGTCCGCTTCCGACATTCACAAGGTGCTGCTGGTTGGCGGCTCCACCCGTATTCCCGCCGTTCAGGACGCCGTGAAGAAGATCACCGGCAAGGAAGGCTTCAAGGGCATCAACCCCGACGAGTGCGTGGCTGTGGGCGCTGCCATTCAGGGCGGCGTGCTCACCGGCGATGTGAATGATATCCTGCTGCTGGATGTCACTCCCCTGTCTCTGGGCATTGAGACCATGGGCGGCGTGTTCACCCGTCTGGTAGACCGGAATACCACCATCCCCGTGCAGAAGAAGCAGATTTTCTCCACCGCCGCTGACGGCCAGACCAGCGTTGAGGTTCACGTCCTGCAGGGCGAGCGCGAGATGGCTGCCTATAACAAGACTCTGGGCCGCTTCCAGCTGGGCGGCATCGCTCCCGCACCCCGGGGCGTGCCTCAGATTGAGGTCACCTTCGACATCGACGCCAACGGCATCGTGAAGGTTTCCGCCAAGGATCTGGGCACCGGCAAGGAGGCCAACATCTCCATCACCGCTTCCACCAACCTGAGCCAGGAGGACATCGACAAGGCCGTGAAGGAAGCCGAGCAGTACGCTGCCGAGGATAAGGCCCGGAAGGAAGAGGTGGACACCCACAACGCTGCCGACCAGACCGTCTACCAGACCGAGAAGACCCTGAACGAGCTGGGCGACAAGATCGATGCAAGTGAGAAGGCTTCCATCCAGTCCGCCATTGACCATCTGAAGGAAGTCAACAAGGGCAATGATGTAGCCGCCATCAAGGCCGCTACCGAGGAAGTCCAGAAGGCCTTCTACGCCGTGTCCGAGAAGCTGTACCAGCAGGCCGCGCCCCAGGACGGCGCGCAGGGCGGTGGACAGAAGCCCGGTGACGACGGGGTTGTGGACGCTGACTACGAAACCGTTGACTAACGTGTAAGCCCAAGGGGCGGCAAAACGCCGCCCCTTCTTGGCGTATAAATACCTTTCCCCGGGGGGAAGGTATTTCTTGTGAGGTGAAATGTAAGTTATGGCAGAAAACAAACGCGACTACTACGAGGTGCTGGGGGTTCCCAAGGATGCCAGCGCCGATGATATAAAGAAAGCCTACCGCAAAAACGCCATGAAGTACCATCCCGACCGGAACCCCGGCGACAAGGAAGCCGAGGAGAAGTTCAAGGAAGTGGGCGAAGCCTACGAGGTGCTCTCCGACCCGGACAAGAAGGCCCGGTATGACCAGTATGGCTTTGCCGGTGTGGACCCCAATTTCGGCGCGGGTGGCGGCGGCTACGGCGGCGCGGGCTTTGGCGGCTTTGGGGATTTTTCTGATCTTGGCGACATTTTCGGCGACTTCTTCGGCGGCGGACGCAGCCGGGCAAGTGCCCAGAGTGCCCCTCGCCGGGGCGAGAACGTCATGACCCGGCTGGAGCTGACCTTCGAGGAAGCGGCCTTCGGCTGTGAGAAGGAGGTCGCCACCCCCAGAATCGAGAACTGTCCCAACTGTAAAGGCACCGGCTCTGCCGACGGCGTCATCGAGACCTGCCAGCAGTGCCACGGCACCGGTCAGGTGCGCTCGGTGCAGAACTTTATGGGGATGCAGATGCAGTCCACCACCACCTGCCCCAGCTGCAACGGCAAGGGCAAGACCATCAAGACCCCCTGCAATACCTGCAAGGGCAAGGGCAAGGTGCGCCGCACCAACCGGGTGAAGGTGAAGATTCCCGCCGGTGTGGACGCCGGGCAGAGCGTCCGGGTTCGGGGCGAAGGCGGCGTAGGCAGCAACGGCGGCCCCAACGGGGACCTGCTGGTGGAAATCTACATCAAGCGGCATCCGATTTTCACCCGTCAGGACACGGATGTGCTCTGCGAGGTGCCCATTTCCTTCACCCAGGCGGCGCTGGGCGCGACGATTCAGGTGCCCACGCTGGACGGCATGGTGGACTATGAGATTCCCGAGGGCACCCAGACCGGACGGGAGTTCATCCTCCGGGACAAGGGCATTCCCGAGGTGGGCAATTCCCGCCGCCGGGGCAACGAGCGCTTCACCGTGGTGGTGGAGACCCCCACCCATCTGACCCGGGAGCAGAAGGAGCTGCTGCGCCAGCTGGACGGCACCATCGAGGTATCCCCCAAGCGGAAGAAGTTCATTGATAATTTGAAGAATTTCTTTGAGTAAGCGGCGAGTCGCCGCGGACAATGCGGGCGGCAGGGCCGCCAGCCTATGCGTTACGAACCCTGGTATTTATCGTTACGCCATTGGGTGTGGCTCGGTATCGTTACAGGCTGCGTAGGGCGGGGTTATGACCCCGCCGACCCGGTCAGACATACATCCGGGTAATAAACGACGCATGGGCAGCACTTGTCTAAAGACAATACCGATATAAGAAAATTGGTGCGTCGGCGGAGTCATGACTCCGCCCTACGGGAAAAAACTCAATAAAATTAGCAGACCGGGACTTGTGACCGGCCTGCTTTTTTTGTATAATGAAGGAAAAAACAGGAGGAATGGCGTATGAAACGCTCAGATTACATCAGCTGGGACGAATACTTTATGGGCATCGCCATGCTGGCGGCGAAGCGCAGCAAGGACCCCAACACCCAGGTGGGGGCCTGCATCGTCTCCCCGGACAACATCATCATTTCCACGGGCTACAACGGCATGCCCAAGGGCTGCTCCGACGACGAATACCCCTGGGAGCGGGAGGGCGAAGCCACCAAGTACCCTTACGTTGTCCACGCGGAGCTGAACGCGGTGCTCAACGCCAACGGGCGGGACCTGCGGGGAAGTCGCCTGTATGTGGCCCTGTTCCCCTGCAACGAGTGCGCCAAGGCCATCATTCAGAGCGGCGTGAAGGAAGTGTACTATTTGTCCGATAAATACGCCGACTCCATGTCCACGCTGGCTTCCAAGCGGATGATGGATTCCGCCGGGGTGAAATACATCCAGCTGCGCACCAATCTCAAGGAAATCACGCTGGATTTTATTCCCGAGGAGGAACGTCAGAGATAAATGTCATTGCGAGCCAGTCCGCTTAACTGGCGTGGCAATCCGTATCCTATGGAGCGGTGTTAGGAGAACGGATTGCCACGTCGCACGGCTTCCTCGCAATGACAGATTTTTTGCTGTTTTTTCCCGAAGAAGAGCCCAATTTTCTCCCCCATGTCAGCGTATTTGAGATACACCACGTTGAATTCCCGGACAACGCTTTCTCCCCGAATGGAGAATTTCGCCAGTTCCGGGTCGGAGTCGGCAAGGATGTTGTATACGAAGGACACGCCGAAGCCCTGCTTCACCAAATCCAGAATGATATTGAAGCTGGAAATGCAGATACGGCGCTGAAACCGCTGCAGGGATTCGTTGTAGCCCCGCAGCTCCTGCTCCAAAATCGCCCGGGTGCCGGAGCCGTCCTCCCGGTGGATGATGGTTTCCTGAAGCAGTTCCCCCATGGTGACCTCCCGCCCGGCGAAGGGGTGGTCCCTGCGGCAGATGCCCACAAAGGGTTCCCGGCGGAGGAGAATATTGTCAAAGCGGGTCTTGTCGAAAAAGCCCTCCACTACGGCAAAATCCAGCGCGTTTTCTTCCAATAGCCGCAGAAGCCGCTCGGTGTTGTCTACCAGCAGGGTCAGGGCGTTGTCGGGGCTTGTCAGATACCGGCGGATGTGGCCTTTCAGGTAGTAGTCACCGATGGTTTTTGTGGCGCCGATGCGCAGGCTGTGGATGGGTTTGTTTTCCAGCTTTTCCCGCAAATCCCTCTCCTGTAATTTTGCCGCCCGGGCATATTTTTCCAGCACCGCCGCCGCCTCGGTTTTCACCAGACGGCGGTTTTCGTATTCAAACAGCTTCTGCCCGTACTGAGTTTCCAGATAGTGGATCTGCTGGGTCACGGCGGGCTGGGAAATATGGAGAATTTCGGCGGTTTTCCGGTAATTCATACACTCACAAAGGGTTAAAAAGGTGTCGATTCGATAATCAAGCATGGAATCACCTTGATAAGAAATAATAATCAAATCATAAGGATTGACAAGTTGATTTTATCATATTCCCATGGTACAATCAAGCTGTAAATAAAAGGAAACCTAGAATGGAAAAGATAAAAAAGGAGCGATGGACATGAACATTGTTGTCATCGGCGGCGTTGCCGCCGGCACCAAGACCGCCGCGAAGCTGATGCGTCAGGACCGCAGCGCCAAAGTCACCGTCTACACCAAGGGCAAGGATATTTCCTATGCCGGCTGCGGCCTGCCCTACTACGTGGGCGGCAGCATTGAGACCCGGGACGAGCTGATCGTCAACACCCCCGCAAAGTACACCGGGCTTACCGGCGTGGAAGTGAAAACCGGGATGGAAGCGGTTTGCGTGGACGCTGCCGCCAAGACAGTGACCTTTGCAAACGGCGAGGTTGTGGGCTACGACAAGCTGGTCATCGCCACCGGCGCTGTCCCCTTCGTTCCCAACGTGGCAGGCACTTCCCTTCCCGGCGTGTTCACCATGCGCACCCCCGACGATGCCATCGGCCTGCGTGCCTATGTGGACGAGAAGGGCTGCCGCAGCGCTGTGGTGGTGGGCGCGGGCTTCATCGGTCTGGAAATCGCCGAAAACCTGCTGGCTAAGGGCCTGAAGGTCACCGTGGTGGATATGGCTTCTCAGGTCATGCCCAACCTGTTCGATGCCGAGGTTGCCGATTACATTCGCCGTCAGCTCCAGAAAAAGGGCATCCGCATCGTCACCGGCGCCGGGCTGGAGGAGGTGCTGGGCACCGAGAAGGCCGCCGGCATCCGTACCGGCGTGGGCAGCTTTGAGGGCGACGTGGTGGTCATGGCCATCGGTGTCCGTCCCGCTACGGCTTTCCTGAATGACTCCGGCATTGAAATGTTCAAGGGCACCATCGTGGTGGACAAGTACCAGAGAACCAATCTGAATGACATCTACGCCGTGGGTGACTGCGCCATGGTCTACAACCGCCTGACCGGCAAGGGTCAGTGGTCCGCCATGGGCTCCACCGCTAACATCACCGGACGGCTGCTGGCAAAGAACCTGACCGGCGTGGACGCCCCCTACGGCGGCTGCCTGGGCACCGGTGTGGTGAAGCTGGCGGAAGGCCTGAACGCGGGCCGTACGGGTCTCACCGAGGAGCAGGCCAAGGCCGCTGGCTTCGACGCCATCACCGTGACCTGCGTCACCGACGACAAGGCGCACTACTATCCCGACGCTTCCACCTTCATGACCAAGCTGATCGCCGACAGGGAAAGCCACAAGCTGCTGGGCATTCAGGTGCTGGGCGGCGGCAGTGTTGATAAAATGGTGGACATCGCCGTCACCGGCATCGCCATGGGCGCAAAGGTGGAGGATTTTGACACTTTGGATTACGCTTACGCTCCCCCCTTCTCCACTGCCATCCATCCCTTCGTCCAGGCCTGCTACATTCTGGAAAACAAAATGTCCGGGGCATATGAGTCCATGACCCCCGCCGAGTACCTTGCGGGCAAGGCCCGGGGCTACAAGGTTATCGACGTCAGCCCCGCCCCCGCCATCCCCGGGGCCAAGTGGGTGGACCTCGCCAAGGTCACCGGCCCCATCGAGGGCCTTGACAAGAGTGATAAGCTGCTGCTGGTCTGCGCCAAGGGCAAGCGGGGCTACTTCCTGCAGAACCGGCTGAAGGCCTACGGCTACACCAACACCCGGGCGCTGGAAGGCGGCCTGTTCGTGAACAACGTGAAGGTCACCTTTGAGGGCAAGCTGCCCCCTGAGGAAATCAAGCGTGTCAAGGCGCTGGGCTGCCTGCAGGATAAGCGCTATCCCGATGTGTTCAACGTCCGTATCATCACCCGCAACGGTAAGATTACCTCTGAGGAGCACCGGATCATTGCGGAAGCCGCCGAGAAGTTCGGCTCCGGCGAGGTGACCATGACCACCCGCCTGACGCTGGAAATTCAGGGCGTCAAGCATGAGAACATCCAGCCCCTCATTGACTTCGTGGGCGAGCACGGCCTGATGACCGGCGGCACCGGCAGCCTGGTGCGTCCCGTGGTCTCCTGCAAGGGCACCACCTGCCAGTACGGCCTCATCGACACCTACGGCCTGAGCGAGAAGATTCACGAGAAGTTCTACATTGGCTACCACGGCGTGACCCTGCCCCACAAGTTCAAGATTGCCGTGGGCGGCTGCCCCAACAACTGCGTCAAGCCGGACCTGAACGATCTGGGCATCGTGGGCCAGCGGGTGCCCATGGTGAACTACGCCAAGTGCCGGGGCTGCAAGGTCTGTCAGGTGGAGAAGAACTGCCCCATCAAGACCGCGAAAATGGTGGACGGCAAGATTCACATCGACCCCAACGCCTGCAACAACTGCGGCCGCTGCAAGGGCAGATGCCCCTTCGGCGCGCTGGAGGAGTATCAGGAGGGCTACAAGATTCTCATCGGCGGCCGCTGGGGCAAGAAGGTTGCCCACGGCAAGGCGCTGACCAAGCTCTTCACCACCGAGGAAGAGGTCATGGACGTCATCGAAAAGGCAATCCTCCTGTTCCGGGACGAGGGCATCTCCGGCGAGCGGTTTGCCGACACCGTGACCCGTCTGGGCTTCGACTATGTCAACGAGAAGCTGTTGAGCAGCACCATCGACAAGGAAGCGGTGCTCAAGAAGACCGTCAAGGGCGGCGCAACCTGCTGAATTTCATACCATTGCCCCCTCGGGATTTGTTCCCGAGGGGGTGTTTTCATATGTCATTCTTAACCAGTGCGCACTATTTCGTGGGAGTCCCCCTCGCCAAAGGAGATTGCGAACCAGTGACATCGGTCACTGGTTCGCAATGACATGGTTAATGACACGGTTTTCTTAATCAGCTAAAGAACAATATAGTGAATTAACAGCACCAAGAAAACGATACCGAGCAAAACCCTATGGCGTAACGATACTCGCCAATCTGCGCACGCAGCAGCCGCCCGCCTTGCGGGCCACGCATTGTCCGCGGCGACTGCCGCAATTGTTTACAAATATTTCCCAAAATTCGCTGCGGACTTCTGTAAAATAGGAACGACACTGAAACTAAGGAGTAATTCCCATGGATGAACAGCAGCGCTCCGGTGAGGAGCTATTCGAAAGACTCAATTGGGAAAAGAAACAGCGCCGCCGGAAGGTGGTGCGCACCATCATTATCGTCATCGCGGTCATCGCGGTGGCGCTGGTGCTGCTGGTGCTTTCTCTGCGGCGCAGCGTGGAAAAGAAATTCGCCGCCGCGGAGAAAGAGGTGCTGACCTATGAGGTGAAGCCCGGCACCATTCATACCCTTGTCACCGGCAGCGGGGTGCTTGCTCAGGTGGACGAGGAGGAAATCAAAATCCCCGCCGGGGTGGAGATCGACGAGGTGTTCCCGGAGGCGGGAGACTTGGTGACAGAGGGCGAGCTTCTGGCGAAGGTGGATATGGCCTCCGTCATGAACACCCTGTCCGACACCCAGAGCCAGCTGAAAACGCTGGATAAAAGCATCAACAGCGCCAAGGACGACACCGCCTCCACCAGTCTGACCGCCGGTGTGTCCGGTCGGGTCAAGACAATCTACGCGGAAATCGGCGACGACGTGGCCTCCTGCATGGCGGAGCACGGCGCGCTGGCTCTCCTGAGCCTTGACGGCTACCTTGCCGTGGACATTGAGGCCGAGGGCCCCAGCCGGGGCGACAGCGTCACCGTTACCCGTGCCGACGGCACGATTGTTTCCGGCGTGGTGGAGGAAGCCCGCAAGGGTCAGCTGACCGTGCTGGTGTCTGACGACGGCCCGCTGGTTGACGAGGAAGTCCTCGTTTCCGACAATGGCGGCAAGGCGCTGGGTAAGGGCAAGCTGTACATCCACTCCCCTCTCGCCGTCACCGGCTACGCCGGCATCGTCAGCGGCATTCCCCCCCGGGAAAATGCCAAGGTCAGCAGCGGCAGCGCCATCGTCACCCTGACGGACACCAAAACCAGCGCCAACTATGACGCCCTGCTTCGCCAGCGGGAGGATCTGGAAGAAACCCTCATGGATCTTCTGACCATCTACCGGGACGGCGCGGTGCTTTCCAAAATGGACGGTCTGGTCAGCAGCGTTGAATATGACGAGGATACCTTCAATTCTGCCGTGGAAAACCAGATTCTGACCCTGTATCCCCAGAAGCAGATGTCCGTCACTATCAGCGTGGACGAAACCGACATTCTGTCCCTGAAAGAAGGACAGGAAGCGGAAATCGAGGTCAGCTCCGTCAGCGAGGATGCCTTCACCGGCACCGTCACGGAGATCAGCAAGGTTGCCGACACCTCCACCGGCGTGACCCAGTATTCCGCCGAAGTGACTCTCCAGCGGGAGGAGGGAATGCTGGCGGGCATGACGGCTTCCGTCAACGTACGGATTCAGGGCACGGAGAACGCCCTGATTATCCCCGTGGACGCCCTGCACCAGAACAGCGCGTCCTACTATGTCTACACCGCCTATGATTCCGAAGCCCACCGCTATGACGGACGGGTGGAGGTGACCATCGGGATGCAGAACGACGACTATGTGGAAATCACCTCGGGCCTGAAGGAAGGCGACACCGTCTACTACACCGAGTCCCAGAACCTGACCATCATGGATATGTTCGCCATGGCGCAGGGTATGGGCGGCGGAATGTCCTCCGGCGGAAACCGGGGCGGCGGTCAGATGCCCGGCGGTATGCCCGGCGGCGGAAAGCCCAGCGGTATGCCCGGCATGGGAGGCTAAGGCATGATCCAGCTGAAAAATATCTGCAAATACTATCAGGTGGGCGACGACCGGGTGCGGGCGTTGGATCACGCCAACCTGCACATCTACCCGCAGGAATTCGTCAGCATCATCGGCCCCTCCGGCTCGGGAAAATCCACCATGATGAACATTATCGGCTGTCTTGACATCGCCGATGCCGGGGAGTACCTGCTGGACGGCCTGCCCATCGAGAGCTACTCGGAAAATCAGCTTGCCAAAATTCGCAATGAGAAAATCGGCTTCGTGTTCCAGCAGTACAACCTGATCCCCAAATTGACGGCGGAGGAAAACGTGGAGCTGCCCCTCATCTACCAGAAGGTTCCCAAAAAGGAGCGGATGGAGCGGGTGAAGGAAGCCCTTAACAAGGTGAATATGTACCCCCGGGCCAAGCATCTGCCTACGGAGCTGTCCGGCGGACAGCAGCAAAGAGTCTCCATCGCCCGGGCCATTGTCACCCGGCCCAAGTTGATTCTCGCCGACGAGCCTACCGGCGCGCTGGATTCCAAAACCAGCAAGGAGATCATCGACATTTTCCACGACCTCCACGCCCAGGGCAACACCATCGTTCTCATTACCCACGACGGGGGCATCGCCAAACAGGCCCAGCGCTCCATCCACATTCTGGACGGGCAGATTTCGGAGGTGACCCTGTAATGCAGTCATTTGTCATGGCGCTGCGTTCCATCGGCGCCAATAAAATGCGGGCAATCTTAACCATGCTGGGCATCATCATCGGCGTTATGGCTCTGGTGGTGCTGGTGAGTCTGGTCAGCGGCACCACGGATTCCGTCACCGGGGCGGTGTCGGATTTGGGCACCAGTCTGGTTACGGTCACCGTCTCCGACGACAAGGGCAAGCCCATTCACCTTTCCGATCTGGACGATTGGACGAAAGAGCCGGACATCGGCCTGATCTCCGCCCGCACCAGCTCCACCGTGGTGGGCAAGCACGGCGCGGATTATGACAGCGTCACCGTCTACGGCACCACCCCTTCCTACTATGATATTCAGGGCCTTCAGCTGTCCATGGGCCGGTGGCTCAAGTCCTCCGACCAGAAAAACGCCGCCTATGTGTGCGTCCTCAACGACGCCGCTGCCACCGAACTGGTGGGCTACACCGACTGCGTTGGTGAGAAAATCACCCTGAATGGGGTGCAGTTCACCGTGGTGGGGGTGCTGGAGGAAAACGAGGACTCCCTGACCTCCATGCTGACCTCGGGAATGCTCATGGCCTACATCCCCTATTCCTCCCTGATACGCCTGACGGACAGTGTGAGCAGCGATGTAACCACCTTCTACATCTCCGCGGCGGAGGGGTCCACCGTGGACGCGGCGGCGGATGCCATGGAGAAAATTCTCATGGAGCGCTTCGACGAGGACGAGGATGCCTTTGACGTGGACGCTTCCAATATGCTGGAGGAAGCTATGAACAGCGTCACCTCCGCCCTGTCCATTCTGCTCGGCGGCATTGCGGGTATCTCGCTGGTGGTGGGCGGCATCGGCATCATGAATATCATGATGGTCACCGTCACCGAGCGTACACGGGAAATCGGTATCCGCAAGGCCATCGGCGCCAGCCGTGGCAACATCCTGACCCAGTTTCTCATGGAAGCCGTGGTGCTGTGCATGATGGGCTGCGGCTTAGGGATTTTCCTGAGCTGGGCTATTTTGCAGGTGGTGTCCACCGTCACCGTCAGCGCCGGACTGACCTTCTCCCTGAATATGGGGGTGGTAGGGCTGGCAGTGGCCTTCTGCTTCCTGATCGGCGTGGTGTTCGGGCTGTATCCTGCCAATAAGGCGGCAAAAATGAAGCCCATCGACGCCCTGCACTACGGAGGATAAGCAAATGGACAAGACGAAGAAGAAATCGGTAAAGCGGTACATCCTCTGGGGTGTGCTGGCGCTTGCTGTTCTGTGGCTGGCGCTCATGCCCCTGATGGCCCGGCAGCAGCAGACCGAGGACGGCCCTCAGGCCAGTATCCTCAGCGCCAACGCCACCGTCAGCTCCATCCAGAGTGCCATCCACGGCGGAGGCACACTGGAAGCCGGAGAGCCGGAGGATATTACGATTCCTAAAGATGTGAAAATTACCGAATTTCTGGTGAAAAACGGGGATATGGTCAGCGAGGGCGACGCCCTTGCCGCTGTGGACAAGGTCAGTGTCATGACCGCCATCACCGAAATTTGGGACTCCATGTCCACTGTGGAAAAACAGATGGAATCCTATTCCAACGAAAAAGCAGCCACGGAGGTTTCCGCAGCCGCCGGCGGACGGGTGAAACTGGTCTACGCCAGGGAAGGCGACCGGGTGGAGAGCGTCATGCTGGAGCATGGGGCTTTGGCGGTGCTGAGTCTGGACAGCAAGCTGTGCGTCAGGCTCACCGCAGGCTCTGACCTTGCCACCGGAGAAACTGTGACCGTCACGCTGGCGGACGGAAAAAAAGTTACCGGACGGGTGGAATCGAACCTCAGCGGCGAGCTGGTGGTGACGATTGCGGACAAGGGCTATGCGGTAGGCCAGACCGTTTCCGTTGCCGGTGTTGGCACGGGAGAGCTGGAAATCCACAGCCCCTGGAACGCCACGGCTTTTGCGGGCACGGTGTCCACCGTCTACGCCCAGCCGGAGCAGACCCTGAATTCCGGGGCGGCGCTGTTCACCCTCAAGGACACAGATTATACCGCCCAGCGGGAAATTCTTGCCAAAACCCACCGGGAATACGAGGAACTCCTGCAAAAGCTGTTCAAAATGTACGAAACCGGCGTGATTTCCGCCCCCTGTGACGGAATGGTTTCCGGTATTGATAAAGACAGCACCCACCTGCTGGCGGCACAGGCGGAAGAGATTGCTGCTCAGCCCCTGACCGCCGGGGAAGGTGAATTCAGGCTGGTGCTGCTGAGCGGGGATGTAATATGCACAGTCAATGATGACTGCCCGCTGGAGAATGGTGATCCGAACCATAATCCGGCTTGCCCCCATGCGTGTAATAAGAGCGATAACTGTCCTGCAACGACCGCGCATTTTGACGGATGCCCTCACAAGTGCACCATGCAGGTGGGCTGTGAGGCAAAGTACCATCAGGAAGGCTGCCCGGAACAGTGTACCGGCAATAACAGCTGTCAAGTGACAGAACCGTCGAAGCATTTGGATTACTGCCCCCGCCGGTGTACCAACGCAAAAGGCTGTCAGGCGATTCATCACAAGGATGGCTGCCCGGAAAAGTGCACGAAAAACGAAAACTGTCAGGCAAGCATTGACAATCATCTTCCGTCTTGCCCCAAGT
Organism: Faecousia sp.; assembly: GCA_034113565.1. Lineage (GTDB taxonomy): Bacteria > Bacillota > Clostridia > Oscillospirales > Oscillospiraceae > Faecousia. The sequence continues at coordinate 22,650 of JAXEXE010000164.1, forward strand.
ATTGTTCCTGCTCTGAAACCTGTACAGCGATTGAACACAGAGACGGGTGTCCCAAAATAGTTGTTAAGGAATACAGGGGTGTCGTTGGTATTGTTACGAGGGTGGAACCCACTGGAAATGTGATTTATCTCGCAGTAAATTCCGCTGATTTTGGTACGGTTACATATACGAACAAGTGGGATTTTGGTACTTTGAATGTGCACAATCCTTCCGGTGCGGTTCCTTCGGACACGCCGTATACTGTGGGCGATGCCAGCGCATATACACAGGGCGATGTCGTGGTGATAGCTTATGCAGATGACGGAACATACCAGATTGTCAAAACCGGCAATAAAGCGGCTGTTTCCGGTGGAGGAATGGGCAACCTTGACTTAAGCGGACTGATGGGCGGGATGCCCTCCTTCAGCTTCAATTTCTCCATGCCCTCCATGGGCGGCGGCACATCCTCTCAGACCCAACTGTATGACCTGAACGGGGATACCCTCATGACCGTCACCCCCCAGGACACCATGACCTTGACGGTTTCCGTGGATGAATCCGACATTTCCAGCGTGAAAACGGGCATGACCGCTGAAATTACCGTGAACGCCCTGCCGGATGAGGTGTTCGAGGGCGAGATCACCAAGGTCGCCATGAACGGCAGCGGCAACGGCGGCAGCAGCAAATTCGCCGTGGAAATCACCCTGCCCCGGCAGAGCGATATGCTTTCCGGTATGAGCGCCTCCGCCGTGATTTCCCTGTATGAGAAGATGGACGTACTCACCCTTCCCGCCGCCGCGTTGTCGGAGGACGGGGCGAAGACCATCGTCTATACCGCGCTGGATCAGAAAACCGGCGAGCCTGCCAATCCTGTGGAGGTAACCACCGGCCTTTCCGACGGGGAAACGGTGGAAATCCTGTCGGGTCTCCAAAGCGGCGACAGTGTGTACTACTACTATTATGACACGCTGGAGGAATCCGACGCCGTGGAAACCGACCGGCTGCAAATGCGCTAACGCAGCGGCACATCCCGAAAAAAGCAATTTGCCGCCCTCTGCGGGCGGCAAAAACATGAAAAAGCAGTCCAACCCTCCGGCTGGACTGCTTTTTGCTTACTTCCCGCTTTCTTCGGGAAAGGCGTACTGGGCCTTGTACCGGGCGAACCGCTCGGCGAAGGCGGCGCTTTCCTGAAGCTCGCCGGATTTGAGGGAGTTTAAGTATTCGTGGGCCTCCAGCTTCCCCTCGGAAACCTGCAAAATTTCCACAGCCACGTTGGAGCAGTGGTCCGCGGAACGCTCAAAGGCGGTGAGCAGATCCTCCAGCACGAAGCCGTATTCCACGCTGCACAGCCCGTCCCGCAGACGGCGGATGTGCCGGGATTTGACCTCCCGCACCAGCGCGTCCACCACCTGCTCCTGAGGCTCCACCTTCATGGCAAGGTTCCGGTCGAAGCCCCGGTAGGCGTCCACGGTGCGGCTGAGAATGTCGGAAACCGCCCGCTCCAGCACCGCCAGCTCCGACTGGGCCTGCTGGGAGAAGTGGATTTTCTTCTCCTCCATTTCCAGAGCCGCCCGGCCCACGGATACCGCGTGGTCGGCAATGCGCTCGATGTCGGAGATGGTGTAGAGCAGGGTGTTGAGGATCCGGTTGTCGGCTACGGTCAGATTGATGCCGGACAGCTTCACAAGGTAGGTGCCCAGCGCGTCCTCGTAGCGGTCGGTGCTGTCCTCCAGCGCCAGCACCTGCTCCATGGTTTTGCTGTCAAATTCCCGGGTCAGCCCCATGGCGAGGGTCATGGCCTCAGCGGAGTCCTCCGCCATGCGCACGGCGATCTCATGGGCCCGCTGGATGGCTACGGCGGGGGTGCCCAGCAGCCGCTCGTCCAGCAGCTCCGTCTTTTCCTCCTGCCTGTCGTCCGGCACGGACAGGGTGGCCAGCTTTACCAGCACCCCGTTCAGCGGCAGCAGAATGGCGGTGGCGGCGATGTTGAAGGCGGTGTGAATGACGGCGATGTTCATTTCGTTGCAGGGACTGCTCAGGAATTTCCAGGGGAAGAACAGGCCGATGCCGTAGAACAGCACCACGAAAATCAGAGTGCCCATAATGTTAAAGTACAGGTGCACCATGGCGGTGCGGCGGGCGTTCTTGTTGGCGCCGATGGCCCCCATCATGGCGGTGACGCAGGTGCCGATGTTCTGGCCCAGAATCACGGGGATGGCGCAGCCGAAGCTCACCACGCCGGTGGAGCACATACTCTGCAGAATGCCCACGGAGGCCGAGGAGGACTGAATGATGGCGGTCAGCGCCGCGCCTACCAGAATGCCGATGAGGGGATTGGAGAAGGACACCATGAGCCGGGAAAACCATGCTTCGTCCCGGAGGAATTTCATGGAGCCGCTCATCAGCTCCATGCCGGTCATGAGCGCCATAAAGCCCAGAAAAATGGTGCCGATATTCCTGCTTTTCTCGGATTTTGTGAACATAAAGAGGATAATGCCGATGGTACCGAGCAGAGGCGCCAATGTGGAGGGCTTCAGCACCTGCACAAGAAAGCTGTCGCCCTCCAGACCGCTTAAGGAGAGAATCCAGGCGGTGACGGTGGTGCCCACGTTGCTGCCCATGATGACGCCCACGGCCTGCTTTAAGGTCATGATGCCGGAGTTGACAAAGCCCACCACCATGACGGTGGTTGCCGACGAGGACTGAATCACGGCGGTGACAGCCAGACCCAGCAGGAAGCCCCGGGGCACGCTGGAGCTCATTTTCGCGAGAATTGTCTGCAATTTACCGCCGGCGGTGCGTTCCAGGGCTTTCCCCATGGTGTCCATGCCGAACAGGAACAGGGCCAGCCCGCCCAGCAGGGAAACCAGCTTCAATAGATAGAATGTCATAGTTTTTTCTCCTTAGACAGATGGCAATTTCGGATTCTATGACAATCATAATCCCGCCGCTTTGTAAAATCCATGGAATCTATGCAAAACCTGTGTAAAATCTATGTAAAATCAAGGTAACCCCGCCGGAGGAAAGGCGGGTGTAGCCACAGTATACACTGCTGTGGCTGTTCTTGTATTCTGTCCCGTTATGTAATATGGAATCGAACAGACTGAAAAATCGGAGTTTGGGGTGATGAGCTTGGAATGTTTATTTGTCTAACAGATACTAAGGGTGCACTTCTATTATACACCGTTCGGTGCTGTGCGTTACGCGCGGAACTTGGCTCTCCCTTTGGGAGAGCTGTCGGCGCAGCCGACTGAGAGGGGAAAACATGACCATACCAAAGGACAACAGCCAACTGGAAAACGCCCGGCGGCTTCGCAGGGAAATGACTCCCCATGAGCGCAAACTCTGGTATCTTTTTCTGCGTAAATATCCGGTAAAGATTTACAAACAGTGAATCATCGGCAAATTCATTGTGGACTTTTACTGTGCTTCTGCAAAGCTGGTTATTGAAGTAGATGGCTCCCAGCATTATGAGCCTCAGGGGATGGCGTATGATGTAGAACGCTCCGCATTTTTATCCGCTCTGGGCTTGAATGTTTTGCGATTTTCCAACCGTGATATTGACAGAGATTTTCGTGGTGTGTGCGAACAAATTGATCTTACCATTCGAAACAGGCAGGAAAGCCCTCTCAGTCACCTTCGGTGACAGCTCTCCCAGAGGGAGAGCCAAGAAGGCTGCCTGCAACTGCGCCATAGGTCATAATTGCATAAGAAACGGAGCGTATCTGTACCGATACGCTCCGTTAACTGTCTTACGAACATCCCGCGAATCCGACGGGGCTTTCTTATGCTTCGTTGTTCAGATAGCGCCACAGGGTCGTGCGCCCGATGTCCAGCTGACGGGCGGCGGCTGTCTGATTCCCGCCGTTGTCCTGAAGCGCCTGCTCCACTGCCTGACGAATGATCTGCTTCAGGGTCAGCGACGGCTGCTTACTGTCCTCCTGACGGGCAGGCGCTGCCAGCCGCCGCTCCCGGCTGAGAATCTCCGCTACGTCCGTGTTGCGGATGTAGTAGGAATCCGTCACGGTTGCCAGCTCCTGAATTACCCGCTTGAACTGGGTGTAGTTGCCGGGCCAGGGAAAGCGGCGGAGCTGCTCGATGGCGTGGGCGTCAAAGCCAGAAATCTGTTTGCCCAGCTCCAGATTCAGGTTCCCCAGATACAGGCTTGCCAGCGACGGAATCTCATCCTGACGGCTGCGGAGCGTGGGCAGCGTCAGAATCAGGCAGGCCAGCTGCTGAACCAGCTTCTCCGCGGAATCCGGCAGTCTGTCTCCCTCCGGGCAGGTGCAGGAGAAAATAAGCCGGTTTCTTCCCGCCAGATCGCTGGCCTGAATCGACGCCAGCAGATCCCACGCCCGGACTTCCGACGCGGATTCAAAATTCTGGAAGAAAATGGTGGTGCCGTTGTCGTTCAGGGGAGAATTGTAGTGGTTCAGCAGGAAATCCCACACCTTATCGGTGGCCTGGGCGCAGTCTACCACGATATAGGGCCTGTTGCTCAGCGTACTGCGCAGGTAAAGCAGCAGCGCGATCTGCTCCTTGCCGGTGCCGGTTTCTCCGATAATCATGACCGGCTTGCGGGTGGCGGCAATGGACAGAATTTTCGGCTCCAGCTCCCCCAGCGCGCCGCTGAGGAAGTAAAAGCTGTTGGTAAACAGGTGCTCGCATTCATTTTTATTCAGGGAGCGCAGTCCGCTTTTGCCGGAGCGCAGGGGAATCTGGGCGGCGCTGTAGTGGAACAGGTAGTTGACGCCGGAGCCGGTTTTCAGCAGCTGGGCCACGACCCGGTACAGGGTGCCGGAACGGTTGTGGTAAAACTGGAGGGTGCCGTGGGGCGGGATCTCCGGAATTTTCCCCCGCAGCAGCATCAGAAGCTCCGGCGACGGGTCCGCGCCCTGAGGGAAATACACCTGCCCGCTTTCATCGAGCACCAGCATACTCCCTGATTCCTCGCCGAGGACCTTCGTCAGGATCAGGTTTTCCTGACGCAGGCGCTGGAAGCTCCTGCCCACGGAGGCTGCCTGCTCCAGAGCGGTGTGCAGGCTCTCCACGCCGGAGGTAATCAGGAAGGCGTTCATGCCCAGCTCCCGGGCCATGGTATTGGTGACCATATCGCCGATAACCATCCGGTATCCGGCGGTTTGCAGCCGCGACAGCACCGGTCCGATTTCCTGCGCGCTGTGGATGGTCACAATATTCACCGGATTTTTCAGCAGATCGCAGAGGGTATGCGCCGTCTCCGTGATGTTTGGGAAGCCCACGATGGCGTACCGCTCCACATAGTTTTCCGCCAGGCGCATGGTTCGCAGCACGTCATACACGGACACCGGGATTTCTACCACCGGGATGTCCGTGACCTGCTGGATCAGCCGCGCCGTGCCGCCCCGGGAGAGAATGCAGTCGTAATCCTCCCCCTGATGCTCCCGGACAATGGCGACGCCTTCCTCCAGGTCGCCGGTATACACGTCCAGATGAAGCGCGGCGCTGTTTTCCGCCGCCCGCTCCATGGCTGCCTGCATCCCCTCATAGGGGGCAATCCCCAAAATCCGCACCTGTGTCTGCTCCTGTTTCATTTTCGTCACCTCTACCAAAAATGTGCTTCTGTTTTTTACAATCGTACCATAATGAAACTATTTTGTCCAGAGCACAAGAAAAATAAGTTCCAAAATGAAACCTAATATCGACACAATCTTTTTCTTATTCTTATAATGTTTCAAATTGATGCACAATTTCGTGATGTTGACTGGAAAAGAATAGGGTTTCCAATATAATGAAGGTAACGTAAGACCCATAACACAGAAAGACAGGTGACAACCATGACGCAGCTGCTGATCCTTGCGGACGACTTCACCGGCGCGCTGGACACCGGCGTTCAGTTCGCCTCCACCGGCGCGGTGACCAGAGTGGTTACCGGCCAGAGCGTTTCTCTGGAAGCCTACGCCGGAACCTGTGAGGTGCTGGTGGTGGATGCCGAGACCCGGCACCTGACCGCCGGGGAGGCTTCCGGCATTGTAGGAGACTACACAACACAGGCAGTCGAATTGGGTATCCCCTTCCTCTATAAAAAAACGGACTCCGCACTCCGGGGCAATGTCGGCGCGGAACTGGCAGCGATGCTGAAAGCATCCGGCGAAAGCCAGCTGCCGTTCCTGCCGGCCTTCCCCCAGATGGCGCGAAATACAGTAAACGGCATTCACTATATTCAGGGCGTACCGGTGGCCGACAGCGTGTTCGGCCGGGACCCCTTTGAGCCGGTGACCCGCTCCGATGTCTGCGCCCTCATCGGGCAGCAGACCGGGCTGCCTGCGGTCAGCTGCCCTCCGCTGACCGCAGGCACGCCCCTGCCGGAAGCGGACGGCATCTGGGTGTTCGATGCCTCCAGCGTGGAGGACCTTCGGGAAACCGGTAAGCGGCTGAAGCAGGAGGGAAAGCTGCATATTCTGGCGGGCTGCGCCGGCTTCGCCGCCGTGCTGCCTGAACTGTTGAATCTGGGCACCGGAAAGCCCCGGGCCATCCCGGCGCTGGGGGAAAACTTCACCGTGATCTGCGGCAGCGTCAACCCCATCACCGTAGCGCAGGTGGCCTATGCCGAGCAGAGGGGCTTTCTTCACCAGCAGCTGGAACCGGAGCAGAAGCTGAGCAGCGGCTACTGGCAGACCCCGGCGGGCGAGGAAACGCTGGGTAAGCTCTACCGGATGCTGGAGGAAAACCCACACCGGATTCTCGACACCAACGACCCCGGCTCCAACCGGAAAACCGCCGATTACGCCGCAAAATTGGGCATGGACATTCAGGACATCCGCCGGGCCGTTTCCGGCACCATCGGGTATCTGGTCAGCCGGCTCTTCTCCCACGAGGCGGTGGGCACCCTGCTGATTACCGGCGGCGATACGCTCCTGCAATGTATGGACTATATGGGGGTTCACGAAATTGAGCCGCTGGGCGAAATGGACGCAGGCGTGGTGCTGTCCCGGTTCACCTACCACGGCATTACCCGCTACGTCATCTCCAAATCCGGCGGCTTCGGCGCGGAAAACCTGCTGACCGAGCTGGCTGCCGCCCTGAACAGAGCATAACCTTCGGGTTCCAATACAGTAAAGAAATAAATGCTTATCGGGTTGAGTCAGCGAACGTGGAATTTAATTGACAATTGACAATGAACAATTGACAATTGTGGTATCCCTTCGGGATGAATGAAATAGACTACAAACACGAAATACGAGTGGTTTTCCCAAAGAAACCTGCCATATTCGACATTTTTTAATTGTCAACTGTCAACTGTCAATTGTCAACTAAAGAACACTGTAGCTGAATAAAGCGGATAAACACAAAGAACTATATGGAGGAGAAAACTATGAACTATCCTGCACTGCCCGGGCTGACCATGGATGGTCAGGTCTACTACAACACGGAGATGGGCACCGTGGAAGCCATCATCCCCCCCGGCCCCTGGCGCACCTGCCATGGCCCCGGAATGGTGGAGCTGCCGAACGGCGACCTGCTGTGCTGCTGGTTTGCCGGCACCTTTGAGGGCGACGCCGATATCCACATCGTCTGCGCCCGCCTGCCCAAGGGGGCGGACAAGTGGGAGGAGCCTGTGAATGTCTCCGGCGACCCCACCCGTTCTGAGCAGAACCCTTCCCTGTTCCTTGGCCCCGACGGCGCCGTCTGGTGCATGTACACCGCCCAGCTGGGCCGCATCCCCGGCAAGGACAATATGCAGTACACCGCTCAGGTGCGCTGCCAGAAGTCCTTCGACGGCGGCAAGACCTGGGGCGACTACGAGACCATCTTCCCCGAGGAGGGCACCTTCTCCCGGCAGTCCATTCAGGTGCTGAAAAACGGACGCTGGATCTACGGCAACTGGATTTGCACCGACGCGGTGGACGGCCTTGCCGGCGACCCCTCCGCCTTCCGCATCTCCGACGATCAGGGCAAAACTTGGCGGATGGTCATGATGCCCAAGTCCAATGGCAGAGTTCATCCCACCGTGGTGGAGCTGGACGATGGACACCTGGTTGCCTTCATGCGCAGCCGGGAGGCGGACTTCATCTATCGCAGCGAGTCCTTTGACTGGGGCGACAGCTGGTCCGAGCCCAAGCCCACGGTGCTGCCCAACAACAATTCTTCCATCAGCGCCATCCGCACCCAGTCCGGCCGCATTGCCATCGCCTACAACCCCACCTGCGTCTCCGAGGATATGCGCAGCAAGTGCGCATGGCCCGGCCTGCGGTGCCCCGTAGCCGTGGCCCTGTCCGAGGACGGCGGCCTGACCTTCCCCATGATCCGCTGGATGGAGCGGGGCGAAGGCTACATCGGCGATGAGAACAAGACCAACAACAAGCAGTACGAGTATCCTTACCTGATGCAGAGCGCCGACGGACGGCTGCACCTGACCTACGCCGCCTTCACCCGGAAGGCCGTGAAATACGTCAGCTTCACCGAGGAGGATGTGATGGGCGCGAAGCGGGAACGCTATGGTGTCTACAACCCCACCTCCGGCGAGGGCGCGAGAGATGCAAAATAAAAACCGAGACTGTCATTGCGAGCCAGTGCGCACACTGGCGTGGCAATCCGTTCTCCATTTTAGATAAGCAGAGCTAATAAAAGAACGGATTCCCACAGTCGCTTCGCTCCTTCGGAATGACATACTTTTTTTGACACGCTGAAAAACTATTAGGAGTGATTTACTATGCTGACAACCTACAATCTGAAAATGCCCCATGCCGTTTACGGCGGCGAGAACGCAATGGAGAGCATTGCCACCATCATCAAGACCCTGAACGCCAAAAAGGTGGCCATGTTCACCGACAAGGGTCTGCGCAAGCTGGGCCTGTTCACTCTGGCGGAGGACGTGGTCAAGGCCACCGGTGTGGACTACTACGTGCTGGACGAGCTGCCCCCCGAGCCTTCCTATATGGCGGTGCAGGCCATCGTGGATCAGTTCAAGTGCAGCGGCGCTGACCTGATTGTGGCCTGCGGCGGCGGCAGCGTCATGGACGCCGCCAAGCTGGCCAGCGTGCTGGTCACCGACGAGTACGGCGTCAAGGAGCTGCTGGACAACCCCGGCATGGCAAAAAAATGTGTGCCCATCGTGCTGATCCCCACCACTGCCGGCACCGGCGCGGAGGTCACCCCCAACGCCATCGTGGGTGTGCCCGAGAAGGAGCTGAAAATCGGCATCGTCAACGAGAACATGATCGCTGACTACGTGATTCTGGATGCCCGGCTGATTAAGAACCTGCCCCGGAAGATCGCCGCCGCTACCGGTGTCGACGCTCTGGCCCACTGCATCGAGTGCTTCACCTCCAACAAGGCCAACCCCTTCAGCGATATGTACGCGCTGGAAGGCTGTGACCTGATTCTCAACAACATTGAGAAGGCCTGCGACGACCCCGAGGCCATGGCGGAAAAGAACCGGATGCAGATGGCTGCCTACTACGGCGGTCTGGCAATTACCGCCTCCGGTACCACCGCTGTCCACGCCCTGAGCTATCCTCTGGGCGGCAAGTACCACATCGCTCACGGCGTTTCCAACGCCATCCTGCTGACCCCCGTCATGCGCTTCAACGCCCAGGACCCCGCCTTCCGGGCGCGTCTGGCTCTGGCCTATGACCGCTGCTGCCACGAGGAAGTGAAGTGCACCACCGTGGATGAGAAGAGCGCCTGGATGATTGCGAAGATGGAGTCCATTGTGAAGCATCTGGACATCCCCACCAGCCTGAAGGAATTTAACGTTCCCGCCGAGGACCTGGAGGGCCTGGTAGAGGCCGGTATGTCCGTGCAGCGTCTGCTGGTGAACAACATGGTGAAGCTCACCCCCGACGACGCAAGAAAGCTATACCTCGAGATCCTCTAAGCGGCGATCAGGGAGGGTCACCGACCCTCCCACCGAATAAAAAAAGAAAAATAAGGAGCGTCATGATATGAAAAACTGCGAAATCAAAGGCATCATTCCTCCCATTCTGACCCCCATGAACAACGATGACAGCCAGACCGTCAATCACGCGGAGCTGCGCAATCAGGTGGAGCGGCTGTTGGCAGGCGGCGTCCACGGCCTGTTCCCCTTCGGCACCAACGGCGAAGGCTACATCCTGAGCCTGAAGGAGAAGGAAGAGGTTCTGGAAACCGTTATCGATCAGGTGAAGGGCCGTGTCCCCGTGTATGCCGGCACCGGCTGTATCTCCACCGCCGACACCATCTACATGAGCAAGCGGGCCGAGGAGATGGGCGCCGATGTGCTGTCCATCATCACCCCCAGCTTCGCTCTGGCCAGCCAGAAGGAACTGTACGACCACTACGTTGCGGTGGCCAAGCATGTGAACATCCCCATCGTGCTGTACAACATCCCCATGCGTACCGGCAACAAGCTGCTGCCTGAGACTGTGGCGAAGCTGGCAAAGGACGTGGATGTCATCATGGGCGCCAAGGATTCCAGCGGCGACCGGGACAACCTGAAGGCCTATATCGAGCTGACTCAGGACCTCGACAAGGACTTCTCCGTGCTGGCCGGCAACGACGGCAACATCCTGTTCTGTCTCCAGAACGGCGGCAAGGGCGGCATCGCCGGACGTGCCAATATCTGGCCCGGCACCGTGGCTTCCATCTACGATTCCTTCGTAGCCGGTGACGTGGAGAAGGCCGAGGCGGCTCAGGCGGAAATCGCCAAGATTCAGCCCGTCTTCAAGTTCGGCAACCCCAACACCATCATCAAGAAGGCCGTTGCCCTGATGGGCTACCCCGTTGGCGACTGCCGCCGTCCCTTCAACTACCTGTGCGACGAGGGTGTGGAGGCGCTGAAGGCGGTCCTGAAGGACACCGAGAACCTGCACTGATCAGAATCAATATTAAAGGAGACAACAATTATGTTCAAACCCATTCTGGGCATTTCCATGGGCGACCCCTTCGGCAACGGCCCCGAGATCACCGTCCGCGCGCTGGCTGACGAGGCCGTGTACGACCGCTGCAAGCCGCTGGTCGTGGGCGACGAGACCTCCATGCGCTACGCGCTGAAGGTTGCCGAAAAAGTGAGCGGCATCCATCTGAACCTGAACGTGGTCAAGACCCCCGCCGAGGGCAAGTACACCTACGGCACCATCGATCTGCTGGATCTGGGTCTGGTGCCCGCCGAGAGCATTCCCGACACCTCCGACTTAGACGAGCCCAAGCCCTTCAAGGTGGGCGCCTGCGCCATCGGCGGCGAGGCCTCCTTCCAGTACGTCAAGAAGGTCATCGAGCTGGCTATGGCCGGTGACATCGACGCCACCGTTACCAACGCCCTGTCCAAGGAAGCCATCAACATGGCAGGCCACCACTACTCCGGTCACACCGAAATCTACGCCCACTACACGGGCACCGACAAGTACACCATGATGCTGGCTCACGAGGAGCTGCGGGTGGTTCACGTCTCTACCCACGTCTCCCTGCGGGAGGCCTGCGACCGGGTGAAGAAGGATCGGGTGCTGGACTGCATCCGCATCGCCAACGCCGGCTGCAAGGCGCTGGGCATCAAGGAGCCCAAGATTGGTGTTGCCGGTCTGAACCCCCACTGCGGCGAGAACGGTATGTTCGGCCGGGAGGAGATTGAGGAGATTCAGCCCGCCATCGACGCCGCCTTGGCGGAAGGCATCAACGTGCCTGAGCGCAAGCCCACGCCCCCCGACACTGTGTTCTCCAAGGCCCTGGGCGGCTGGTACGATATCGTGGTGGTCATGTACCACGATCAGGGCCACATCCCCCTGAAGGTCAAGGGCTTCGTCTACAACAAGGCTGAGGGCCACTGGGATGCTGTCGCCGGCGTCAACGTCACGCTGGGCTTGCCCATCATCCGCGCTTCTGTTGACCACGGCACCGGCTTCGGCCACGCCGGCTCCGGCCACGCCAACGAGCTGAGCCTGGTCAACGCCATGGACTACGCCATCCGCATGGCCATCGCCAAGAAGGAAGGTTAAGCACCCGTAATATCCCGGGCTCCGGCAAGGGGCCCGGACAATACAGGAGGAATTACCATGAATCACAAGTTCGCACTGGAGCATGTGGGCATCAACTGCGCCAATCCCGAGGAAGCCGCGGAGCTGGCCCAGCTGCTGAGCACCCTGTTCAATCTGAATCCCCGTCACGGCAACAAGTCCGAGTTTGGCGGCGACTACTTTGAGTGCATGAAGACCCCCTTCCTCGGCACCAATGGTCACATCGCCATGCGCACCGACGATCTGGACGGCGCGGTGGAGGAGCTGAAGCAGAAGGGCTATTCCTTCCGCATGGAAACCGCCGCCTACACCGAAGACGGCAAGCTGAAGAACATCTACTTAGACGGCGAGTTCGGCGGCTTCGCCATCCACATTCTGAATAAGCCTGTGTAAATCGTATTCCGGCAGGTGATGGTCTGACGCCTGCTGTAATAAAAACGAAAAAACCCAAAAAACAGAGAGGAGAACACCCAAATGACAATGCCTATGATAATCGCGCTGGCGGTTACCGCCTTCATGATCTACCTGATCATGACGGATAAGGTACCCTTCGGCGCAGCCCCCCTGATCGCCTGTGCCCTGATGGTTCTGTTCGGTGTTACCGACATCGCCACCGCCTTCCGCGGCTTCTCCAACTCCAGCATCATCATGCTGGCCTCTTTCATGGTCATCATTGCGGCTCTGCAAAAGACCAGCTTCATCCAGGCTTTCAAACACACCATGGTCAAAATGGCTGCCAAAGGCGGCTATAAGGCCTACGTCCTGATCATCCTGGTAGCCATGCTGGGCACCAGCCTGTTCGGCACCGGTTCCACCGCTTACTATGTCATGACCCTGGGCCTGCTGTCCACCATCCCGTCTACCAAGGAACTGCCCCGGTCCAAGTTCCTGATGCCTGCCGGCTTCGCCTGCAACCATCCTCTGATCCCCATCAACACCGCTCTGCAGTACGGCTACGTTCTGGCTGTCCTGGAAGCCGGCGGCGCTGCCATGGGTGTGTCCCTGCCCCGATTCGCCATTGCCAACCTGGTTCTGTCCCTGGCCTTCCTGGCCTGGTGCCTGATCGCCTACAAGTTCATGCCCGCCAAGGACATTCCCGAGACTACCGAAGAAGTTAAGCAGGAAGAAGAGTTTGTGAAGCTGCCCAAGTGGCAGGAGTATACCATCTACGGTCTCTTCGTTGCCTCCATCATCGGCATGATTCTCCAGAGCAAGATCGGTGATCAGGGCTATGCCGTGGTGGCGGTTGCCGTGTGCGTGCTGCTGCTGACCAAGATCATGACCTTCAAGGAAATCTGCAGCGGCCTGGGCGCTCCTATCATTCTGATGTCCGCCGGTGTCATCGGCGTTGCCGAGGCCCTGGGCGTTACCGGCCTGACTGCTCTGGTAGGCAACACCGTTGCCGGTATGCTGGGCAGCAGCATCAGTCCCTTCATCCTGATTTTCGTGTTCTGCGTTCTCACCTCCGTGCTGGCCACCATGACCGGCTCCACCATCGGCACTGTGCTGGTGTTCGCTCCCATGGCCGTGGCTACCTGTGTCAGCCTGGGCTGGAACCCCACTGCCGCTGCCGCTGCCATCGTGGTCTCCGGCTGGAACGGCCACTTCCTGCCCATTGACGGCCTGCCCGCCATGTGCATGGGCCTGGGCAACTACACCATGAAGGAATTCTGGAAGTTCACCGTGCCCCAGTACTTCATCCGCCTGCTGGCCCTGACTGCCGGCTGCCTGCTGATGTTCCCTGTGTAATCCGACTCCCGGCTGAGGCGCTTCCACTTCGGAAGCGCTTCAGCTGTCAAAAAACCATGTCATTGCGAGCCAGTGTGCACACTGGCGTGGCAATCCGTTCTCCATTTGAGATAAACGGAACTTTTAAAGGAACGGATTCCCACGGTCGCTTCGCTCCCTCGGAATGACAGAAAACGAAGGAGAATTCTCAAATGATCGTATCTGTCCTGCTGTTCGCGGTGGGTTTCCTGCTGCTCATCAAGGGCGGCGACTGGTTCGTTGACGGCGCCACCGGCCTCGCCCGCCGCTTCCACCTGCCCGATATCATCGTGGGCGCCACTGTGGTTTCCATTGGCACCACCCTGCCCGAGGTCATGGTCTCCGCCACCGGCGCCATGCTGGGTCAGGGCGCCATGGCTTACGGCAACGCCATCGGCTCCATCATCTGCAACACCGCCCTGATTGCCGGTATTTCCGTCGCCTTCAACCCCGGCCCTGCCAACGCGAAAACCATGAAAATGCCCGTCATTTTCTTCTTCAGCTCCGCCGCCCTGTACTGCGTAGCCGCCTACCTGCTGGGCTACTTCCCCCGCTGGATGGGTCTTGTCATGCTGGCAATCTTCGTTGTCTACCTGATCCTCAACGTCCGTCAGGGCTTAAAGCACCCCGACGAAGTGGAGGAAGAGGAAGACGGCGGCGACGGCAAGCCCCGGACCCTGCTGATGGAGCTGGTGCTGCTGGTGGTGGGCGCGGCCCTCATCGCCGTGGGCGCTGACCTGCTGGTGGAACATGGCACCATCATTGCCCAGTTCCTGGGCGTGCCCGAAACCGTCATCGCTCTGACCTTCGTGGCGCTGGGCACCAGCCTTCCCGAGCTGGTCACCACCATCACGTCTCTGAAAAAGGGCCACGCCTCTCTGGGCATCGGCAACGTCATCGGCGCAAACGTATTCAATCTGGTGCTGGTTTCCGGCGTGGCGGTCACGCTGGCTCCCTTCGAGGTGCCCGTGGGCAAGCTGCTGCTGGGCCACAACGCATCCTTGGTGCTGGACATTCCTCTGATGCTGATTGTCATGCTGCTGCTGTGCGTCCCCGCCCTGACCCGGAAAAAGCTGGAGCGCTGGCAGGGTATCCTGCTTCTGTGCATCTACGCCGCCTTCTGCCTGTTCCAGTTCTTTGT
>JAXEXE010000165.1:0-16915 GCA_034113565.1 Faecousia sp.
CAGCTCCACCGTATCGGTATCCGCCGGATACTCGGTGCCGTCCAGCGTCACCCGGCTGGAAACCGTCACATTTGGGTACGCTTCCCGCAGGCGCAGCAGACTGTCATAGTCCCGGCAGTTCTCCGCGTGAACCGTTTCCAGCTGGGGGAAGCAGGCCAGCGCATTGACATCCTCTTCCGTCAGGGTGTCCACCGTGATGACCGTGGTATCACTGGACAGCTTTTCGCCCTGAAAGGGCACGTCCCAGAGAATCTCGCAGCGCGGCAGCTTCTGCCGCAGAGCCTCGTAATGGTCAATACTGATATCCTGCCCCCGCAGGTCCATACTCACGGCATTCTTTGGATAAAGCTGGAAATCGATGAGATAATTGTCATGCAGGATCAGGGCGGTTCCTCCGGCGGCAGCCAGCAAGACCGCCAGCGCCAGAAGAGTCGCCAAAAGCGCCGTTTTTCCGCGCATAATTCGTTCCTCCCGGATATTCAGGCAGGGACTTCCCTGCCAATACTTCCCTTTATTATGCGGTGGTTTTTCCCATAAGTCAAGGGTGAAATGTCCCAATGGTGCTAATACTTGCGAAACCGGGCATTCTGGTATATAATGGGCATACAAGATTGGAGGAACACAAATGGATTTTAAGGTATTGGCGGTAGGCGACGTGGTGGGAAATCCGGGACTTGACCGGGTACGCCGCCGCCTGCGGCAGCTGAAACGGGACACCAGCGCGGATTTTACCGTGGTCAACGGAGAAAACGCCGCGGTGGTGGGCCTGCTTCCCCATCAGGCGGAGGACATTCTGGACGCCGGAGCGGATGTGATTACCATGGGCAACCACACCTGGGGCAAGCGGGAAATTGTCGACTACATGGAGGACTGCCCCCGGATTCTGCGGCCCGCCAACTATGCCCCTCAGGTGCCCGGGCGGGGCTGGCAGGTGTTTGACACCAAGGTCGGGCCGGTTGCGGTCATTGATCTCATCGGGCGGTGCAATATGGACTACGGCCCGGACAACCCCTTTTTATTGATTGAGAAAATTCTGAGAGAACTCGACGTGAAAATCATTCTTGTGGAAATTCACGCCGAGGCCACCTCGGAAAAACTGGCTATGGGCTACCTGCTGGACGGACGGGTCAGCGCCGTCTGGGGCACCCACACCCATGTGCCCACGGCGGATGCCCGGATTTTGCCCAAGGGCACGGGCTACGTCACCGACCTTGGCATGACCGGCCCGAGGGATTCGATTTTGGGCATCCGGCCGGAGCTGTCCATTGCCAAATTTCGCGGGGACCTGACCGAGCGCTACCGCTGGGCGGAAGGCCCGACAAAAATGGAGGCGGCGCTGTTCACCATTGACAGCGCCACCGGACTGTGCCGCAAGGCGGAAAGAGTGGACGAATGGGACTGAAAATCTTACACAGCGCCGACTGGCATCTGGACTCCCCCTTTGGGGGCTTTTCCGAACCCCAGCGGCAGCTTTTGCGGGAGCAGCAGAAACTGCTCCCCGGGAAAATCGCCGACCTGTGCCGGCGGGAAAACTGCGACCTTGTGCTGCTGGCAGGCGACCTTTTTGACGGACAGCCAAACCGGGACACCGTTGACATCCTGAAGGAAGCGCTAGCCCGGTGCGGCGCGCCGGTGCTGATTGCCCCGGGCAATCACGACTTCTGCTCACCAAACAGCCCATGGCTGGCGGAAACCTGGCCCGAAAATGTGCGGATTTTCACCGGCGCGTTGGAATCCGTAGTTCTGGAAGATCTTTCCTGTCGAGTCTACGGCGCGGGCTTCCGGAGTATGGACTGCCCTCCCCTGCTGGAAGGTTTTCATGCCGAGGGCAGCGAAACCTATCAGATCGCCGTCCTTCACGGCGACCCCACCCAGCGGGAATCCCCCTACAACCCCATCACCGCCGCTCAGGTCAAGGCGTCGGGCCTACAATATCTGGCGCTGGGCCACATCCACAAGGCGGGAGCCTTCCGGGCGGGGAGCACCCTGTGCGTCTGGCCCGGCTGCCCCATGGGCCGGGGCTGGGACGAGACCGGGGACAAGGGTGTGTGCATCGTGACGCTGGAGGAGGAAGCCAAGGTACAGACCGTGAGTCTGGACACCGTCCGGTTCTTTGATTTGGAAGCGGACGCGGGCGCCGACCCGGTGGCCGCGCTGGAAAGCCTGCTTCCGCCTCAGGGAAGCCGGGATTTTTACCGCATTGCCCTCACCGGCAACGCGGATGTGGATATCCAGTCGATTTACAGGGAATTCCCGGATTTTCCCAATCTTTTTTTGCTTGACAAAACAGAGCCGCCCATCGACCTGTGGGAGAACACGGACTCCGATACGCTGGAAGGGATGTACTTCCAGCTGCTCCGCCGCGCTATGGAGGAACAGCCGGAAAATGCCCGGCAAATCCAACTGGCGGCGGAGATTTCCAGAAAGCTTCTGGACGGAAGGGAGGTCAAAGTGTGAGAATCTACAAAATGACCGCCACCTTCGGCAAGCTGGAGCATGAAACTCTGACCTTAGAGCCGGGACTGAACATCATCACCGCCCCCAACGAATGGGGCAAGAGCACCTGGTGCGCCTTTCTGATGGCCATGCTCTACGGGCTGGACACCCGGGCCAAAACCACCAAAACCGCTCTCGCCGACAAGGAGCGCTACCAGCCCTGGTCGGGAAGTCCCATATCCGGACGCATCGACCTAAACTGGAACGGACGGGACATCACCATTGAGCGCACCACCCGCCGCCGGGTGCCGCTGGGGGAATTCAAAGCCTACGAAACCGAATCCGGCCTGCCGGTGGAGGAGCTGACGGCAGCGAACTGCGGCCCCATGCTTCTGGGCGTGGAGCAGACCGTGTTCCGCCGGGCGGGGTTCATCCGCTTTTCCGACCTGCCGGTGACACAGGATGAGGCCCTGCGCCGCCGTCTCAACGCCCTCGTCACCACCGGAGACGACAGCGGCGCGGCAGACCGGCTGGCGGCCAGCCTGAAGGATTTGAAAAACCGGTGCCGCTACAACCGCACGGGACTGCTCCCCCAGGCGGAGGCCCAACGGGCCAGTCTGGAAGAAAAGCTGGACGAGCTGGAAACCCTGAACACCCAGTGCCAGAAGCTGAAAATGCGCATTGATGAGGTCAAGGACTGGCTGCGGCAGCTTTATAACCACCAGCAGGCGCTGGCCTACGCCAAGATGGAATCCGGTCTGTCCCAGATTGCGCAGTCCCGGGAAGCCGTGGAGGAAACCGAGCAGTCCCTCCGGGCGCTGGAAGAAACCTGTGCCGCCCTGCCCCCGCAGGCGGAGGTGGAAAGCAAGGTGCGGGAGCTGCGCTCCTTCCGGGACCAGTGGAACGCCCTGCGCGCCGAGCAGCAGCAGGCCCCCGCGGAGCCCCAGAAGCCGGAGCTGCCCAACCCCTTCACCGGGTTAAGTGCGGAAAGTGCCCGGGCCATGGCCCGGGCGGACGCGAAGGAACTGACAGAGCTTTCCGGGTCCCGGCTGTCTCTGATACTCATGATCGTGGGCGCCATCGGCCTGCTGGCAGCGGGAGGGCTTGCCCATCTGACGGCCTACCTGTTCGCCGCCATCGCCGGGGCCGTGGGTCTGCTGGCCCTTGTGTGGGGCGTGGTTGACCGGGTGTCCACCCGAAAAAAGATCCTCGCCATCGTGGAAAAGTACGGCACCGCCGACTGGAAACGCTGGACAGCGCCCATCGCGGCCTATGAGCAGGCCATGCTTACCTATGCGGAGGATTTGAAAGCCTATCAGGAAATTTCCAGCGATCTGGAGGTCCGGCTGATGGTGGCCCGCAAGAAGCGGGACTCCCTGTGCGGCCTGCAGGAGCCGGAGGAGGTGCTGGACTTCTGGCTGGACGCCCAGCGCCAATGGGAGCAGTATGACCGGGCACAGGCCGAGGCAATTACGGCAAAGCGGCATTTTGAAGCTCTGAACGCCATGGTTAAGCCTGTAGAAAAGCCCACAGCCCCGGACAATCTGACCCAGAACGAGGCCCAGACCGCCCAGCTGCTGGCCGAGTGCGCCGCAGAGCAGCAGCGGCTTCAAAACCGCTTGGGCCAGTATCAGGGCCGGATGGAAATTATCGGCAGCGCTGAGGACCTGCGCCTGCAGCACAAGCGCCTGTCCGACCGGATTGCCCGGCTGGAGGACACCTACACCGCCCTGACCATCGCCCAGGAGACGTTACAGCAGGCCCGGTCTGAATTGCAGCGGCGGTTCGCCCCCCGGATCACCCAGCGGGCACAGGAGCTGCTTGCGGCCATGACGGACGGCCGCTACCGGAGCCTGACCATGGGGGAGGATTTCTCTCTCCGGGCAGCCGCCGGACAGGAGGATGTGCTGTGCGACGCCATCTGGCGCAGCGACGGCACCATCGACCAGCTGTATCTGGCCCTCCGTCTGGCAGTCGCCGAGGAGCTGACCCCTGAGGCCCCGCTGGTGCTGGACGACGCGCTGGTGCGTTTTGACGACAAACGTATGGCGGCGGCGCTGGGCATTCTGCGAGAAATGGCAAAGGGCAAGCAGGTCATCTGCTTTACCTGCCAGGGCCGGGAATCGGAAGTATCATAAATGACCAGAGCCGGAACGAAATGATATGCTCCCTCTATGCAAGACAGTGACATAAAACACTGTCATCATGGAGGGAGCATTTTGTATCTTACCCAATGTTCTTATAATAGGTGGAATAGGCCTCGAATTCCCGGCTTAAAAGTTCATTGGTCTTTTTATCGTACTTGCACTTGAAGCTCCTCGCATAGACCGCCAGACTGTCCTCCCCGGAGGTGGTCTCCATCTTCACATAGTAGTCCTTTTCATCCGTGCCCAGCAGCTTCATCTTGACATACCCGTCACTGACCTCCGCCAGAATTTTCACCGGGAAATGATACTGGTTTCGGAACTGGAAATCTGTGGTCAGATAGTTCACCGTAGCGTCCAGTCCCGGCGGTACATAGGTCACCTTAGCCCCGTGGCAGGCCCGGAACACCACCTCCAGATCCGCCAGCAGCACACAGTTGTACAGAGTCGTCGACCCCTGACACACACCGCCGCCGATGGAATCCACAAGCCGGTTGCCGGAGTAGGCCGGGGCAGGCAGATAGCCCTTCTCCGCTGTCCTCTCTCCCACTACCTCGTTGTAGGAGAAGGTCTCCCCGGGTTGGACGATATGTCCGTTCAGTGCCTGACACATAATCCGCAGATTGTTGTTGCGGTTCTCGTTGGTGTTGTGCTTTGTCTCATATTCGCCCAAAACATCCTGAAACAGGGCGTCCTCGCCAATCACATCCGGGGCGGTGTAAGTCAGCGGCAGGTCAACCGTCTGTCCGTATTCCGCCGCCGCAAGAGCCGCTTTCAGTGTCTCTAAATCTACAGACTGCCCATAGGTTCCGGGCTTCACATCGCCGGTGGTCAAATCCGGAGAATCATTCACCGGTTCGATATACACTTCCTTGTACAGGCTTTCAGCGTCAGGCATCTGTGGAATCCGTTCCGGCTTCACTACGGAAGCGATGAGATCCCCATTCCGGGAAACCGGGTGGGAAAAGGAATCCAGAATCGCGTCCAGCACGCCGTCCACGTTCAGATGGGCCTCCGGCAGGCCCATCCCCACCACCAGCCTTTGGCCCGGAGCGGTTGGATCAAAGCGGTCGGTTTGCAGTGCCGGTGGGGTTCCCTCAAGATGCCACTCCGTTTCCCGATAGGTGGTGTCATACTTTGCGGCATATTCTGTCAGTCTCGCGCGGATGGCCGCTTCATTGGCCCGCAAATAGGGGCGCAGGGAAATGTCGCCGCCCCGTTTTCGGGCAGCCCGCAGCGCACCGCCAAAGTCAATTTTCACACCGCAGTCCCCGGGAGTAAACGTCAGCTCCTCCTCCGGCAGGGATACCCGAAGGGTCTGAGGATAGAGCGTATTTGCTTCCGCTCGTGCCTTCCAGTAGGGCAGCCCGGATAGGCTGACCCCGTCCAGTGCTGCGCCCTGCGGCATTGGCAGGCACAGATACAGCGCGATGACTGTCAGCAGGACCGGCAGACACACCGCCCCGAGGACCAGCGCCCATTTGCGGCGAAGCTTCAGAAAAAATGTGCGGATTGGCATGGTTTTTCCTCCGTTTTTATAGCCCGGCATATTCCGGGTGACATTCCACCTGCCGGCGCACCCAGCGGCTGTTCAGATTGTGGAAGGGCGCCGGGCCTTCCAGCTCGCAGTCGTCAATGGTCATGTCCGCCCGGATAGCGCTGTCATAGATGGAATGTCCCAGAAAGGGAACGGGTATCCGGGCCGGGGCCGTGAGGAAGCAGGCGTGGTACTGCACCTCCGCCGCGAAGCTGGGGAAGGACACATCGGCGGTGTAGGTTGCCAGAATCGCCAGTTTTTCAAAGGGGTTCAGGTGCCCGGCATCCCGGATGAAAATGGACCGGTGGTCGCAGACGGTGCAGCTGGCGCGGGCGTTGTTTTCCTCGATAAACCTCGGTAGGCGGCTTTCTTTTTTCGCTTTTTTGTAGGCATCCGGCACTGGAACACTGCCATCTTCCGCCAGAGACGCAATTTTTCGCACATATTCTTCCGCAATGAGATAAGCGCCCGCAGTCTCCGTTTTCTCAAAATAGCGCTTCAGCGCGGGGTGATGGCTCTGGCCCCGGAGGGATACCACCCGGTTGATCTCCCGGTTCATGGCGGCCCGGTTTTCCATCGTCGGCTCCTCGAGACACCGGGTCAGAATTTCCGGTCGAAAGGCAATGAAACTCACCGTCACACCGGGGGTATCCCCATCGCCGATGCGCCCTTCCTCCTTGTCGTGCTCCTGCTCCCGCAGCTTCACCAGAGAGTAAATCCAGCATCCGTCCTCAATGGCGTAGAGGTACCAGTCGTCAAAAAACAGGCCGCACTCCCGGGCTTCCCCCCGGTCGTTGGGGAAGGTTCGGATATTCTTTTCCAGCAGGATGTCCGCGATAGATTTGCGGGTCATCCAGAAGCCGTCGTCCGTGTGAACGGCTGGCAGGCCCAGCTCCCGAAACCGGGGCGGCAGATTTTCATCGCTCATAATGTCTCTCCACTTTCTCTTAAATGCAAAATGCAGAATGATGAATGCAGAATTGCGATATTTCCTTCGGAAATGATTTTCAATCCGTCCGCAAAGCGGACACCTTCCTTTTGCATTTTTCATTTTGCATTCTGCATTTCTTTCCTCTACCATATCCCTTTTCCGTCCAAATGTCAACACAAAGAAGCGGCCCCGCTTTCTTTCGCGGGGCCGCAGTGGGTATGGAATTACTCGTGGTGGCTGGTGTGCAGCAGCTCGTGGGTCTTATCCTTGAAGGGGCCGTTGTAGAACACGTCCATCAGGGGGTTCTCATGGGGCTTCTTGATGACCATGTCGCTGTCGGCGTTGTACAGGCCCTGACGGCGGGTCTCCACACGGGTGGCCTTGGTGCCGTAGATGGGCTGACCGCCGCCCATGACACAGCCGCCGGGGCAGGCCATGACCTCAATGAAGTGGTAGTTCTTCTCGCCGGACTTGACAGACTCCAGTACCTTTCGGGCGTTTGCCAGACCGGAGGCCACGCAGATGTTCACATTGATTCCCTTGTAGGGAACGGTGAACTCCCGGATGCCTTCCTTGCCCCGGACGCCGCAATCTTCGATGGCAGCCATGGTGGGGGTGCCCTCGCCGCCGGACAGGCGGCGCAGAACCGCCTCGGTCACGCCGCCGGTGGTGCCGAAAATCACGCCGCCGCCGGAGCCGATGCCGAAGGGCATATCGCAGGCCTCGCTGGGCAGAGTCTCAAAGTTGATGCCCGCGGCGTCGATCATACGGATCAGCTCGGTGGTGGTCAGGACCATGTCGGTATCCTGCTCGCCGAAGGTGTGGTAATCCTCGCGTTTGGCTTCCATCTTCTTGGCGGTACAGGGCATGATGGAGACAACCTTGGTCTTCTTGCCCTGGGCGTTCTTTTCATCCCGGTAGTACTCCTTAAGAACGGCGGAGAACATACCCTGGGGAGAACGGCAGGTGGACACATTGGGCTTGAACTCGGGATACTCGTTCTCCACGAACTTGACCCATGCGGGACAGCAGGAGGTCATCAGGGGCAGGGTACCGCCGTTAGCAACCCGATCCAGGAACTCGGCGGACTCCTCCATAATGGTCAGGTCAGCGGAGTAGATGGTGTCGTAGACCTCGTCGAAGCCCATACGGTGCAGAGCCGCCACGATCTTGCCGATGGAGTTCTCGCCCTTGGGCAGGCCGAAGGCCTCGCTGACCGCCACGCGGACGGCGGGGGCAATCTGGACAACCACCCGGGTGTCCTTGTCGCCCAGAGCCTGCCAGACCTCGGTCATGTTGTGGTGAATGGTCAGGGCGCCGGTGGGGCAGACAACCCGGCACTGGCCGCAGCTGACGCAGTTGGTATCGCCCATCAGCCGGTTGAAGGCGGGAGTAACGATGGCGTCGGTACCGCGGTGGGCAAAGCCCAGCACGCCGATGCCCTGCAGCTCAGAGCAGGCCCGGACGCAGTTGCCGCACAGGACGCACTTGTTGGGGTCCCGGACGATGGAGGGGGAGGAGAAGTCCACAGGCTGCTCTTCCCGGTGGTTCTCGAACCGAACCTGATTGACGCCCAGCTGGTAGGCCAGCTTCTGCAGCTTGCACTTGCCGTGCTTGTCGCAGGTGGTGCAGTCCCGGCAGTGGGCCGCCAGCAGCAGCTCCACAATCAGCTTGCGGTGCTTGCGCAGACGCTCGGTGTGGGTGTAGATCACCATGCCGTCCCGGGGCTCCTCGGAGCAGGAGGCGAAGCAACGGCCCCGGTCGTCCTCCACC
This sequence comes from Faecousia sp., assembly GCA_034113565.1. Lineage (GTDB taxonomy): Bacteria > Bacillota > Clostridia > Oscillospirales > Oscillospiraceae > Faecousia. The sequence goes on from JAXEXE010000165.1 coordinate 8,822, forward strand.
GTACACAGACGGCAGGCGCCGAACACGCTAAGCTCCGGCTGGTAGCACAGGGTGGGGACCTCGATACCCGCGTTGCGGATGATGGTCAGGACATTTTTTTCATTGGTAAATTCGTACTTTTTACCGTTAATCGTGATAGTTCCCATGGTTTCCCCTCCTTATGCTTCCACATAGATGGCATCGAAGGCGCAGTTCTCCTTACAGGCGCCGCACTTGATGCACTTGTTGGAATCGATGGTGTAGGGCTTCTTGACCACGCCGGAGATGGCGTTGACGGGACAGTTCCGGGCGCACTTGGAGCAGCCCTTACAGAATTCGGGATTGATGACATAGCGGCGCAGAGCGGTGCACTGCTTGGCCCGGCACTTCTTGTCCACGATGTGCTCAATGTACTCGTCCCGGAAGGTGGCCAGCGTGGACAGCACAGGCAGCGGGGCGGACTTGCCCAGACCGCACAGAGCCATGGTCTGAATCATCTTTGCCAGCTCTTCCAGAGTGTCCAGATCCTCCAGCTTGCCCTGACCGTTTACGATGCGCTCCAGAATCTCCAGCATCCGCTTGGTGCCCTCCCGGCAGGGGGTGCACTTGCCGCAGGATTCCCGCTGGGTGAAGCTCATGAAGAACCGGGCAACCTCCACCATACAGGTGTCCTGGCCCATGACCACCATGCCGCCGGAGCCGATGATGGCGTTGTACTTCTTCACGTTGTCGAAGTCCAGAGGCACGTCCAGATGGGCCTCCGTCAGGCAGCCGCCCGAGGGGCCGCCGATCTGAACAGCCTTAAATTCCGCGCCGTTCTTCAGGCCGCCGCCGATGTCGAAGATAATCTGCCGCAGGGTGGAGCCCATGGGCACCTCGATCAGGCCGGTGTTCTCAATGGCGCCGGTGAGGGAGAAGGTCTTGCAGCCGGGGCTGCCGGGGGTGCCGATGGACTTAAACCAGTCCGCGCCCTGCAGAATGATCTTGGGCACGTTGGCGTAGGTTTCCACGTTGTTCAGCACGGTGGGCTTTTCCCACAGGCCCTTTTCCACGGTTCTGGGGGGCTTGGTTCTGGGCATACCGCGGTTGCCTTCGATGGAGGCGGTCAGCGCGGAGCCTTCGCCGCAGACGAACGCGCCTGCGCCCTTGTTAATGTGCATATGGAAAGAGAAGTCGCTGCCGAGGATGTTGTCGCCCAACAGGCCCCGCTCTTCCAACTGGGCAATGGCGTTCTTCAGCCGGGCAACGGACATGGGGTACTCGGCACGGACGTAGATGTAGCCGTTGTCGGCCCGGACGGCGTAGCCGGCGATCATCATGCCTTCAATCAGCTTGAAGGGGTCGCCTTCCATGACGGAGCCGTCCATGAAGGCACCGGGGTCGCCCTCGTCACCGTTGCAGACCACATAACGCACGGTTTCCTTCTGACGGGCAACCTGCTTCCACTTCTTGCCTGTGGGGAAGCCGCCGCCGCCGCGGCCCCGGAGGCCGGACTTGTCCACTTCGTCGATGACCTGATCCCGGGTCATTTCAAACATAGCCTTTTTCAGGGCCGCGAAGCCGCCGGCAGCCAGATACTCGTCCAGAGACTCGGCGTCGAACTTGCCGCAGTTCTCCAGAACGATTCTCGTCTGCTTGGCGATGAAGGGAATCTCGTCGGGCTGAACGTAGGCCTTGTCGCCCTTCTTGTAGAGCAGGCGCTCGATGATCTCGTCGCCGATGACACTCTTTTCCAGAATTTCCTTGCAGTCGTCGGGCTGAACCTTCACATACTGGATGACCTTGTCACCCTTCTGGATACGGACCAGGGGGCCCAGCTCACAGAAGCCCTGACAGCCGGTCTTCTTGACGCCCACGGACTTCTCGTCGTGATGCCCGCCGCAGGGGGAGAACACCAGCTCTACGCCCGGGGTCTGCTTGACCAGGTCGGAGAAAATTTCGTGAATCTTGTGGGAGCCGGTGGCGATACAGCCGGTGCCGGAGCAAACCAGAATCCGGCAATCATATTGCTTGATCTCCTCGCAGGCATTTTTCTGGGCCTGCGCCAGTTCTTCAGCAGTCTTAATCATTAGCCTTTCCCCCTCAATTCCTCGATGAGTGCCAATGCCTTCTCCGGGGTCATGGACGGATGCACCTGGTCATTGACCATCATGGTCGGAGCCAGACCGCAGGCACCCAGGCAGGACACCGTTTCAACAGTGAAGAGCATATCGTCGGTGGTGTGTTTCTTCTTGCTCAGGCCCAGTTCCTTCCACAGCGCTTCCAGAACCGGGGTGGAGTGACGAACATGGCAGGCGGTGCCGTCGCAGACCTTGATGACGTACTTGCCCTTTGCTTCAAAGGAGAAGTTCTCATAGAAGGTGGCCACGGAGTAGGCCTTCGCCTCGGTGATCCCGATCTGCTTGGCGACGTAGCTAAGCAGCTCCGCCGGCAGGTAGCGGTATTCCGCCTGAATATCCTGCATGATGGGGATCAGGGATCTGGCATCCCGCACGTAACGGGAAATGATCTCGTCCGTTTTGCGGTAGTAGGATGCATCCAGCATAGTATGTTTTACCTCCTTATACTTATCCCGATGATAAGTGCTTTTCGGATTACCAAACCTATTATAGCAAAGCTGGCGATGACTTTCCATGAATGTATTTTCCAGAATTCGACTGGAAAATTTGTACAATTTCCATAGAAAATCGAGAAAAGAACCGCATAAATGCGGTTCTTTTGCTACAAAAATATCGAAAGTTAAGTAAGCCTTCGCTAACCCTTCGCACGTTAACCCACTGTCAGCTTCCTACAGGCGGCTGCCAGCTCCCGCAGGGTGCTGCAGGATACCATGGGACATACCGCCGCCACGCTCTGAACACTGCGCAGGTACTGCCACTTCCCCTCCGGAATGGGGTTCAGAAACAGCACCCGCCCAGAGAGCCGCTTGGCCTCGGTCAGCGCCCGCAACGCCCGGGGCTGGTCGATGGTCTTTGTGTCCGACAAAATCAGCAGGGTAGTAGCGGAATTGAGCACGGCGGGCTTGCGGGTGCACAGGAATTCCAGCGCCGTGCCCAAGTCCGTGCCCTTGCCGTAGATGCCGGAGTCCCGGACGAAGGAGCGGAACAAATCCATATTCTGAAGCTGGAAAGCGTCCGCTTCCGTGACGGTTTCGGAGAACAGGAAGGTGCGGGAATTGTCGGACACCTGATTCAGGCTCTGGATAAACCGCAGAGCAAACTCCGAAAACTGCACCATGGAGCCGGACACGTCGCATAACAGCACCAGGTGCTTGCGGTGTGCCCGCTTCTTTTTATAACGCAGGTGGTAGAAGCTGCCTCCGGTTTCCAGTCCCTTGCGGATGGTCTTCCGGAAGTCCAGCTTCCCCGTGTGTCCCCCGGCCCGGCGGCGGGCGGACAGTTCGCCGTTAATCTGCCGGGCCACGGCCTGGATCAGCTCGATGGCCTTGGGAATCTCCGTGTCCTTAAACTCGGAGATGTCCCGGTAGAGAATGCCGATTTCCGGGTCCAGCTCCTGCCCGCCCAGGCCCGCGTTTTCCATCAGCATCTGCTGCTCCATCAGGGTCTTGGCAAAGACGGAGTGGATAAATTCGCTGTAGAGCTGGGGGTTCCGCTCGGCGGTACCCCGGTACTTGTCCATAAAACTGCGCAGCCGCTCCCTGGCCTCCTCGGGCATGGCGGCGTAGGTCTCTCGCTGCCTTTCATCCAAGTCCATGGGCTTGCCGTTCAGCTGCAACTCCTCCTCCGCCTCCTGCCGGTGCTGCTGCAGCTCCTTCTCCCGCTCCATCTGCTCCTTGGCCTGACGGCGCATGGCCTCCTCAGAGATGAAAAAGCCGTCAAAGCAGCGGTCGAAGGAAATCTGCTCCTCCCGGGACTTGGCGTAGACCGTGCGCAGGGCTGTCTTCACCCGCTGCCGGTCGTCAAGGCCCAGCGCAATCAGCAGGCGGCTGGCATCCTCGGTTTCCTTGGGGCTGACGCTCAGGCCCTCCATACGAAGGATACGGGAAAAGGCGGAGAGTTTTTCGAGATAAACCTCCGGCTCAGCCATGGTGGTGTCCTCCGCAGCTGCCGCCGCAGGTGCAGGTATGCGGTTCCTCCGTGTCCAAATCCATGGCGTCCAGATCCTCGTTGTTCTTGAGGACAAAGCCCGCCGTCTGCCGCAGGGCGTCGGGGGTCAGCTCCCGGATGCCAAGAGCGTCCAGTGCCGCCGCCCAGTCCAGAGTCTCCGCGATGGAGGGTTTCTTGAGAATGATGTCATTGGCCCGAAGCTTCTGCACGGCGAGAGCCACCTGTGCGCAGAGCCGGTCGTCCACATGGGGCAGCTTGGCCCTTAAGATAGCCAGCTCCTTCTCCATGTCGGGATATTCAATGTAGAGGTAGGCGCACCGGCGGCGCAGGGCCTCGCTTAAGGGCCGGGCCCGGTTGGAGGTCAGCACCACGAAGGGGATGGATTTGGCCTTGATGGTGCCGATCTCCGGGATAGACACCTGCATTTCCGAAAGCAGCTCCAACAGAAATGCCTCGAATTCCTCGTCGGCCTTGTCGATTTCGTCGATGAGCAGCACCACTGATCTTTCCGAGCGGATGGACTGAAGCAAAGGCCGCTCCAGAAGGTATTCGTCGCTGAACAGAGACTTCGTGAGACTGTCCTTGTCCTGATTGTTCATGTTCACCTGAATGCTAAGCAGCTGCTTCTGGTAGTTCCACTCGTAGAGGGCTTTGCTCTCGTCCAGCCCCTCGTAGCATTGCAGACGCACCAGATCCCGGCCCAGCGCGGAAGCCATCACCTTGGCGACCTCGGTTTTGCCGACGCCCGCCGCGCCCTCAATCAGCAGGGGCCGCCCCAATTGCAGGGAAACATACAAAATCGTCGCCAGTGTCTCGTCATAGATATAGTGGCAGTCGTCCATTTTGGCTTTCAGTTCTTCATAGGTCATGGAATCGCCCTCCTTTTTTTTCAGTATACCACATTCCGCCCTTTTCCGTAAGTAACAAAATCACAAAATGCCTTCCCCAGAGGGGAAGGCTTGCGGCGCAATATTGTTCTTTAGTTCAGCAACACCTTCCCCCCGGGGGAAGGTATTGATCCGCTTTTAGCGGCCATACATTTCCCTGCGGGGAAAGCTTTTCTCAGTCGCCGTCCAGCCCGAATTGCAGGCATTCTCCGCTCATGACGAAGGGGTTGTACAGGACAATGACCATATCCGGCTGGATCGATTCGATCATCTCCACCGCCGTGGCGTTTTCCAGATACCGCAGATCCAGCGTCTCCACCTCCCGGAAGGCTGTGCTGAGGAAATCCTCCACAGGCAGGCCGAAGCTGTCCTTGATCATCAGAATCTTCTTGTCGGAAGGGGCGCTCTCATTGCAAAACCGGACATGGGCGTAATTTTCGCCGGTGTGCACGTCGTAGGGAGAGGAATTGTAATAGTCCGGCTCCCCCGTGATGCGCTCCATGTTTAACGCCGCCTCGGTGAAGCTGCCCTCCCGGTAAACCCCGCCACCGGGAATGCTGCAGGAAAGGTAGGTTTCAAACTTGGGGGTCAGGTAGAAAAAGTCCTCCACCCCGGCAAAGCCGATGCCCACCCGCCGGCCGTGGCTGCCCAGAAAAAAGTCCGGCAGGGTGGTTTTCTCCCAGTTTTCCCGCTCTGTCACATAGGATTCCACGGTTTGCCCCGGGAACTGCTCCTGAATCCGCTGGGTAATCCGCTGAAAGGCCACGAAGGCCCCCTCGTCGTTCCAGTGGTGATCCGTCCGGAAGTAATACCGCTCCAGCGCCTCCCGGGTCCCCGCCAGCTCCGGCCGCAGGTCAAGGAAGGGCACGTTATTTTCTTCCAGCAGCGCCAGCAGACCGTCGGCGTTTTCGTTGCAGTGGTTTTCCGTACCCTCAGGCATCAGGCTGCCGTCCAGCCCCGGCTTCCGGGGGGCCTCCACAAACAGGAAGGGGGTGTCCCGCTCCTGCAAATACCGGTACAGTCCCGTAAGCTGGTCAGCCGCGTAGCTCGGGTCGGCCTTCCGGGTCTCCTCCGTCAGCATTCCGTTGGTCATCCGCACCACGCCGTTGCTGATTCTGGCCCCGGTAAGGCGCATATAATAGCCGTTCAGGGTCAGCAGCGGCTCCTTCTGGGTTAAGCGCTCCTGATAGTCCGCTACAATCTGGTGCATGGCAGAGGCGAAGGAAAGCTCCCCGGAGAGATACTGCCTGGCGCAGTTCAGCGGGATGCCCAGATTGCTGAGGGTCAGGCAGGCAAGGAGCAGCAGGAAGACCGCCGCAATTACCCGCGGCGCAAAATTTGTTTGCTTCATACCGTTCCTTCTTTCAGAAATTGAAGTAGATAAAGGGATTATGGGCGTTCATCACGAGGCACGACAGGCCCACGGCAAACAGCAGCAGCTGCACCAGCCCGTCGCACAGCTCATAACCGTTTTCCCACACAGGCCCCCGTGCCGCCGCCTTTTCATGGAGCCAGCGGAACAGCGGTGTGGAGCACACGATTCCCGCCGTCAGGGGCACGAGGTACTCCCGGAAGTTGAACGCCGCCAGTGAATCCGTCAGCGCCGCCCCGTTCAGGCCGAACATGGTCATCAGGTAATTCCCCGCCGCACTCAGGTTGTCCGCCCGGAACAGCACCCAGCCCACCACCACGGCGAGCATGGTGAGAATCTGGTACGCAGCCGCCGCCACCCGGTAAGCGGGCAGGCGTTTCGGCAGATTCAGCAGCTTCTCGGCGATGATGATAAGGCCATAGAGACAGCCCCACAGCAAAAACGTCCAGTTAGCCCCGTGCCAGATACCGGTAGCCAGCCATACCACAGCCAGATTGAACACCAGCCGCCCTTTGGTTTTCACCCGGGAGCCGCCCAGGGGGAAGTAGACATAATCCCGGAACCAGCTGCCAAGAGAAATGTGCCACCGCCGCCAGAATTCCGTGACAGTTTTGGAGATGTAGGGATAGTTGAAGTTTTCCAGAAACCGGAAGCCAAACATCCGGCCCATGCCGATGGCCATTTCCGAGTAACCGGAGAAGTCGAAGTAGATTTGCAGGGTGTAGCAGATGCTGCCCAGCCACGCCATGGCTACGCTCAGATTGGAAGCGGCAAAGGCCGCGTCCGCCGCTTTCGCCAGCACATTGGCCAGCAGCATTTTCCGGTTGAAGCCGTACAGAAACCGCATAACGCCCCGGGAAAAGCCGTCAAAGGTAACGGTTCGGTTCTCGATGTCCTCGGCGATGGTGGTGTAGCGGACGATGGGGCCGGCAATCAGTTGGGGAAAGAAGGAGATGTAAAGCCCCACATAGGCCGGATTCTTCTGCACCGCCACCGTGCCCCGGTACACGTCCACTACATAGCTGAGCGTCTGAAAGGTGAAGAAGGAGATTCCGATGGGCAGGCGGAAGTCCGTCTGCGGAATGATGCCCGCCAGTACCGGGAACCAGCCCCGCAGTACGGAGGTGACAAAATTCATGTACTTGAACACGAACAGAATGGAAAGATTTCCCAGAACTGCCGCTGCCAGAAGGGCCTTGCGCAGGCGGCCCGCCGGGATTTTGTCGATGAGCAGCGCCATGCCGTAATTGAACACGATGGAGCCAACCAGAAACACGGCAAATTTTGGCGCGCCCCAGGTATAGAAAAACAGGCTGACCAGCAGCAGCCAGTAGTTCCTCGCCTTTTTCGGCAGGAGAAAATAAACCGCCAGCGTCCCCGGCAGAAAGGTCAGCAGGAATTCAAGACTTGTAAAAAGCAGAAGTAGTCCCCCTCTTTTCGATTGCGGATACTGCCGGCGAGTCGCCGCTGACAATGCGTCACGGACGCCGGGTGGTCAACGTACATCCTTTTGCCCCCCGACCACAACCACTCAGAAAATTGGAATTTAGTTGACAGTGGGCAGTTGTGGTATCCCTGCGGGATGAATAAATATAAGTGCAAAGATACGAAATGTGAAACATTCTTGCTGGAATACCTTCTTTTTTCGCCATTATTATTTCAATTGTCCCGAAGGGACTCCTTAACTGTCAACTGTCAACTTTCAACTGTCCACTTTTACAAATTCCAATTTGACGCACTGGGGGTTATTCTGATTCGTCCTCACCGTTCAGATACCAGCCCACATGGT
>JAXEXE010000166.1:0-5732 GCA_034113565.1 Faecousia sp.
TCCATCAACGGCTGCTATCTGCGGCTGACGCTGGAAACCCGGAACTATGATCACGTTCAGGAAATCACCCAGGCGCTGAAAGACGCAGGGTTTAAGATAGTATAAAATATCAGCTTTTCCGTTATACCAAGTGCGGCAGAAGTACGAGTTGACAGTGAACAGTGGACAGTTGACAGTTAAGGTGTCCCTGCGGGACAATTTCAATTCATATCCCGAAGGGATATACCATCACTGTCAACTGTCAACTATCAACTGTCAACTCCGAATTCCATCCCTGCCGTGTGAAAAGGAAAAGCGTAAAATGAAGGAGATACGCATATGGATACCAGCAAATACGCAATCGGCTACTACCCGGCCCCGGGGAGCCACTACAAGTGGGTACAGAAAGATCACATTGAAAAAGCCCCCCAGTGGTGCAGCGTTGACCTGCGGGACGGCAACCAGAGTCTGGTGATTCCCATGAGTCTGGAAGAGAAGCTGGAATTTTACCATATGCTGCTTGCCATCGGCTTCAAGGAGATCGAGGTAGGCTTCCCCGCCGCCTCAGAGACGGAATATGAGTTCCTGCGCACCCTGATTGAGAACAACATGATTCCCAAGGACGTGTCCGTGCAGGTGCTGACCCAGTGCCGGGAGCACATCATCCGCAAGACCTTCGATGCCTGCAAGGGCGCGCCCAGCGCCATCATCCACTTCTACAATTCCGTATCCGTGGCCCAGCGGGAGCAGGTGTTCCGCAAGAGCAAAGAGGAAATCAAGCAGATTGCCGTGGAGGGTGCGAAGCTGGTCAAACGGCTTGCTGCGGAATATGAAGGTAACTTCCGCTTTGAGTATTCCCCTGAAAGCTTCACCGGCACGGAGCCGGAGTACGCTTTGGAGGTCTGCAACGCGGTTCTCGACGTACTGGAGCCCGGCCCGGACAACAACGTCATCATCAACCTGCCCGTCACCGTGGAAATGAGTATGCCCCACATTTACGCCAGTCAGGTGGAGTACATGAGTGAAAACCTCAAGTACCGGCAGTACGTCACCCTCTCCCTGCACCCTCACAACGACCGGGGCACCGGTGTGGCAGATACCGAACTGGCATTGCTTGCCGGTGCCGACCGGGTGGAGGGCACCCTCTTCGGTAACGGTGAGCGCACCGGCAACGTGGACATCATCACTCTCGCCATGAATATGTACTCCCACGGCGTGGACCCGGAGCTGGACTTCTCCGATATGCCCGGCATCTGCAAGACCTACGAGGACTGCACGAGAATGCACGTCTACGAGCGCAGCCCCTACGCAGGCGCGCTGGTCTTCGCCGCCTTCTCCGGCTCCCATCAGGACGCCATCGCCAAGGGTATGCAGTGGCGGAAGGAAAAGAACCTCCACCGGTGGACTGTACCTTATCTGCCGGTTGACCCCCGGGATATCAGCAGAACTTACGATGCAGACGTCATCCGGGTCAACTCCCAGAGCGGCAAGGGCGGTATCGGCTACCTGCTGGAACAGGCCTACGGCTACATCCTGCCGCCCAAGATGCGGGAGCACCTAAGCTACCAGTGCAAGGCGGTGTCCGATCACGACCACCGGGAACTGAAGGCCGAAGACGTGCTTGCCATCTTCATGGACTGCTATCTGAACGTCCGCAGTCCACTGGCAATCTCCAGCCTGCACTTTACCCAGCATGGGGAAAATGTGGAAGCCATTGTCACTTTCCTGCGCCACGGACGGGAGGCCACCGTGCAGAGCCGGGGCAACGGCTCTCTAGACGCGGTGAGCAACGCCCTGAAAGCCTACACCGGCGCCAGCTACACGTTAAAGGTCTACACCGAGCACAGTGTGCAGGAGCGCAGCTCCGGCTCCACCGCCGCCGCCTACATCGGTCTGGAAAGCACGAACGGAACCATGTTCTGGGGTGCGGGCACGGACACCGATATCATCAAAGCCAGCGCCAGCGCGCTGGTGGGTGCGTTCAATAATATGACGAACAAGTGAGGTATCATCATGGGCATGACATTAACACAGAAAATTCTCGCGGCCCACGCAGGGCTTGACCACGTAAATCCCGGTCAGCTGATCCGGGCCAAGCTGGACATCGTGCTGGGCAACGACATCACCACCCCCGTGGCTATCAACGAGTTTACCAAAAACGGCTTTGACACCGTATTCGACAAAGACAAAATCGCCATCGTCCTTGACCACTTTGTCCCCAACAAGGACATCAAGGCGGCCCAGCAGAGCAAGCAGTGCCGGGAATTTGCCTGTGAGCACTGTGTCAGCCACTTCTATGACGTGGGCAAAATGGGCATCGAGCACGCCTTGCTTCCTGAACAGGGCGTGGTCACCGCCGGCGACTGCATCATCGGCGCGGACAGTCACACCTGCACCTACGGCGCCCTGGGCGCTTTCTCCACCGGCGTTGGCTCCACGGACATGGCCGCAGGCATGGCAACGGGGGAAGCCTGGTTCAAGGTTCCCGCCGCCATCCAGTTTAGGCTCAACGGCAAGCTGCCGGCCAATTGCAGCGGCAAGGACGTGATTCTTTCCATCATCGGCAAAATCGGCGTGGACGGCGCGCTGTACAAGTCCATGGAGTTTACCGGCCCCGGCGTTGCCAGCCTTTCCATGGACGACCGGCTGTGCATCTGCAACATGGCCATCGAAGCCGGCGCGAAAAACGGCATTTTCCCCGTGGACGATGTGACCCTTGCCTATCTCGAAGGCCGCAGCGAGCGCAAGCCCCGGATTTTTGAAGCCGACTCCGACGCTGTCTACGAGCAGACCATAGAAATCGACCTTTCTTCCATCGTTCCCACCGTGGCCTGCCCCCACCTGCCGGAGAACACCCATCCCGCATCCGAACTGGGCGACATTAAAATCGATCAGGTGGTCATCGGCAGCTGCACCAACGGGCGCATGGAGGACATGGAAGCCGCTTACAAGACCTTAAACGGCAATACCGTTGCTCCCGGCGTGCGGTGCATCATCATCCCCGCCACCATGCGGATCTATAAGGAATGTGTTCAGCGCGGCTATGTTACCGCCTTCATTGACGCTGGTGCGGTGGTGTCCACCCCCACCTGCGGCCCCTGCCTTGGCGGCTACATGGGCATCCTCGCCGCCGGAGAACGGTGCATCGCCACCACCAACCGCAACTTTGTGGGCCGCATGGGCCATGTGGACAGCGAGGTCTACCTCGCCAGCCCCGCCACCGCCGCCGCTTCCGCCCTCACAGGCTACATCACCGCCCCCAAGGAGGTCTAAAGCATGAACACCAAGGGAACCGTTTTCAAATACCCCGACAATGTGGACACTGACGTGATCATCCCCGCCCGGTACTTAAACACCGCCGATGCCAAAGAGCTGGCAAAACACTGCATGGAGGATATTGACGCAGATTATGTCAACCGAGTGAAGCCCGGCGACGTGATGGTGGCGGGCTGGAACTTCGGCTGCGGCTCCTCCCGGGAACACGCCCCCTTAGTCATCAAGACCTGCGGCACCGGCTGCGTCATCGCCAAGTCCTTCGCCCGGATTTTCTACCGCAACGCCATCAACATCGGCCTGCCCATTCTGGAATGTGAAGCTGCCGCCGAGGAAATTCAGGCAGGAGACACCGTCAGTGTGGATTTTGACACCGGCGTCATCACCGACCACACCACAGGCCGCACCTATCAGGCCGAACCTTTCCCGGAATTTATCCAAAATATCATAAAAAAGGGCGGACTGCTTGCATCCTTGAAGGAGATGTGATAAAATGACGAAAAATATCGCGCTCATCCGGGGCGACGGCATCGGCCCGGAAATCGTAGGTCAGGCGAAGCTGGTTTTGGACAAAATCGCAGAAATCTACGGTCATGAATTTGTCTACACCGACGTAGATATGGGCGGAAACGCCATCGACAAATGGGGCGATCCCCTCCCCAAGGAAATGCTTGACTTATGCCTTGCCTCTGACTCTGTGCTTCTGGGCGCGGTGGGCGGCCCCAAGTGGAACAGCGTCCCCGGCCCCATGCGGCCCGAGAAGGGCCTTCTCCGTCTCCGGGCGGGCATGGGGGTCTACAGCAACAACCGCCCCGCCAAAATCTGGCCCCAGCTGGCTTCCGCTTCTCCCCTGAAGCAGGAGATTGTGGACAAGGGCATTGACTTTATTATTGTAAGAGAGCTGATCGGCGGCATCTACTTCGGCAAGCACGAAACCGTAACGGAAAACGGCGAGCCCGTCGCCATTGACGAGCTTCGTTACACCGAAAGCGAAATCCGCCGCATCGGACGCATCGGCTTTGAAACCGCCCGGAAGCGGAAGAAACGCCTTTGCAGCGTAGAAAAGAGCAACGTGCTGGACTCCTCCCGGCTGTGGAAGAAAGTCATGCACGAATTGGCAGCGGAATATCCCGATGTGGAACTGTCCGATATGCTGGTGGACAACTGCGCCATGCAGATTGTGAAAGACCCCAGCCAGTTTGACGTGATCGTCACGGAGAATATGTTCGGCGACATCCTGTCCGACGAGGCCTCCATGATTACCGGCTCCATCGGCATGATTCCCTCCTCCTCTCTGGGCGACGGCACCCGGGGCCTGTACGAACCCATCCACGGCTCCGCCCCCGACATTGCGGGCAAGGACATTGCCAACCCCATCGGCACCATCCTCGCTGCCGCTATGATGCTGCGCTTCTCTTTTGATATGCCCGAGGAAGCGGACTGCATCGAAGCCGCCGTTTCCAAGGTTCTGGACAGCGGCTGCCGCACCGCCGACATTCTTCCCAGCGCTCCCCACCAGTGCAGCCTGGTTGGATGCACCGAAATGGGAAGATTGATTATAGAGAATTTGAAGAAAGGATGATACTATGCTTCTTTCCGGCTCCGATATCCTCGTTCGCACCCTGATTGAGCAGGGCGTGGATGTCGTCTTCGGCTATCCCGGCGGGCAGGTCATCAACATTTATGACTCCCTGTATAAGTTTCAGGACGAACTGAAACACATCCTCACCGCCCATGAGCAGGGCGCTTCCCACGCAGCCGACGGCTACGCACGAGCCACCGGCAAGGTGGGCGTGGTCATCGCCACCTCCGGCCCCGGCGCAACAAACCTGGTCACCGGCATCGCCACGGCGTATCTCGACTCCGTGCCCATGGTTGCCATCACCGGCAACGTGCCCAATTCCACCATCGGCACAGACGGCTTTCAGGAGATCGACATTACCGGCGTGACCCTGCCCATCACCAAGCACAACTATTTTGTCGGCTCTGTGGAGGAACTGGCGGACACCATCCGGGAGGCTTTCCGGCTGGCAAAATCCGGCAGACCCGGCCCCGTGCTCATCGACATCCCCAAGGATGTACAAGTGGCAAAATTCGACTACGAACCCGCTGAACCCGTTGCCGCCGACGAGACCTTCCCCGCCAAGGACATCCGCATTCGGCAGGCGGCGGACATCATCAACAGCGCCAAAAAGCCCTTCCTCTACTTTGGCGGCGGTCTCATCACCAGCGAAGCCCAGGACGAACTGCTGCAAATGGCGGAGCTGATTGACGCTCCCATCGGCTGCTCCTTAATGGGCATCTCCGGCGTTCCCACCGACTATCCCCGCTTTTTGGGTATGCAGGGTATGCACGGTCACTACGCCTGCTCCACCGCCATGCACCACGCCGACTGCATCATCGCTCTGGGCTGCCGGTTCAACGACCGGGTCACCGGCAACCGGGCCAAATTTGCCGTGGGTACCAAAATTGTACATATC
>JAXEXE010000167.1:0-20306 GCA_034113565.1 Faecousia sp.
CAAGAACGCTATGGAGGTTCTGAAGGCCAACCCTGTTACGGGTGCGGGCCTGCGTCAGTTGGGCACCGCCGTTCTGGTGAACATCGTCAACAACATCGGCGCGTTCCCCACCAAAAACTGGCAGGAGAGCTACTACGACAAAGGCGAAGACATCTCCGGCGAGACCCTTGCTGAAACCTATCTGGTAAAGCCCGGCGCCTGCCACCGCTGCCCCATCGCCTGCGGCCGTGTGGTCAACGTGAACGGCAAGGTCGTGGGCGGCCCGGAGTATGAGCCTCTGTGGGCCTACGGCGGCAACTGTGGCAACAACGATCTGAATGTCATCGACGAGTGCAATATGCTCTGCAACGAGTATGGTCTGGACGCGATCTCCGTGCCCTGCACCATCGCCGCCGCCATGGAGCTGTACCAGAGAGGCTACATTAAGGAAGAGGAGTGCGCCGGTGTGCCTCTGGAGTGGGGCTCTACCAAGGCTCTGGTGGAGTGGACGAAGCGCATGGGTAACCCCGAAACCGAGCTGGACTGGCTGATGAGCTCCGGCTCCGCCCGGCTGTGCGAGCACTACGGCCATCCCGAAATTTCCATGAGCGTCAAGAAGCAGGAAATGCCCGCCTACGACGCCCGGGCCATTCAGGGTATCGGCATCACCTATGCCACCTCCAACCGGGGCGGCTGCCATGTCCGGGGCTACATGATCTCCCCCGAGGTGCTGGGCCTGCCCCAACAGCTGGATCGTACCGTCACCACCGACAAGGCCGCCTGGGCCAAGACCTTCCAGGACCTGACTGCCGTTATCGACTCCATGGGTCACTGCCTGTTCACCTCCTTCGCCATGGGCGCCAAGGAGTACACGGACCTTTTGAACGCCGCCACCGGCACCAGCTGGACCGTGGAGCAGGTGCTGGAAATCGGCGACCGGATTTACAACATTGAGCGGATGTTCAACAAGGCCGCCGGCATGAAGCCCGAGGACGACCGTCTGCCCAAGCGTCTGCTGGAAGAGCCTGTGGTCAACGGCCCCTCCACCGGCATGACCTCAAAGCTGCCGCTGACCCTGCCGCAGTATTACGAGGCCCGTGGCTGGGTCAACGCCTTCCCCACCGACGAGACCCTGAAGAAGCTGGGCCTTGACGAATGTGTAGGGCGGTAAGACCGCCTGCTAATGCGTGCGAAGGCTGGTCAATAGTCGTTACACCATTGGGTGTTGCTCGGTATCGTTACAGTGTAACAATCTATATTCCACTTGACAGAAGCGACAATTTCACCGTATGATACACAAGGGGAGGGGCTTGCCCCCTCCCCGATTCCTTTTGCGGCGAGTCGCCGCTGACAATGCGTTACGAACACTGGTGGTCATCCGACATCCTCAGGGCCCCTCGACCGGCAGTGCTCAGTATGTGAGGTAAAGGAGAAGTACCATGATTGAAGTTCGCGTATTTGCCACCCTGCGTCAGGGCCGGGACAAGGTCACCATGCTGCCCCCGGAGGGCATTGCCTGCGCCGGAGACGTGCTGAAGAAAATGGGCATCCCCGCCGGGGAGGTGTCCATCCTGCTGGTCAACGGCTTCCATAAGACCCCGGAGACCCCAGTCAAGGACGGAGACATCGTGGCGCTGTTCCCGCCAGTGGGAGGGGGTTAAGGTATGAATCCCCGGTACGAAAGAAATATTCCCGCCCTGACGGAGGCGGAATGTGCCCTTCTGCGGGGCAAGCGGGTGCTGGTGGTGGGTTGCGGCGGTCTTGGCGGACATCTGATTGACATGATGGCCCGCATCGGCGTTGGGGCGATGCGGGTGGTGGACGGCGACGTGTTTGAAACGTCCAATCTGAACCGGCAGCTGCTGAGCGAGGTGCCCCTGCTGGGCGTCAGCAAGGCAAAAGCCGCCGCGGCAAGAATCAGCCGTGTCAATCCCGACGTGGAGGTGGAAGCGGTAGATGCCTTTCTCACCGAATCCAATGCCCGCAGTCTGCTCCTGTCCTGTGACGCGGTGCTGGACGGACTGGATAATATCGAAAGCCGCAGAATTCTTGCAAAAGCCTGTGACCGGACAGGGACTCCCTATGTCTACGGTGCGGTCAACGGCTGGGTTGCCCAGGCGGCTATCTCCATGCCCGGAGACCATCTGGTGGAAAAGCTGTACCCGGAGGGTGCGGCTTTGAAAAATAAGAGTGTATTGAGCTTCACACCGGCCATGTGCGCCTCCATGCAGGTTTCCCTCTGCGTCAAGCTGCTGCTTGGCCGCCCGGTGGAAACGGGCACGGTATACTATTTTGACCTGTTGAATGAGGAGTTTGAAACGATTCCCATGGTCTGACGGATAGAACAGGGCGGATTTCCCAAACAAGCAGGCAGGGGGAAGACACCCGACCAATAGTATTACAGTTTGGTTACTGCATTTTACGGCAGATTTAGGGCGCCGCGGTAAGGTGTTTCCATTCCACAAGCTGCCTGTGAGGTGTTGTGATTAAAGTAAATGGTCCCCAGAAATTTGTCAAAACCAGATGAGAATTCTGACTTTTTCCCTTGACTGCAATTCTGCAAAACGTTATAATCTCTGTCTCTTTCAGCACCAACCCGAATTGCCCGCTGTATGCGTTGCAGGCGCGAACCTCCTGCATCCCCAGTTCCATTTGCATGCTGAGCCTGTTTTCCACGCAATCACCTTCCGTCCTATTCTGATAGAATCTTATCACATTTGGGCTATAATTTGCAGACTTGTTTTTGATGGTCGATTGTAAAATGAAGCTGGACACCTGAAAAAAAGGAATCCATAGTGACTTCCAATGTGGTAGAATGAAGTTCCCCAACACCATTCACCGAAGGTAATCACTATGGATCACACTCAGTATATCACAAATGGAGCAGAACGCAAGCCCGGAACGCATTTGACCATGGAAGATCGTGGAGCGATTCAGGCTATGAAGAAGCTGGGATACTCCAATCGGGCAATTGCTCGATACCTGCATTCTCCTAAATCTGTTTCTTTTTTCTTGGACCTCTGGGCTTTGATTCTGGCCGTTTGATAACACCGTCTCGGAAATGGGTTTCCTCGAACTTGCCAAAGAAAACAAATAATCCGAACCCATCTCCCACTGGGAAGATTTGGTTCGGATTATATTGGTTTGGTGCCGGTGACCGGACTCGAACCGGTACGCCATCGCTGGCGGTGGATTTTGAGTTTTGCACGCTATCTGGAACTGGGTGTACTTTAGTGGAGTATAACGGTTTCTGTTTATCCACGAACAAGACTAAATTCCTATTTTATCAGTCAAAAATGTTCTGAAAATAACGAATAGAACTGAGAATCCGTCAAATATCCTTCGATGTTTCTTTGCCCCGAAATCGCTTCAAAAAAAGCCGATTGGAGGGATGTAGGAGGGATATGACAAAGAACACCATAAATCGTCTTTCAGCCACACCTGTCATTGACAAGAGATAAGAAAGGCTGATGGAACATGAGTGACAGAGAAAAATATCGCCAGAAATTCGCCAGCTATCCCGATCTTGTTAATCTCATTCAATTTCGTGAGATGTTAGGCGGTATTGCAGACAGCACGGCAAGAAAACTAATGCGAGAAAACCGTGTAAAGCACTACTATATTAGGACAACGTATCTAATCCCGAAGGAGTGGGTGATAGACTACCTTCTCAGCACCCACTATGCCAAATATCGCCAGAAATTGAAGGTTCATGTTTGATATAAACCCTACGGTAATAAACAAAATACCAATGTTATCCGATCACTATATTCTCATTCAAAGGTTGGACTACAGTCGAAAACTGGTTTAGAAAAAGGGCGTTCTTGATTGAACGCCCTTTTTCTATGCCAATTTTCAGGAAGGAGGTTAAAACTATTCTAAACGAAAAACCAGAAACCGTAGGTGAAGTATACCGCATCCCCATAGGGCAGCTTCATCCACACCCGGAGAATCCCTATGGCATAAGGGATGATCCCGATATGCTTGAGCTTACGGAGAGCGTCAGGAAGTTTGGCGTACTCTGTCCGGCCATTGCCCGCCCCCGACAGGGCGGAGGCTATGAGCTGATTGCAGGGCATCGCCGAAAGGAAGCCTGTGAGCGGGTAGGCCTGGATTTCATGCCGGTAATGATTCTGAATCTGGATGATAACGATGCTATCATTCAGCTTGTAGACGGCAATATCCAGCGTGAAAACATTCTCCCTTCAGAGAGGGCCAAAGCGTATAAGCTCCGTATGGAGGCCATCAAAAGGAAGGCTGGCAGACCGTCCAAAGAACAGAAGAATAATTCGCCGAATCATTCGGTTGCTTTCCGTTCGGATGACACGGTGGGTCAGGGCGAAGGGGTCAGCGGTGATACCGTTCGCAATTACATATCGCTGCTGAATCTTGCTCCGCCGCTTCTGGAAATGGTTGACAAAGGAACAATAGCGCTCACCCCCGCCTATCAGCTTACCCATCTCGCACCAGACGAGCAGGAAATGCTCCTGACTACAATGGACAGTGAACAGGCTACCCCCTCTGTGTCGCAGGCACAGCGCCTTCGCAAGCTCAGCCAAAGCGGGAAACTCAACGAGGATTCTATGCTCCAGATTATGATGGAGCAGAAAAAGCCGGAAAGGAATGACATTACCCTGTCCGGCGAGAAGCTTCGAAAATACTTTCCCCGTTCCTATTCCCCTCAAAGAATCGAAGAAACCATCTTCAAGCTGTTGGATGCCTGGATGCGCAAGCGCCAGCGTGATAACAGCAGATAACAATTTCATATTCTCCCAGCAGGACAGTCGCTTCTCCGACTTTTTCATTGTGCGCCCGGCGGGCGCATGTTTCAAAGGGTGAAAGTCCCTAATCCGCCTGACAGCGGGAAGTAGTGGAAGAGAGTCCGCACAAGATGGAGAAACCTGCTGAAGCTGGGAATATCCAACAGAAATGCGGGTATTCTTGCCAACTCAAGAAAGGGGTACTGGCGGATAGCATCCAGCCCTACATTGAAAGCAGCCCTCTCAAACCAACGGCTTGAGAGAGCTGGATTCCAGTTCTTTTATTCTTACTACCGCAAGTCTGTAGCGGCATAAACAGGGGAGGAGCTGTGTACCAGACCGGTACGCACGGTTCTGTGGGAGGTCGGCTGGCCAATTAATGGTCAGCCTCCTTCCCGATTCCAAGTAAAGGAGAAATTATCCCGCATTGTATATCCCAAAGTACACCCATACTGCCGAGGATATGGATTGCAAGTTCTGCACCTATTTTGCGGAGAGGATTGAAGCCGGTGGTCATCTCCTATGGAGAAGCCGTTCTTTCTCTGATCCCGTCCACAAGCAGCATCCGCAACCGTCTGCCTAGATTGATTCACGGCTTTCCCGGCTATCTTTGGGCAGATTGAAAAGCATAAAACCAGAATAGAAGTCTTTAAGAACCGTCTGCTCAATTTGTTCGACTTCTCTAATTTTGTCGGGAGGCGTATGCACCTGGGAAAAAACGAGGCTAGAGCTTTAATATGCGGTCAGAATCCACGCTTACCATGTAATCAACAAAATTCGAATCTATGATAGGTGTTACCCAGTTGACCTCATTGGTTGTTTTCGATAAGCCTTCTTTTTATCTGGCGTAAAAACTTACTTGTCCTGTGCAATGATTGCTGTTTCTTCTTAATTATTGTAAAGCATGAAAACTGCCCCTATTGCCTTATTTGCCGCCATAGAGTCATAATTTGTCCCACTATCTTGCGATTTCCTGGTAGTGTTTGCTGAAGAATCGAAGAGTTGGGCAACTGCGAAACAAACCAGTCGAAATCATGCATCTCTCGCTCATCAAGGTCTGAGTCGCTTCCCCACGTCAACATCTGTTGCTCCATTTCATAAAAGGCGTTGAGCAGTGAAGATAGTAACTCTGACTGCTCGACATTGTTGAACACCATTCGGCAGTATCGCCAGTTATTCACCAAGATTAGGTTTTTGGTTACTTCCATGTGGTATAGGGAATACTCCATGTTGGCTGGAGCTTGTTTTTTCGCAAGTACGCTTGCTCGGGTAACTTGCTGGAATGCTTTATTTAGCAAAGAGGCCCGTTCTTCGTTATTTTTCTTACGCTTCGAATTCCAAAGAAGGCACTTCGCTTTTTGATGAAGGAACTGAAAATCATCTTTAAAAAGTGGTAAGAGCTTATCATAAATTACATCAGGCAGAAATAGTGAGCCTGTCTGCTGTGAATTGGTAAAAAAGGTAAACTGGATTGTGTCAAAAAAGTAATACGGCTTGATGGCTTGATAGTAGCTCTGTCCAAACCGCCCGGCATATTGGCGCTGTATCGTGCTCACGATTTCGTAGAAGGCATCCGCAATAGTGTCATAATGGGCACGATTTCCCGCATATGCTGAAAGACATTTGTACACCCAGTACTTGGAGTTGCACACGAAGCAGAAACTGTCATGAATATCAGGTGCCAGTTCTGCTTCGGATAGGTAATCTTTCTGAATGGCGATGTTTGTTGTTTTACAAAGGCTATACAGTATCTCAGTTATGCCCATCATATTCGCCTGAGACACAGGAATCGAATCCTGGTTTGTAAAGAGAATTAGTGCTTTTAATGTCTCTAAGTCCTGAATGACGTTAATGTCCGGAAGTATTGATTTATGTTTTTTTGTCGAAGCATCGTCTATCTTCAGCATGAAATCCAGAAAACTCCACCCGCACTCGTAGTCCAGCAGTCCCAGCTTTCCGAATTCTGCATTAAAGTGCTTTGCCTCGTCCTCATTCAGTTCAGAGGGAAGCGAGTATATTTTGACAAATCCTTTCATTTCCGGGAACCGCTCAAAGTAGTGCCTTGTGAACATTCCGGTGGATCGATCCACTGCTGCTATGATCTGGATTGAATTGATTTGAATTTTTTTCCAATATTTGGAGGTGATTTCTCTAAACTGGTCACCGTCGAGGCAGTGTTCATCAAATATTAGAATCACATTTTTCAACGAGAGCAACCGTTCAAAACACTGACTAGAAATCCGCTTGTTACTCGGGAAATAGTAGGTATTCCTTGATCGGAATTCTTTCAGCAAGTCAACCAAGACGTAGGTCTTTCCACTAAGTCTACCCCCACGGAGAATGTGAAAACAACCATCGGTGGAATTGATAGCGTCTATCATCTGCTGAGCCACATTCCTGCGGATAAAGAAACTGGGTAAAACGAACTGATTTTCCCCTGCTTTTGGCCTAATATGGGAAGAATAGAAAAGATAGTCTATATTTTCTCGATTAGTTGGTGCCTGGTGTAAAAATTGAAAACCTGTAAATTCGCTAAGGCTGTCTGTTTTCTGCAACTGCCCGGCCTCGTCAGATATTGTGGAGAGGAACGAATAGAAGTTTAACAAGTCTTCCGCTTTCACTTCAATGATGTCTGTGATTGCGAAGTTCTTGAATCTTTGTTGCTGAACCAGCGTAAGCGGAGCGGTCTTATCGGCAACATATTGGACGTAGAAGCTATGCGTGTCACTATTTCGCCTTTTTCCCTGTGCGAGTGTTGTGCCTGCAGCGAATAGTATGTCCAACTCGTCTAGCAAACTGCAACCAAAAAAGATAATGTTATTTGAGGCAAAGTCCGTTTCAAGATTTTGGCGCATTGCATAGTTTTCCCTGTCATTCATTGCCTGTAGATATTGTTGAGTACTCAAAATACAGTATTTACTCTCACCAGTTTCTAGGAATCTTTTCGAGTCTCCATGGAGCTTATACAGGCAGCGTTTCTGCGCCAGCCATCGCTGGTTTTGCTTGGAATATGGGACTATTACACAGAGTCCAGTAGATGACCGCTCAATGGCATCATCGTAGTTCAAAGTGTACAGATACCGCCAGCGGCAGTTGATTAGATTCCGATACTCCAATGGGAGGTCATGTACATTACAGAAATGGTCCTCAATATAGGCATCGAACCGTTCAAGATATTCTTGTGGGGTCTCTTCTTGTTCCAGAAGTTGCCAAAAAATTTCCCCTATCTCGGATAATTTCATTTTTCCAAGCTCAATTCGGTTATCTTCCGTATAGTTTTCTATTCCAGCAATGATGTCGATCAGCTCCATCTTTAAATCATCTACAGATGGCACCGCTCCTCTGGCTGCTGGGCAGTTGCGTGTAAACCCGGATCCAAAGAATGGGACGATATTTTCCCGGCTGAAATAGCTCATGAACATTTCATGTAATTCTTCTCGATCAGATGCCTTAGAAAAATCAAATATATGCATAATCCATATCCTTTCTTCTACGTATGGTGTTAGAATCTCAATAAATCATTTGTGCTACGGATACGCCCTAATTAGAAGAAGGACGATTGGCCCAAAATCCATTAGCGGATAAGAATCCAACCATAGGACGGCGTCTCACACTGGTTAATTGATCCTATCTTCCGAATCAAGCGTAAAATGATTATTCATCATGAGTAAAAAGGTTGCCTATGTCGTGAGCCAATAAATGCTTACCACTAGATAATTTGACAAAGCTCATATTTATTGTACAGCTTTTTTTTCTCAATGCAACCACATATTTAAGTAATAATGCCTACTGACTAGCCCTAAATCCATTGTGACATAAGACAATTCTATTACGTCGGAGAATTGGCTGGCGTCAGCGGTGATACAATCCGCAATTATATCTCCCTGACAAACCTGATTCCCGAACTCATGGAGATGGTGGATGAAAAGAAAATCGCACTCAGCCCTGCCTATCAGATTGCCGCACTCCCCCAGGAAAGTCAGAATCTGCTCTACGACACCATTGAAAGTGAGCAGGCAACTCCCTCCCTATCCCAGGCGCAGCGTATTCGCAAGCTGAGCCAAAGCGGGAAACTGAACGAGGATTCTATGCTCCAGATTATGATGGAGCAGAAAAAGCCGGAAAGGAATGACATCACCCTGTCCGGCGAGAAGCTTCGCAAGTATTTCCCACGCTCCTACTCCCCTCAAAGAATTGAAGAAACCATCTTCAAGCTGTTGGATGCCTGGATGCGCAAGCGCCAGCATGATAACAGCAGATGACAATTCCATATTCCCCCAGCCGGACAGCATTTGTCCGGCTTTTTTCATTTCCAAGCAAAGGAGATATTCTATATCCATAAGTTCACTTATTCTGCCGAGGATGTGGATTGCAAGTTCTGCACAGAAGTTGTCGGACGAAAGGGATGCCGTCAGGAAGTCTGCCCCTATTATGCGGAGCGGATTGAAGCCGGTGTTATTTCCTACAGGGAAGCAATTTCTTCGCTGATTCCACCCACAAGCAGTATCCGCCCCCGTCTGCCCAGATTGATTCACGGTTTTCCCGGCTCCCTCTGGGCAGATGAAACGCACGAAACCAGAATGAAGGTCTTTGATAACCGTCTGGGCTTTATAAAAAGCAGAAATACCCCCAGCTACTATGCTGCGTTGTATCTGCTGACTTCCAACGACGCCCTGTATCGGCGGACAGCCAACTGCTTTTACCACGGCGGCATTGACTTTTCCTATGCCGTTCTTCGCGGCATTTCTCCGCACAACTACGCCCTGCTTTATGCCGCAAAGGGGCTGCGCCATGAAGAAGGCCTGACAGAATCAGAGCTTGCCGATCCGCTGGTAATCGACGACGAAGCGTTCCGGCTGATTATGAACGCCCTTCTCATTGCCAAGTACGGCACCGCCGCATTCCATCTGAAAGGAGACTTTTCCCATGAGCCGTGATTTTGGGGTTACTGACGGCCATTCCCTCTATTCCCTCCATCGCTACCGCAGCGATGTTCGCCACATGGTCATATTCGATGATCTGGTGGAAAACGAGCATCACCGGGTTCGGCTCTATGTGACCAACCCGGTTTATGAAATGCTCCGTCAGGCGGAAGCCGATGGGCTGCTTCGGGTTGTCCACCACGAGGAAATCGTGGAGGGCTGTTCCGAGCCGGATTCCCCCCGGCGCAGAAAGCACAAACACAAATAATCATTGACAGGAGGTTTATTTCCATGAACAAAATTGAAAAACTGCACGAAAACATCCGCGCCCTCTTTCGCAGTGAAGGTGAGAAATTCTGCTACACCCCCGGCGAAATCGAGCGGCTGGTATGCAGCCTGAATTATAAGCAGCTGTACAGTGTCCTGTGCGACACAGCGGAACCCGTCTATGTCTGCTGTGCCGGAGGCGGTATCTGTGATTCCCACCAGTATCACAGCACCAAGCTGTTCCCGGCGCATGCAACGCTGATTTGGAGTGACGAGGGGGAACCGCTGGGCGATGACAACATCTCCACTTCCTACTCCAACGAGCTTTGGCTGCTGGAAGATATGACCATCGCTGCCGTCTCCTGCTTCCGTGTTCTCAATTCCGCTGCCAGCTATATCACCGAATATCGGGAATACAAAGGTGACGAATGGCCCACTCACCTGGTTCCTGTGAACATTCTGGAACTGTGGCAGGCTCTGATTGATAAGTACCAGGACTGCGGCGATGAAGAACTTGACGCTGCGCTGAAGGCGATCATCTACGAGCCTTAATACATCAGCACCGACCCATCATCAAAATTTAATAAGATTGGAGCGCAGAACGCTTAGAAAAACGCTTTGCATGGGAGGGCATGAACGCAGATTCATGCCCTCCGTGCATTTTGGAGGTAAATCAAATGGCTGTATTTCGCATTGAAAAGAACAAAAATTATACGGTGATGGCAAACTATCACCTTCGGGATATCTCCCTCTCCCTCAAAGCCAAGGGGCTGCTGTCCCTGATGCTCTCCCTGCCGGAGGGTTGGGACTACACCACCAAGGGGCTTGCCTGCATCTGCAAGGACGGTGTGGACAGCATCTGTTCTACGGTGAAAGAGCTGGAAAAAGCCGGATATGTCCAGCGCAGACGGCTCAGAAATGAGCTGGGGCATCTCACGGAGATCGAGTATACGATTCTGGAAAAGCCTGTACGCACAGCGTCTTCGGAGGAATCCGCTCTGCCCGACAGCTCTGCAAAAGTCAGGACACCACCTAAACGGGAAAAGCCAGTCTTGGATGATCCTGTTTTGGATAATCCTGAACAGGCATTCCCTGAACAGGCAATTCCTGAACAGGAGGAACCTGAACAGGAAAACCCCGCCCAATTAAATATACAAGAATCAATTACAGAAAAATCAAATACGGATCTATCAAGTAAAGATTCATTCTTTCCTTCTACGGGGGCACTTCCGGTAAACAAACAGGCCCCGCTGACAGACGGAAGGACAGAAAGAGAACGGATTAGAGAGCAGATTGAGTATGAGATTATGCGGGATCGGTATGGTCGGGAGCAGATCGATGAGCTTGTGGAAATCATGCTGGAGGTTTCCATGAATCGCAGTCCCACCATCCGCATTGGCAGGGATGCGGAATATCCGACCTCCTATGTGCAGGAACGGTTCTCCCGAATTACATCCATGCACATTGAGCGTGTCTGCGACGGCATCCGGGATAATCACACCCAGGTGCGAAATACCAAAGCCTATCTTCTGGCGGCGCTGTTCAATGCCGTTTCCACCCTGGACAGCTACTACACCATGCAGGCAAACAGCGATTTTGGCGGCTCGTTCTGAGCCGCTTTTTTCATGCCCAAACGACGGAGAAAGGAGAAAAGCATTGTGAGTAACGGAAAAACCATCGCCCAGCGGATGGAGGAAGCCCGGATTCAGGCAGGTGCCCAGAATTACAAGGGGCATGGCTACATGGATTTGGCCCGGTTCGATGAAAACACCCGGCACATGATTATCTTCCATGTCCTGACCCACGATTCCCCGGTGGGTGACAAAGGCGACAGGATGCGCCTGTTTCTCTCCGAAAAGGGCTATCGCAAGGCTCTGGAGAACGAAAAGGACGGGAACATCCAGATTCTGTCCCATGCCAAGGTCGTTCGGGGAAATCTGATCTACGACCATAAAGACCAGCTTCGGTAAAGGAGGTTCCATGAATCTGAAAATTCTGTTGCACCGTCTGGTGGTTCCGCCCTAGCAGGGATTACCTTCTCCCTGCAAATCCACAGAAAGGAGCGTGATTTTCTATGCAGGAAGAAGTGGAACAGAGGGTATTTACCCTGATCGTCAACTGCACCAAGCTGACAGAGCAGGAGCTGCGCAAAGCGCTCAGCAAATTTCTTGCCCAGATGAAAACCCGTCATCAGACCAAGCAGCCCCATGGGAAAATGACCGTCAAAAAGCTCGCCGCCCAGAACCGGGGCCTGCAGAGCGTGGAGGTCACAGACCAGAATATCGGCTCTTTCAACCGTATCGCCAGGAAGTACGGCATTGACTTTGCCCCCTTTAAGGCAAAGGGGCAGGATCGTTACCTGATTTTCTTCAAAGGTCAGGATGCCGATGCCATGACTGCCGCTTTCAAGGAGTATACGGAGCAGATCGTGAATAAAAAGTCCCGCCCCTCTGTCCTTGCCAAGCTGGAACAGTTCAAGGCGCTGATCCAGTCCGCCGTGGTGGATCGGACGAAGAAAAAGGAGCTGGAACGATGAAGCAGGTAAACTGGAAGAAAATACTGCTGCCGAACCTGCCCTATGTTTTCATCGCCCTGTTCTGCACAAAGCTGGGGCAGGCGGCACGGCTGGCACCCGGTGAGGATTTCGCCGGAAAGATCCTGCACTTCATGGAGGGGCTGTCCGCCGCCTTTGCGGTTCCGCTGCCCAGCTTCCGCCCCGCAGATCTCTGCGTCGGTGTTGCCATCGCCGCCGCTATGCGGCTGGGGGTCTATGTGAAGGGCAAAAATGCCAAGAAGTTCCGCAAGAACATGGAATACGGCTCCGCCCGGTGGGGTACAGCGGAGGACATCCGGCCCTATGTGGACCCGGTGTTTGAAAACAACATCATCCTTACCCAGACAGAGAGCCTGACCATGAACAACCGCCCTGCCGACCCCAAGACGGCACGGAACAAAAATGTTCTGATTATCGGTGGCTCCGGTTCCGGCAAGACCCGGTTTTGGTTGAAACCCAATCTGATGCAGTGCACATCCAAAAAGTACCCGGTCAGCTTCGTGGTTACTGATCCGAAAGGCGGCATTGTCAACGAGTGCGGAAAAATGCTTCTGCATTTCGGCTACCGGCTGAAAATTCTGAACACCATCAACTTCAAAAAGTCCATGCACTACAATCCCTTCGCCTACATCCACAGTGAAAAGGACATTTTGAAAGTGGTGACAGCGCTGATCGCCAACACCAAGGGCGAGGGCAAAACCGGGGACGATTTCTGGGTCAAAGCGGAAACCCTGTTGTACACGGCGCTCATCGGCTACATCCACTATGAAGCCCCGGTGGAGGAGCAGAACTTCTCCACCCTCATTGAGTTCATCAATGCCATGGAGGTTCGGGAGGATGATGAGGAATTTCAGAATCCGGTTGATATGATGTTCGCGGAGCTGGAAAAGGAAAAGCCCCAGCACTTCGCTGTCCGGCAGTATAAGAAATACAAATTAGCCGCCGGAAAGACAGCGAAATCCATCCTAATTTCCTGCGGCGCACGGCTGGCCCCCTTTGACATTCAGGAGCTGCGTGACCTGACCGCCTATGACGAGCTGGAGCTGGACACCCTGGGGGATCGCAAGACAGCGCTGTTCATCATCATGTCGGATACCGACGATACCTTCAATTTCCTTATCTCCCTGTGCTACACCCAGCTGTTCAATCTGCTGTGTGAAAAGGCGGACGATGTTTACGGCGGCAGGCTTCCCGTCCATGTCCGCTGTCTCATTGACGAAGCGGCGAATATTGGGCAGATTCCCCGGCTGGAAAAGCTGGTGGCAACCATCCGCTCCCGTGAGATTTCCTGCTGCCTGGTGCTGCAAGCTCAGTCTCAGCTCAAGGCAATCTATAAGGACAATGCCGACACCATCATCGGCAACATGGACACCTCCATTTTCCTGGGCGGAAAGGAGCCGACCACCCTGAAGGAGCTGTCCGCCGCACTGGGGAAAGAAACGATTGATACGTTCAACACGGGAGAGAGCCGGGGTCGGGAGGTTTCCCATTCCCTCAATTATCAGAAACTGGGCAAGGAGCTTATGAGCCAGGACGAGCTGGCTGTCATGGACGGCGGGAAGTGCGTTTTGCAGCTTCGGGGCGTCCGCCCGTTTCTGTCCAATAAATACGATATCACCAAGCACCCCAACTATAAGTTCACATCCGACTTTGACAAGAGAAACGAATTGGACATAGAGCGTTTCCTGTCCCACCGCCTCCGGCTGAAACCGGACGCAGTCTGCGAGGTGTATGAAGCCAATCCGTCCGGCACTACTGCCTGATCGGGCAGAATCTATAGAAAGGTTCAGAGAAGTCAAGCGTGAAGTGTCCCTTCTAAAATCTTTTCAAAAATTTTGGAGGTACACTTATATGGCATTTTTCAATTCTGCAATCGATATTCTGGGTACGCTGGTGGTTGCTCTGGGCGGCGGCGTCTGCGCATGGGGCGGCATCAATCTGCTGGAAGGCTACGGCAACGATAACCCCGGTGCCAAGAGCCAGGGCGTAAAGCAGCTCATGGCTGGCGCTGGCATCGCCATCATCGGCCTGGTGCTGATCCCCCAGCTGGCAACCCTCATCACGGTGTAAGCCGGAATATCCCCAGCGTCTGCCTGTTCCGGGCAGGCGCTTTTCCATTCAAACGAAAGGAGCTAACCCATGAATCACCTTCGGAGAATCATTTCCCTCCTGTTGGTGCTGGTGCTGTGTTTCGGCCTGATCCCCGGTGTGTCTGCTGCGGAGGTGGACACGCCGGGAACGGATATACCGACAGATGTGACAGAAGAAACAGCGCCCCCCACCACGGAGGACACCACGCCAACGGAAGAACCCGCCCCAGAGGAACCGCCTGCGGAAGAAACACTTCCAGAAGAATCCATTCCTGAAACTGAAAGCGCTGAGCCGCCTGTTGAGGATATTCCCCAGGATGGTCCCGGTATTATGGAAGCAATGCCCAACGGCACATCCACTTGGGCTATCGGCAGCACTCAGAAAAGCATTATGCTGTTTGACTATGCGGACAATGGCAATTACACGACCGTCCTCAATTCACAGGTTGCCTGCGCATATAAGCCCAATGGCTCCGGCACCACCCGGACGGCGTACATCAAAAACCTGGGCTGGCACTTTGCCCGGTATGGCGGTGTGCCCTATCCCGACGATCCGCTGTACTGCATTGAGCCTTGGCGCAGCTACGCAGCCAGCACCTCCGGCAACTCCGTTGACCGGGAGGTAACACTGGACGGCAGCGGCAGCACCACCGGCAGCAATGTGTGGTATGCTCTGCCCGCTGCCCGGCGCGAAGCCATTGGCCTGATCCTGCTGTACAGCAACCAGATGTGGAATCACTCCATCAGCGTGACCACCACATCCAAAGCCAACAATCCCAATGTTCCGCTGCGGATTGCTACCCAGTTCCTCATTTATGAGATTGTCTGCGGTCTGCGTGATCCCAGCACCTTCACCCTCAACTCCACCAACGAGTGCGGAACAGCTGGCAATATCTTCTACAATGCTGGTGCGGCATCTGTTACCAATTTTACTTCCAACTACAATACGCTGGTGTCCTACATCCAGGCAGCAAAGAAGATTCCCAGCTTCACTTCCGCATCCAGCGGCAGCGCTCCTACCATCAGCCTGACGGGAGAAGAAACCAGCATCTATGACAGCAACGGCGTTCTCTCCAACTTCACTTTCACGGACGGCAGCGGTGCGGAGTTCTACAAGAGCGGCAGCACTCTGTACATCACGCAGACGGGAACAATTTCTTCCTCCACTGTGTACAAGGCCACCCGGTATCTGCCCTCTGCTTCCAGCTCCACCTATAACCTGTGGTATATGTCGGGTTCCAGCTATCAGACGACGGTATCCCTCGCCAGCGCTTCCAGCGGCAATCTCAATGCCTATTTCAAGCTGAAAGCCCCTGATCCGGGAACCATCAGCCTGACGAAAACCACAGAGGACGGGCAGAATCTATCCGGCTGGCGGTTCGGGGTCTACTCCAATTCCGCCTGTACGAAACTGGTATCTGGGCCGTACACCACCAACGCAAACGGCAAGATTTCCATTACCTGCCTGACCGCGGGCACCTACTATGTCAAGGAGCTGGGGCATACGGACAGTAGTATCAACGCCTTGTACACCTGTTCCAGCACAAATCCGCAGAAGGTCAGCGTCACCAGCGGCGGCACCACTTTGGTCAGCTTCTATAACAAGCTGAATACGGGCGGAATCAGCCTGACCAAAACCACGGACGACGAGCAGAATTTGTCCGGCTGGCAGTTTGGAATCTACTCCAACTCCGCCTGCACCACGCTGGTTTCCGGGCCGCACACTACGAACGCCAGCGGCAAGATCTCCGTCACGGGACTGACCCCCGGCACCTACTATATCAAGGAAATCGGGCATACGGACAGCACTATCAATGCGCTGTACTACTGCTCCAGCACCAATCCACAGGCGGTAACTGTGACTGCTGGCAATACGGCAACGGTCAGCTTTACCAATAAGCTGAACACCGGCAGCGTAGAGCTGATTAAATCCACGAACACAGGTGCAAACCTGAGTGGCTGGCAGATTGGGCTGTATACGGATTCTGATTGCACCAACGCCGTGGCTGGCTCTCCCTTTGTCACCGGGGCAGATGGCACTGTTACGGTTTCGGGCTTACAGAAGGGAACCTATTACGCCAAAGAGATTCCCACAGACGATCCCTATTGGGGATTTGACACCGCTGTGAAGTCCGTCACAGTTGCCGTTGGCAAGACCTCAGAAGTCACCTTCACCAACACCCATTACGGACGCATCGAAATCCGCAAGACCACCAACACCGGCAATCAGCTTGGCGGCTGGACATTCCGGGTGAGAGATTCCGAGGGCAATTCCTGCGGAGACTTCACCACCGATGACAACGGCTACGCCTGCACAGGCAATCTTCCGTTGGGACGGTACACAGTAGTGGAGCTGCCTACGGAGGACAACTACTGGCTGACAGAGCTGGGTTTCCATGATGTAACCGTAAGAGCCGGTGAAACCACCGAGGACACATGGCTCAACAAGGAGCAGGGGCTGGTCTGGTTCTACAAGAAAACCAACACCGGCGAGTCGGTGGAAGGCTGGCACATCACTGTGTATTCGGACGAAGCCTGCACTCAGAAAGTCGGCACCCTTATCACCAACGAGGATGGTCGGGCTGGTTATTACCTTGACCCCGGCACCTACTGGGCGAAGGAAACCGGTGACGAGCATGGGCGCTTTGAGGACGAATACTGGATGGTGGATGAAACTGTCCAGAAATTTGAAATCCAGCCCCATGAGGATGTGTCCATTACCTTTACCAATGTTCAGTACGGCAGGCTGAAAATCACCAAGACCGTGGAGGGCAGCGGCTCTGTAGAGGGCTGGCAGTTCAAGATCACGGATGCCGAAGGAAAAGTTCTGGACGGTTCTCCCTTTAGCACCGACGAGGACGGCATTATTCTGACCGGGAATCTGCTGCCAGGTCAGTATACCGTGGAAGAATTGCTCCCGGAGGACAGCCTGTATGAGTGCAAGGACGAGAATCCCCAGACTATCACTGTAAAACAGGGTGAGATTGCCGAAGTATCGTTCATCAACGCCCTGCGCACCGGCAAGGTGACTGTGGAAAAGATCGACATTACCGGCAGTCCTCTGGCGGGAGCCACCTTCCGGCTGGAATGGAGTGCGGAGGGTTCTCTGTGGTATCCCGTAACCTACTCCGAAAGCATTGTTCGTGGTGGCTGCTCCAATCCCGATGTAACGGACGGGAGCCTGACCACCGGTGCAGACGGTCTTCTGGAATGGGGCGGTCTCTATCCCGGATTACAGTACCGCCTGACGGAGATCAAAGCCCCGGATGGATACAAGCTGCTGGAAAAAGCCGCCTATGAAGGAGAGCTGCCTGCGGACGATCTTGCCATCACGGTTCGCGTCACCAACGCCCGCACCTTCACCATGCCCGACACCGGGGCCAGCACCGGGCCGGTTCTCAGAGTTCTCAGTATGATCTCAGCCATCTGCTGTCTGGGACTGCTGATTATTCATAAGAAAAAGGAGTAATTCATGCTCAACACCAACCACGCCAGGGATCAGCCCTGGCTTTTTTCATGCACATCGTTTTTCAAAAGCCTCAAAACAACAACTATTTTGAATTAAGAAAGGAAAATGCGAAATGAAAAACTTTACCAAAATTCTCTCCCTGCTGCTGGCTCTGACCATGCTGCTTTGCTTCCCCGTCGCTGTCTCCGCCGCCGAATTGGAGGACGCTCCCATTGACGAATCCAGAACCGGCTCTCTGACCATTTACAAGTATGATCTGACCAATGCCGAAAAGGACGGCGTTTGGGATTCCTCCTATGTCTCCACCGGCGTGTTCGATCAGACCGGCGTGAACGATGTTCTGGGTAGCGGCAGCGCTGCGCTGGGCAACGGTGAAACCGGCTACGGCTATGCCATCAAGGGCGTGGAGTTCAGCTATGTCCAGGTTGCGGATATTGTCCAGTTCTCCGAGTCCGAAGCGGACAGCCGCACCGACAGCCATGTGGAAGTGCTGTACGCCATCGATAAGACCAAGGGCGCAGACTTCCTGAAAGCCCTGAATTTGGCGGACGGCGCACAGCGCTACACCAATGCGGACACTCTGGATGAAACAAAGTATTTCTATCAGTCCGATGTGCTGATCGATGCACTGGCTGCGGCTCTGGAATCCAATTCCACTGTGGTCAAGAACGCTCTGGAAGCCTACATCTCCGCAAACGGCGGCGCTGCCATGCCCCTGACCGATGCCTATGGTAAGACGAAAGCTGAGAATCTGCCGCTGGGTTTGTACCTGATCGTAGAAACCAAGGTTCCCGAAATGGTCGTGTCCACCACTGATCCCTTCCTGGTATCCGTCCCCATGACCTCTGTCAACGGCACCAACGCCACGGACGGCGGCACCCGCTGGATTTACGACATCACCCTGTACCCCAAGAATCTGACCGGCATTCCCTCTCTGGAAAAGACCCTGCGGGAAAACAAGAACGACACCGGCAAGACCGATGCCTATACCCACACCGGCACCGCTTCCGCTGGTGACACCATCGATTACCAGATCATTTCCACCCTGCCCTCCATCACCTCCGAATCCACCTACCTCTCCTGCTACACCTTTGTGGATACTCTGTCCAAGGGTCTGACCTACAACAAGGGTGATGTGGTTCTGGAGTTCTTCACGGACACCGCCTGCACCGATTCCGTCGCCAAGTGGATGGAAGCAGATGGTAAATTCGCTGTTGCTTACAATACCACGGATGCCGGGGAATCCGTTATGACCATCGAAATGACCGCTGCCGGTCTGTCCGAGATCAACACCTCCAAGGCTGTGTACTCCGGCGCTTCCATGGTCAACTCCGGCTACTCCGACTGCACCGTGAGAATCACCTACGCTGCCAAGATGGATAGCAGCAGTGACCTCGTGTTTGGTGACAAGGGCAACGACAACAAGGTTGTCCTGACCTGGAAGCGCAGCTCCCAGAACTACTACGACACCCTGGTGGACGATTGCCATGTTTTCAGCTACGGCATTGACCTGACCAAGCTGTTCAGCGACGGCAAGGGCGTTTTCTCCAAGGTGGAGTTCCTGATCCAGAACAAGACCGACAACTACTTTGTGAAGGCTGAACTGAACGAGACCGAGGGCGTTTACTATGTGGTTGACCATGTAACCGATAAGGCAGATGCCACCCACTTCGTCCCCGTCAAGACCGCCGATGCCCAGGGCAGAATCATTGTAAAGGGTATGGAGGATGACACCTACACCCTGACCGAGGTTCACACCGACAGCGGCTATGTGATGCTCAAGCAGGGCATTGATGTGGTGATCTCCCAGAAGAATACCGACGCTTCCTGCACCATCTACGGCTCCGATGTTCTGGGTCTGATTCAGAACGACCCCCGGTATGCCTCCATTATTAACGACAGCGGTGATCTGCACAATATGCCCCAGAAACATCTGGAACACAAGCTGCTGACCGCTTCCGCTGCCGTGGACGGCAAGAAAGTCACCATGCTGGAGGATAACGGCAGCGTCAACGCCGAAGCACCCCTGACTGTTGTGAATACCCGTGGCTTTGACCTGCCCAAGACCGGTGACAACGGCACTTTTGTTTTCACTGTGGTTGGTATCCTGCTGATGGCTGGCGCTGTATCCGTCATTGCGCTGGTCAGCCGAAAGAAGCGCTCTGTCTAATTCCATCTGCCCCGGAGGGTCATTCCTCCGGGGCCTTTCCAAAGGAGGGTTCCATACGAAGCAAAAGCGTATCACAATCGCTCTGGCGGTCATGG
>JAXEXE010000168.1:0-12984 GCA_034113565.1 Faecousia sp.
ACCTCTTTTCCCGTGGTCTGAGTCCATCCCGCAGTATTGCCAGCTTACCTGATTTTCTGCACCTCCTGTCCGAGGTGCTTTTTCTTTTGCCCTTGATGGGTGATTATTGACCGCTTACACCAATTCCAGCAGGCTGGACATCTCCCGGTCGATTTGCCGGATCCTCTCAAACATGGCGGTGGGGTTCTCACCGCCGATTTCCGCGATGAGGATGTTTTTCTCTGTTTCTCGGACGAGATTCGCTATTTCCTGCCGGTCTGTAACGGTTGACTGGATACAGTTGAGAATGGCCCGCTGAAGGGCGGGTTCCTTCAGGCTGGGGGAATCCTTGCAGTTCTTTCTGCCAAATTCCAGCCGGTTGACGCAGCGCCATACATTTTCCTTAGTGCCGTCCCGCTTGACCCACATGGTACGGCGGTACATGGCGCCGCATTCCCCGCACACCAGCCGTTCGGACAGGGCAAACTTGCTGGTGTATTTTCCCTGCTGTGTTTTGGTCTTTTTCTGGGATACCTTGCGCTTGCTGCTGCGGCGGGCCAGCTCCAGTTGAACTTCCTGAAATACATCCCGTGGAATGATAGCCGGGTGATTATCGGTGATGTAGTATTGGGCGATTTCCCCCCGATTCTTCTTGATTTTCTTTGTGAGAAAATCTGCGGTGTATGTTTTCTGGAGCAGCACATCTCCGACGTATTTCTCGTTGCGCAGCATATTCTGGATGGTTGCTTTGGACCATTCGGCTTTGCCGGTGGGAGATGGGATGCCTTCCCGCTCCAATTCCAGCTTGAGCTGCTGGGGCGTCTTGCCGGCAAGGAAACCATAAAAGATACGCTTTACCGTCTCTGCCTGCTCCGGGTCGATTTCCGGCCGGCCGTCCGGTCCTTTCCGGTAGCCGAGAAAATGCTTGTACTGAAAGGTGAAATGTCCCTCTTTGTACAACCGGCGTTTGCCCATGGTCACATTCTGGCTCAGAGACTCGCTCTCCGCCTGGGCGAAGGCGGAAAACCATGTCAGGTAGATCTCGCTGCTCAGTTCGCCGGTGTTCAGCCCCTCTTTTTCAAATTCTATCGTCACATCCAAACTTTTGAGCAGGCGGATGTATTTCAGACAATCCAGCGTGTTGCGGGCAAAGCGGCTCATGGATTTGGTGAGGATCAAATCCACCTTATGCTTTTTGCAGGCATCGATCATCTTCATAAAGCCGGGACGGGTGGTGTCTTTGGTGCCGCTGATGCCGTGGTCAGCGAAAATCTCCACCAGTTCCCATTCGGAGTTGTTCTCGATGAGGTTGGTGTAGTAAGCCACCTGACTTTCAAAGCTCAATTCCTGTTCCTCCTGCGCGGTGCTGACCCGGCAGTAGGCGGCCACCCGCAGCTTTTTGCCCAGCCGTTTCTGGACAAGGAACGGATTGGGCTGGATTTCCCGGATATTCTTTTTGGGAAGTAGATCTTTCTGCATGATGATACCTCATTCGATGATTTGGTCATTGATGAACCGAAGCTGTACCGCTCCATCCGCCCGAAGCAGAATGTTTTTAACGATCCATCGAAGCAGGTCATCCGTATCTGTACCTTGGGACTGGCTGGACTCCAATAGATTTTTCGCATTTCTGGTCTGGCTGATTTGAGGGTTCCCGCAGGATGCATAGCGTTTCTCCGCCAATGTTTTCGACATCTCCAGCAGTTGGTCTGTACTTGTTCGGTCATGCTCCATCAACTGCTGCAGTTCTCTTTTCAGCCGGATGACCTCCATCTCCACGTCCTCTCTTCTCTTGGGAGGCGTAAGCCTTTCCGGATGCCGGGTGATTTCATGGAGTATGGTTGTCACCGCCTGCTGGAGTTCCTCATCCGGCAAAGGCCGGGTACAGCTTCCGCACGTTTTGCACTGCCACTGGATGATTTTTTCTCCATGGCTGACTCGCAGCATTTTGGAGCCGCACTTTGCGCAGCGAACCTTTCCCCGAATTTCTTTGATTTCCGGGTTGATTTTTCCTTTTGTTCTGGTACGGCGTTTTTCCTGTACCTGTTGAAAAATCTGTGGTGTGATCAGCGCCGGGCAGTCTTTTTCTCCGAGATACACTGCATGATCGAGAATCCGGCAAACCATGTTTTTGTTCCAGTGTGGGTTTCCCTGATGATAAGAAACGCCCCGGTCCTGCGCCTGCTCCGCCAATCTGGTGGTGGTTTCCCCAGCCAGATACCCGCTGTACAGCATTTCCACGACTTCTGCTTCCTCCGGCACGATCCTGATTTTGCCATCCTTCATCGCATAGCCAAACGGATACCGCCTGTTTGCACTCATGTACGATCCCCTCTCTGCTCGGTAAACACCAGCTTGTTTTTCATCGTGAACCGAATTTCGGATGCCGACAGTCTAACCGAAACGACCTGTAACGAAAACCACATCTGGTAATCCCCCTGTTCCAGACTCTCCATCAACCGCTTGGTTTCCCGAAGGATTGGCGTGAGATCGACTTGTTTCTGATACTGGCGCAGTCTGGTACGCTGTGCATCCAGCTGCTGTTGAATGGCGTTTGCCTGAGATTGAAAAAAGGCAGAATCAACACATCCCTTGACCCGAAGGTCATGCAACGTGTGATTCTGCTTCAATAATTTTGCAATGCTCTGATGAATGGCAAGGATTTGGGGATTCTCCATCGACTGGCGGTCCTGAATCTGCCGGAGATGGGAAAGGTATTCCCCCAAAATCTCCTCTTTGTTCCGGGCCAGTTTATCATGCAGCGCCAGCACCGCGTTCCACAGCTCCCGTTCCGACACATTTTTCATGGAACAGGCGTTTGCGTCGTTGTGCAGATGACTGGCACAGGCCCATTCGATGCCGCCCGGCTTGATTCGCCGGTAAAACACAGCCCCGCATTCCGCGCAAATGAGCCGACCGGTAAAGGGATAGATTTCCCTCTTTTGCGGCCGCCCATGCT
This sequence comes from Faecousia sp., assembly GCA_034113565.1. Classification (GTDB taxonomy): domain Bacteria; phylum Bacillota; class Clostridia; order Oscillospirales; family Oscillospiraceae; genus Faecousia. The sequence goes on from JAXEXE010000168.1 coordinate 2,939, forward strand.
TCTGCCCCCTCTCGGCCAACAGGTCTTGTACCTTTATAAAGGTATTCCGGTCAACGATTGGCTCATGGGTGTTTTCCTGATAATACTGCTTTTTCTGACCTTTATTCTCGATTTTGCGGAACGGCAGCATTTCACTGCGATAGCTTTTGCAAAACCGGGCATCCCCCATGTATCTTTCATTTTTGAGGATATACAGAACCCCTTGTTTGCTCCACACTGCCTGTCCCCGCAGCTTTGGCACCTGTCTGCGCTCCATTTCTTCCGCGATGCTTTGCACACCGATACCGCTCAGATAAGCGGTGTAGATCTCACGGACAACGGCAGCCTCGGCAGGCTCGATCACCAGCGTTCCGGAGCCGTCGGCCCGATATCCGTATGGAATTTGAGAGATGCGGAACGTCCCGTTCTCCATCCGCATTCTGGCGCCCTTGCGCATATTCTGGGAGATGGAGATGGATTCCTCCTGCGCAAAGGCGCTCATCATGCTCAGAAACATCTCATTGGCCATGGTGCCGGTATTGAGATGCTCTTTTTCAAATACCACCGTTACGCCAAGCTGTTTCAGTTCCCGGACAGCGGCGATGCAGTCCTGCGTGTTGCGGGCAAACCGGGACAGGGATTTGACCAGAATGCGGTCGATCTTCCCGTCCCGGCAATCCTGCATCATGCGCTGGAAATCCTCTCTCTTGTCGGCACGGGTGCCGGTGATGCCCTCGTCGGCGTAAATGTCCACGAACTCCCAGTCCTCATGGCTGGTGATCAGTGTGGTGTAGTACCGCACCTGCGCGGCGAAGGAATGCTGCTGATCCTCGGAATCACTGCTGACGCGAGCGTAAGCACAAACCCGCAGTCTGGCGGTTTGCTGCTGCCGGATGGGTTCAATGATTTGCACCTGCGGCATCTGTGATGCCTCCTTTCGCGGCTGACAGTAACGGCGGCCAACCTTGGCAAGCACAACACTACCACAACCGTTCCTGCAAAGCTATTACCAGAACCACTAAACCCTGTAAGGTAAAACGCCGTACTGTTCGGCAATAGCAACATTGGCGCGGCGGAGGTTCTCGTGGCTGATTTTTCACGCTTCATCAAACTTTTTCAGGACGGAGCAGGCCATGTAATATTTGATTTCGTTGAGAACGGCGGGAGCCGGCACGTTGGGGTTATAGCTGATCTGCATCGGTTTCCTCCCAGCAGGTCAGCCATGGCACACAGCCGCACTGCGCGGCGCGGGCCAGCAGGGGGCGTTCAAAGCCGCGCCGATATACCATGTAATGCAGTTCGTATTCGGTGGTGATGAGCAAAACGCCGTTGTCCTGCAAAAAGCAGAGAAAGTAAAACATCCAGCACCCTCTGTAGCTGATGCGGGAGAGTCGGGTCACCATGACGGCGTCCACCTGATGCTCCCGCACCGCTTTCATCATGGTGAACAGCGCCGGGCGGTGGAGGTAGTTGGGACTGCAGGCGTCCATGCCGCAGTTGATCAGCTGATACCCCCGTCTCGCAGTTTCCCGGCACAGGCCCGCAAGCTGTTCTGCCAGCGCATGGGGCGCGGGGTCGGCGGTGCGGGCGTAGGCCCACACCCGCAGAGGTCTGGTTTCACGCATGGCCATCCACCTCCGGCAGTTCCTCCTCATCGTAGCCGGGCAGCACCATCCAGCGGCGGCCGCCCGGCTCGACCCAATGCCCGCCTTTGGCGGAAAAGGTGTGAATATTGTAAGGCAGCAGCGAGGCCAGCAGTCCCTCGATCTCCGGCGGGGAACAGCGCAGCAGATCCGTGTCAGCCACCACCAGCACATCAAAGGCTCCTTCGGCAGCCATCTTCAAAAGCTCCGGCACGCCGGGGCGCAGAGACAGCGGCCGGTCCTCGGTTCCGGCCTGGGCGAACAGCTCCATCACGCAGGGCCACTGCTCCTTGCGGAACACCCGGCGGCACAGCAGCAGCTGCTGGCGCAGCGAGAGGGTGGCGTCCTTGGACTTGTACAAGAGACGTTCCTGCTGTTTCGGTGAAAGGAAATATTTTTCCTCTGCATCGTGCATTAAGATATCCGACAAGATACACCCGGCGTCTGGATTGGGGGACACCGAAATCTTTGCTGTTAAGCACCTGCCATTCCACAGAATACCCCAGTCGGTCCAGCGTATCGAGGACGGCTGCAAATGTCCGGCCGCCGTTATGGCTGAGCAGGCCGGGCACATTTTCAAACAGCAGATACGCAGGGTGCCGGGCTTCAGCCAGCCGGGCAAGCTCAAAGAACAGTATCCCTCTTGGGTCGTCAAATCCTCTGCGATGGCCAGCAAGGCTGAAAGCCTGGCAGGGGAATCCTCCGCACAGCAGGTCAAATTCGGGCATGGTGTTTGGGTCGGCTTCTCTTGCATCGCTGCAGTACCACTCTCCTTTGCAGTCAAACAGTGCGCGGTAACTCTCGTCGGCCTTTTCATCCATCTCACAGTGTCCCACGCAGACAAAATCTCCGGCGCGGGTCAGCCCCTCGCGGAAGCCGCCGATGCCGGAGAACATATCAATAAATCGAATGGTTTTAGGTCATCACCTCCAACGAAAACTGCCCGCCGCGATGGGCGGGCAGGGTGGTTCTTCGGTTATTCTTCGTTCCAGTGGGTATCTTCAGGAGTGGATTCAATGGGCTGCTCGGATTCGGTAGCGGTGTCCTCCGTGGCGGTGGCGGCCTCAAATTCCTCATCGGCCTCCTCCAAAGCGTTCTCAATGAGCCGGAGGACGAATTCCTTTTGCGTCAGCCTGCGCCCGTACACCTGCTCGAACCGGGTAAGGTACTCCTTAATTCTCTGGAACAGTTCCTCGCTGATTTGAAATGCCATCGTTCTCGTCTTTGCCATGGTAAGTTCCCCTTTCTCGTAATGCTCATGAATGATTTGCTCAATGAATTGACCAACTGTGATGCCCTGCGCCCGCATTTCCTCGGTGATTTTCTGGTGAAGCGCCAGAGGAATGCGGCAGGTGATGCCTTTTGTTTCCATTGCCTGCTCCTTTCTGCATGGCTGCGTTGTTTTTTGATAATCAAAGCATACTCCAAAGCAGGCGGGAAAGCTATACCAAACCCCAACAAAGATGCAAGGTCACGATTGAGCAAAACCAATCAAAAGCAATAGCAAGCGTGTATTTCTGCAAGCATAGGCACCACCTCCTTCACAGGCCTGCCAGAAAGTTGAGGGACTGGCTGGGGATCGCGGTTTTCTTCTCTGCGGGTCGGAATTCAAGCCGGGCCAGTTCCTCGCGGATGATTTTGCGAAGATGTTCATCCTCATCAGTCTGGGTAGCGCTGCGGTACAGAAGTTCCGTCACATAGGCGCTGCGCTGACCCTCCGGCACAGCGCACAGCAGTTCCCACGCTTTTTTCTGGTGGGGATCGCTCAGGTTGAACCGCAGTGAAAACCGGGGCATTAACTCTGCCCCACACGGGGCGACATCTGGGCCAGAATCCGCTCGTATCCGATGGCGTTCAGCTTATCGTCCGGGAGCGCAGCCAGCCGACACAGGTTGATATTGGGCTGGATTTGGCGGCTTACGATGGCGGCTCCGCCGCCCAGCATGATGACCGGCAGGGCCTTGTAATCAAACCCGGCCTCCAGCACGGCGGAGAGCAAGCGTTCCGTGTAGCTCCGGCCCTGTTCCCGAACGATCTGGCGAACATTCTCGTTCAGGCTGCACGGCCCGCCGGCCAGCATCTGCTCGATCTGGGCGTCGGTGATGGACAGGCCGGTTTGTCGCTGTACTTCCTCGCGGACCGTGTCCATGCAGCGGATCATGCCCATTTCAAGGCTGTGGCAGGTATCCGCGTTGGGGACGCCGTTGTCGATGCGCATCAGGTCCACCGTCCAGCCGCCGATGTCCATGGCCAGCAGGGACGGCTCGTCCACCACCAGATCGGGTTCCGTCAGCACAGCGGCGTACCCCTGCGGGAACAGCCGCACATCCTCGATGGTGACGCAGTACTCGGTGTCCTCGTAGCGGAACACCACCGGCTGGGGAGGACGAAACAGATAGGCGGTGAATTTCTCTTTGTCCCGGCCAAAGCTGGTCAGCGGAAGTCCCGCCGCGATGGTGATGCTGCACTCCGGCGGGGCGCAGCGGGCTTTCAGCTCCTGCGCGATGGCGGCCAGCGTCAGCAGGTAGTAGCTGTCGGTCCGGGTCTTGTCTTTCTGCAGCGGCTGGCGGGCTGTGCCGCAGAGATAAAAATTCCCGCCGAACTCCAACAGGTTCCGGCGGGTGTAGGGTTCCTGGCTGCCATACGCGGTTATACCGGCTGGGAAGGAACAATGCCGGGTCTTAATGGCGTAGTAGCCATGATCGATGCCAATGTTCATGGGGATTCCTCGCTTTCCTGGTTTCTGGGTTTTAGACGGTCTATCTACTCCGGGAGGAAGCCTGTTTTTTCTTCCAGCCGGTAATAGTTTTCTGGGGGTGTTGGGGGTTAAGATAAGGGGGAGGTGTGGAGGGGGAAAAGAGAAGGGGCAAGAGGGGGAAAACAAAAAACACCCCGCCGAAGGCTGCGGTGGGCAGCATCTGCGGGGTGTGATATTAAACGAAATGGGCAAAATGGGCGCACTTATCCCATGGATCTGGTGAGTTTGGACTGAGCGGAAAATTCGGCATACTGCCTAAAACCCCGGCGCAACATTCTGCGAAAAAACTACCTGCCTTTTTGGAAAAATCCTCTGGAAAACGAAAAAAGCGGCGGCATCCACCCGAAAATCCGGGTAAATGCCGCCGCAAAATGTCTCTGAACGCCGAAAAACAGGGCTGACAGCGGTGTGACAGTAATGGAACAAGCCTTCCGAATCAAACCTCCAAAACGTCATTTTTTGACGTTATAACAAAGAAAAACTGGCCGACAGTAAAATCGGCCAGTCGATATGGTTGCGGGGACAGGACTTGAACCTGCGACCTCCGGGTTATGAGCCCGACGAGCTACCATCTGCTCTACCCCGCGATATTTAGTTGCTCTCTCTTGAGTGCCTAAATAGTATAGCATCCACATCCCGCAATGTCAATACCCTTTATAAAATATTTTTTGCATCCTGCCCCAAAAACAAAAGCCCGCGCAAATTAGTGGTTGAATCCCCTAGTTAAAACGGGTACTATTATAATAGAAAAGGATCGCCAAAATCCGGCAGATATCCCTTGCCCGGCGGGCGGCGGTGCAAAAAATAAACGGTGCCCCTGGCGCAGCAGCCGGGAACGCTGTGAATGAGGTTAGGAAAGTTATGAAACGTCTGGTCGTTGGGGTTCTGGCACACGTGGACAGCGGAAAAACCACTCTTTCGGAAGCACTGCTCTACCGTGCGGGCAGTATCCGCAAGCTGGGGCGCGTAGACCATCGGGATGCATTTTTGGACACCGATGCGCTGGAAAAAGCCCGCGGCATTACCATTTTTGCCAAACAGGCCGTGCTTACCCTGCCGGCCGGAACGGTGACGGGCACCCCGCTGGAAGAGACCCAGATCACCCTGCTGGATACCCCCGGCCACGTGGACTTTTCGGCGGAGGCCGAGCGCACGCTGCAGGTGCTGGATTATGCGGTGCTGGTCATTTCCGGCACGGACGGCATCCAAAGCCACACGATGACATTGTGGCGGCTGTTGGAGCGCTACCATGTGCCAACCTTTATCTATGTCAACAAAATGGATCTGCCCGGTGCGGACAAAGCCCTGCGCCTGCGGGAGCTGCGGGGCCGCTTTGGGGATGGCTGTGTGGACTTTACCCCCACCGTTCCGGCGGAAGAACGCGCCGAAGCCCTTGGCGTGTGCAGTGAACCGCTGATGGAAGCCGTGTTGGCAACAGGAACGGTGCCGCAGGCGGATCTCATCACGGCAATCACGCGGCGGCAGGTGTTCCCCTGCTATTTTGGCGCGGCTCTGCGGCTGGATGGCATTGACGACCTGCTCAATGGTCTGCAGCGGGATACCCGCATGCCGCCGGACGCCGGCAGCTTTGGCGCGCGTATCTTCAAGATCGGGGCAGACGAATCCGGCGCGCGCATGACCTACCTGAAAGTGACGGACGGCGTGCTGAAAGTCAAATCCAACCTGGTATCCCGCCCAGATGCCCGTGTGGAGTTTGAAGAAAAGGCCGACCAGCTGCGGGTCTACTCCGGCAGCAAATACCGCCTGGTCAGCGAAGCCCCGGCGGGCACCGTCTGTGCGGTGCTGGGCCCCACAAAAACCTATCCCGGACAGGGCCTTGGCGTACAGCCGGATGCCCGCCAGCCGATGCTGGAACCGGTGCTGAACTACCGGGTGGAGCTGCCGGAAGGAGCTGACCCCCACTGTGCCCTTCTGGCCCTGCGCACCCTGGAGGACGAGGATCCACAGCTGCATGTGGTGTGGAACGCCGCTCTGGGCGAGATCCACCTGCAGCTGATGGGTGAAATTCAACTGGAAATTTTGCAGAGCGTGCTGCAAAGCCGCTTTGGATTGGAAGTGGCCTTCGGCGAGGGCGGCATTCTATACAAAGAAACCGTCTCTGCCCCGGTGGAGGGCGTGGGCCATTATGAACCGCTGCGCCATTATGCGGAGGTTCATCTGCTGCTGGAACCCGGCGAGGCGGGCAGCGGCCTGCAGTTTGCCAGCATTTGCCGCACCGATGCGCTGGACCTGAACTGGCAGCGGTTGATTTTGACCCACCTGGCGGAGCGCAGCCACCCCGGCGTGCTGGCCGGTGCGCCGCTGACCGATGTGAAAATCACCCTGACGGCAGGCCGTGCCCACATCAAGCACACCGAGGGCGGGGACTTTCGCCAGGCAACCTACCGCGCCGTGCGGCAGGGGCTGCGCACCGCGGCGGCCCGGGGGCAGGCGGTCCTGCTGGAACCCTGGTATGACTTCCGGCTGGAAGTCCCGCAGGACTGTGTTGGCCGCGCCATGGCCGATCTGCAGCGCCGCTGCGCGGAATTCAGCACGCCGGAAAACGAGGATGGCCTGGCCGTCATTACCGGCAAAGCCCCGGTTGCCGAAATGCGGGGCTGTGCGCGGGAAGTGACCGCCTACACCCGCGGTGCGGGCCGCCTGAGCTGTATGCCCCGCGGCTATGCGCCCTGCCACAACACCGAAGCCGTGCTGGAAGCCATTGGCTACCAGCCGGATGCCGATACTGAAAACCCGGCGGATTCCGTATTTTGCAGCCACGGCGCGGGCTACCTTGTCAAATGGGACGAAGTTCCCGCCCACGCCCATGTGGCCAGCGGCCTGGGGCGCAACGCGCCCGGTGCCCAGCAGGCGAAACAGGAAGAATCGGATGCCTCCGATGAAGCATCCGATGCCCGCCGCCGTGCTGCCGCTTACTGCGGCACACTGGAGCAGGACAAAGAGCTGCTGGCGATTTTTGAGCGCACCTATGGGCCGATCAAGCGCCGGGGGGAAGCCGCAGGTCAGCATGACCAGCTTGCCGCGCGCAAAGCCTTCCGCAGTGTGGGGCCAAGCCAGAACCGTACCCCCGCTGCACCGCCGCCCAGCGGGCCGGAGTACCTGCTGGTAGACGGCTACAACGTGATTTTTGCGTGGGATGAATTAAAGAAGATCGCGGCGGAAAACCTGGATGCCGCCCGCCGCCGGTTGATGGACATTCTGTGCAACTATGCGGGCTACCGCAAGTGTGTGCCCATCCTGGTGTTTGACGCCTACCGCGTCAAGGGCGCCGGGCGGGAACAAGAAACCTGGCACAACCTGCATGTGATTTATACCCGCGAAGCCGAAACCGCCGATATGTTCATCGAGCGCGCCACCCATGAGCTGGCCAAAAACCACCGCGTGCGGGTGGTCAGCTCCGATGGTGCGGAACAGATCATTATTCTGGGCAACGGTGCGCTGCGGGTATCCGCCCGCGCATTTGAGCGCGAGGTGCGTGCCGTGGAAGCCGAGATCCGCGAATTTTTGGACCAGTAAGGGAATACTGCATCCATCCAAGCGCCGATACGGCGGGGATGATGGTAGAGTGTATTGAAAGGCAGGAAAACAATGGATTTTATGCTCAGCCGTGCCACACGGGTCACGGCGCAGTGGGCCAGTGCGCCCGTGCAGCATGCCGTGGCGCGCTTTTGGCGTGATATGGAAATGACTCTTTCCACCACCGGTTTTGTGCCGGATAACCGCCTGATGATCTGCCTTGCCCCCGCCCTGCCGCCGGAAAGTTATACGCTGGATGTGACGGAAAACCAGCTCACCCTCTGCGCGGCGGATGATTTGGGCGCGGTGTACGGCCTGCTGGATATCAGCCGTCATTACCTGGGGGTAACACCATTCTGGTTCTGGAACCAGCAGCAGTTTGAGCCCAAACCCTTTGCCACTGTGCCGGAGGGCCGCATTACCGGGCCAGCCGCCGCTGTCGGCCTGCGCGGGTGGGATCTTTCGGATGCACCATGGCTGTCCGCCTGGGCGGATGCCACCGAAAACGGCTGGGAGATGATTTTTGAATCCCTGCTGCGCTACCGCGGCAATATGGTGCGCACCGACAAACAGGCGGACCTTGCCGCCGCCATGGGCCTGCGCCCTGTGCAGAACCCGCAGACCCCGCTGGGGGCTGCCCCGCAGCAGGCTGCGGCGGAAAACCCGGAAGAACGCCATAAAATCTGGCAGGATTCTATCCGCGCTCTCAAAACCAGCCCGCGCATCTGGGCGCTGGGCATTGACGGGATGGGGGGTGATCCCGATGGCACAGCCAGCACTGCGGCGCTGCAAGAGCAATGGCAGCTGCTGAACGCCACGGTGCCCGGTGCCACTGCCTATATTCTGCTGCAGAGCGAAACCGTTGCGCTCTACCAGGAGGGAAAACTCAAAATCCCGGATAGCGTTATCCCCGTTTTAACCCCGGCCCCCAGTGCCAGCAGTGCGGGCGGCCCTGGTCCCGGCGCGCAGCACGGGCTGTGGTTCAGCCTTTGCCGCCGCGATAAGCTGACCGGCAACCCCCTGACCGCCTACCCCGGCGGCGATACCGCCGTTAACGGAATGCTGCAGGGAGCCTGGCGCGGCGGGGTGCGCAGCTTCTGGATGGTTGGCACCGGGGACCTGCGCCCCTCCCTGATGGAGTTGAACCTGACCGGTGCTTTGTGGTGTACCCCGGATACCGACTGCGCCGCGCAGCGCACGGCTTACCTGCGCTGTACCTACCGTGCGCCGGATGGCTGGGCACTGACGGACAGCGCACTGGAGGATCTTTCGGTCTGCCTGCGCGCCCGTGCCGAAAGCGCCGTGCAGGCGGGCAGCCCGCCGCAGCCGGTGGGCGAAGCGTTCCTGACCCGCAGCACCCGGCTGTTTGCTTCGGCCTGGCTGTGCGGCAAAACGCAGGGCCCGATTCAGGAACTTGCCGCTCTGCTGCCCGCAGAAAGCTATGCGGAACAGCTGGCTGCCTATCAGCAGCTCTGCACTTCCGCGCTGGAAAATTATGAAACGCTGCTGCCCGGCTGTTCTTACGCCGGGCGGGCCACCACGCCGCTCTGGCAGGAGCAGGTGGTGTTCAGCGTGCGGCTGTACCTGTACGCCCTGCGCGGGGCGGTGCGCTTTTGCACCGCGCGGGAGCAGTTTTTGGATAAGGACTGGCAGAACTGCTTTTGCACCCTGGGCCGTGCGGCGGATGATTTTGGTGCCATGGCGGCTCTGCTGCAGCCCAAAACTGGGTTCTGGGCCGGCTTTTGCAGCGATACCATGCTGGACGGCGCACTGACCGCCCGCGTTCTGACCGGTCTGATGGCGATTCCCCGCGCGGCCGGGGACGGGCCGGATTATGCCGCCTGGCAGGCTCCATTGCCTGGTGCCCCGGCGGCCCCCGTGCCGGATTTTACCCTGTACCGCGCCCTGGTGCAGGCGGAAACGAAAAAAGTGTAAGGGCCGGGCCGAAAATGCACCGAAAAATCCATGTGTTACCCGCAAAGAATGCAAGGGCAACACCGCACAATTCCCGCCTTACGGCTTAAGCACCGCTCCGGCGGCTGCGGCACGGCATCTGCGTTGCCAAAATGCTCGATAATGTCGGGTTGCGGTACCCGCATCGTGCTTCGGGGGCAAAAGCCCCTCGCACT
>JAXEXE010000169.1:0-16515 GCA_034113565.1 Faecousia sp.
CAATTCGTCGCACCGCTGTGTTATGACGATGATTGTGTAGTTTTTTTCGTGAAACCACTGGCATTTTCTATCAGAATATGTATAATAGAGGTATCCAATTTTCAGGAGGCTTCTACATATGAAATACGGCTTTGGCATCGATCTGGGCGGCACCACCGTCAAGATTGCTTATTTCGATGAAACCGGCAAAATGCTTGACAAGTGGGAAATCCCCACCGTCACCGTAAACGGCGGCAGCCAGATCCTGCCGGACATCGCCGCGTCCGTCAAGGGCTATCTGGCAGAGCATAACATCCCCGACAGCGACATTCTGGGCCTCGGCATCGGTGTCCCCGGTCCCGTCAACGCCAAGGGCGTTGTGAATAAGTGCATCAATCTGGGCTGGGGCGTGTTCAATATCTCCGAAACCCTGTCCGCCCTCACCGGCTTCCCCGTGAAGGCGGGCAATGACGCCAACGTAGCCGCTCTGGGCGAGTTCTGGAAGGGCGGCGGTCAGGGCTGCGACAACATGGTGTTCGTCACCCTTGGCACCGGCGTGGGCGGCGGCATCGTGGTGGAAGGGAACCTGCTCCACGGCGCCCACGGCTCCGGCGCGGAGATCGGTCATCTGGTGCTGAACCGGGACGAGACCGTGCCCTGCAACTGCGGCAAATACGGCTGTGTGGAGCAGTACTGCTCCGCCACCGGCATCGTCCGGCTGGCAAAGCTCCATCTGGCGGCCACCGACGCCCCCAGCGTTCTGCGGGGTGTGGAGCCCCTTACCTGCAAAGACATCTTCGATGCGGGCAAGGCCGGCGACAAGGAAGCCCTCGCCATCCTCGATCAGGTCTACCGCTACATGGGCGAGTTCCTTGGCAACGTCTGCTCCGTGGTGAACCCCGAGGTGGTGGTCATCGGCGGCGGCGTCAGCAAGGCAGGACAGGTGCTGATTGACGGCGTGGTTCCCTACTTCAAGAAGTACGTCTTCCACGCGGCCTCTGAGGCCCGGTTCACCCTGGCCTCCCTGGGCAACGACGCCGGGGCCTACGGCGCCTTCAAGCTGGCGCTGGACGCCTTTGCCGGCAAGTAAGCTTACATAACAAATCACCGGGAAGCAGCCGCTTCCCGGTTGTTCGTTATATTCAATGATTTATTCAAATGACAGATACGTTGATCTTTATATGACTAAGGAGCATGTCATTGCGAGCCAGTGCGCACACTGGCGTGGCAATCCGTACTCCATATTGTAACGGGTACGTTATTAGAGCGTGAAAAGGGGAACGGATTGCCACGTCGCTTCGCTCCTCGCAATGACATCCTAAATCAGATAAGTTCTTCTTTATCGTACTGCGGGACAACATTTTATTTTTGAAACCGCTCCAGAAACGCCGGGGACTTCCACCAATACTGGCTACCCCAGTTTTCATAATTCCACTGCTCCATATAATCGTTGCATTCGTAGTCAATATAGTAGAGCTTCCCGCCGCAGACCACAAAATTCGTGGGAAAATAGTCGATATTGGTGTTCGCGGGGTACAGCAGCCTGCACATATCCTCGACCTGCCAGTAGAACCCGTCCTCCATCCGGTCTTCCAGTACATACCGGTCGATGGTGTCGCCGGGGATGTATTCCTTCAGAAGCCGCTCCTCCGCTTTGTCTGCATCCAGCAGCTCCGGCATGGGGATGCCGATTGTCCGCAGCCTGTCATAGTCCCGCAGCTCTGAGGCCAGCTTGTCGCCGAACTGGTAGTAATCGCAGGGCTCATGGTGAATCTGCTTGACAACATACTCGCTTTCGCCATCCGTCACCAGATAGGAATAGCCGCCCTTGCCTTTGCCCAGCAGGCGCAGAATCTGAAACTTTCTTCCGTTAACCGCAATATGCTCCATGGTATCTTCTCTCCAAAGTTACCGCCAGACGGCGGATGAAAAGCGTCAGGCAAATGACGAACAGCAGGCAGGCGCTCATGACGCTGTAGGCAAACAGAGCCTTGCTGCCCCAGCGCTGGACGTAGTATTCCATATACCCCGCCCCGGCTATGGCAATGGCGATGAGCAGCCACAGCAGAATCTGCCACGCCCGAAAGCCCCGGGCCTTCACCATGCGCCGAGAGAACAGGAGAACTGCCAGCACCAGCGCCAGCGCCCCCAGCACCTGCACCACGCTGACAAAGCCGTTGCTGCGGAAGAACAGGGAATCGTACCGGGTGCTGTCCAGCACCACCTGCGACGCGCCGTAGAGCAGCAGGAACACAAGGCAGGTGTCGCCGTCTTTCAGTTTCCCCCGCTTCTGTCCCTTGCAGTAAAACACCGTCAGCCCAAGGAACAGGGCCAGCGCCACCATGGATTGCAGGGCAAAGGTCGCCAGCCGGTACTCCACCGCCCCGGACACCGCGTTGCTCACGGGGTACGCAAGGGGCAGGCTGCGGAAGTTTACCAGTACTTGTCCCCGGTCGGAGGCGTTGAACAGGGAACTCAGCCGCCCCACGGCGATACCGGCACAGCCCGCGATGGACATGGCATCCAGCATTTCCGGCAGGTTCCGGTGCAGGCAGACGATTCTGGTCAATCCTGCCGCCAAAAAACAGCCTAGAAACACGCCCATCAGGGCATAGCCCCCGGCGGTGTAGTCCGTCATGGCGGCAGAAAAACTTTGATAGCTGTCACTCTGACAGTACCAATGGAAGAACCGGGCAAACACCAGACTCAGCACCATGCTTACCGGCACCACCGCAAAGCCCGCCGCACCGTTTCCGCTTTTTCCCAGATAGAAGGCAAGGAAGAAGCAGAGCGCCGTGGCGGCTGCCAGCGTCAGAATGACGGAATTCCAATAGATTGCCGTCCCGCCGCTGTAAAACGCGATCTTATCCATTGTCCGTTCCCCCTTCCGGCACCGCCGTGGCAAAGTAAATGATATCGCTGATCTTCCGCTGTTCTCCCTTCGCCGGCCGATTGATCAGCATATTGTTCATTACGATGGCGCCCGTCTGTCCTCCGTCCAGGCAGTAAGCCATTCGGCAGCCGGTTGCCGCAATGTTTTTCGCGAACTGTGCCACCGTAGGTACGGAATTATGGCCTTTATCGATGTTAGCCACAGCCACAAGATAGTGCAGGGTGTCCATCTGACACAGGGCCGCCCGGGCATACCCTTCCGTAATTTCGCCCACGCCGTACCAGGTATGCTCCTGAAGCTCGTAGTTGTCAACCAGTATGGGGCCGAAGGCAAGGCTGAAATTAATGTCGTGCTCGTCCACGTACGTCTGCACATCCTGCACCTTCAGCACCTCGCCGCCCCGGGTGAAGTGCATATCGCCGTTTCGGTCAATGTAGCAGGTCTCGGCGTAGGTGCCCTCCACCCGCTTGGCCTGCCCCTGATAGACCACCGCGCCGAAGTTGCGGAAGCGGTAGAAATCACCGGAGGAGGCCACAACGGCGTTGACGGTTTCCGCCATTTCCGTGGTCAGGTACTGGGTATCGGAGCCGTAGGTGCCGTCCGCCAGATGGCGGCGGAACTGGGAGGCATCGGCCACTTTGACCTCGGAGAAGGTGTAGACGGAATCATCGTGAACCTCCTGCCAGGTCACGGCAAAGATGCTTTCGTCCAGATAGTAGCGAATGCAGCTGTCCTCATAGATCTGCTGGTTGGTCTGAAAATAGGTCTTCTGGCCGTCCAGAATCCATTTGGCTTTCTTCAAAATCGGCTCCATTTCCGCCGGGCTGTCCGCCTGCCCATAGCAGGACGGATTGGGCTTGGGGGCCACCAGGGCGTCGTCGGGGATGGTGTAGTGCTGGCGGACAGGCTCCGTCTCTTCCTGGGTCGGCTCCGTCTGCTCCGTGATGCCCAGATGGCTCACCTTCAGGCCGCTGTCCGCCTGAGCCATGGATTTCTCAACATAGGCATCAAAGTCATCCAGCATCGCCATATCCTTGGTTTTCACCACCACGGCGGCCTTGGGCCTGCCCACGGTTTCCAGCATCCACCCCAGCAGTCTGACGGACGCAAAGGTACACACCGGTACCAGAATCACCGTTAAAATGATTTGAAAAATCCGCCCAGCCCTGCTCTGCTCCCGTTTCGGACGGCTCGCCTTTCTCTCCGGCTCTGGCCTTGTGCGGATCACATCCGGCTGACGTTTTCTGGAGCTGGCAGCGTATTTCGGTTTGTATCCCATGGCTGTCCCCTCCTTAACCTAGTCCGCCGGACAGAATATCCAGCATGGCCTGATCCGGCAGTGCCCACCACTGGCCGTCCTTCTCAATGAGCTGGAAGGTAATCTGGGCAGCCACGGTTTCCGGCTCCGCCAGCGCTTCCTGAAAGGCTTTGGTTCTCAGTTCCTCTTTCAGCGTCTGCGGGATCTGTCCGTCTTCTCCCAGAAGGGCGAAATGATCCTCCTGCTCGTCCAGCTTCTTCTTTAACAGTTCCCCGGCCCGCTTATCCAACTGCGACAGGGTTTGCGGGATATCCATGTATGTCACCTGAGCGGTCTGATAAATGTTTGTTCCCTCACCGTAACAGTTTTCATCTACCGTTACGGCAATGCTGTCCCGGTAAGCGTTCCAGATCAGCTTTCCCTCCGCCGTGGCAGGCTCCCGGTCAAGGCCCAGAGAGGGCTTTCCGTAGAGATACCCTTCCACGGCGGTAAAATCGCCGTCTTCCAGCGCACCCAGTACCAACTGCGCAAAATCGTTTGCTTCCCTGGTCGGCTTCACGGCCTTTGCCGGTTTGTTCAGCGCCGCAAAACTCGTGACAATAGAACCCACCAGCAGCACGGTTCCCACAAAGGCGAATACAGCTGACGCCAGCTTCGACATCTTCATCTCGCCACCTCTTTCTTCCCTTCGTTTTCATTGCGTTCCATTATATCAGGCGGCGACGCAAATAACAACCGTTTTCTACTGTTTCTTTTCCCATCGGAACTTTTCCGGCAAATCCGATTGCTTTTTTTCCTGCTTCGTGATACCATATTCCTGCAATGCTGATGTAAAGGAGACTTGTCCTATGTTTTATAAAAATGCGAGAATTTTTACCTCTGATTTCCGTTTCGTCACCGGCGGGTTTGAAGTGAAGGACGGGCTGTTCGGCGCGGTACTGCCGGAGAATGTCCCTGCGGATGCCGTTGATTTGAAGGGCGCCACCGTCATACCCGGTCTGGTGGATGTCCACAGCCATGGCAACTCCGGCGCGGATTTCTCCGACGGCGATTATGAGGGCCTGAAAAAAATGGCCGCCTACTACGCAAGCTGCGGCGTGACCTCCTTCGCCCCCGCCTCCATGACGCTCCCCTACGACGTGCTGGAGAAGGCCTTCGCCACCGCCAAACAGCTGAAAGCGGAAGCCCCCGCGGGCCACGCCCGGCTCATGGGCATCCAGATGGAAGGCCCCTACTTCTCCTACAAAAAGCGGGGCGCCCAGAACCCCGACTATCTGAAGGAGCCGGATTTTGAGGGCTTCAAGGCTCTCTACGATGGCTGTGACGGTCTGGTACGCATCGTGGACATCGCCCCGGAGCTGCCCGGCGCGGCGGAATTTGTGGAGAGGGCCAGCAAGCTGTGCACCGTGTCCATCGCCCACACCGATTCCGACTACGACCACGCCCGGGCCGCTGTGGACGCCGGCGTCACCCACCTGACCCACCTGTACAACGCCATGCCCGGCATTCACCACCGGAACCCCGGCGTGATTCCCGCCGCTGTGGAAAACCCCAACGTCCGGGCGGAAATCATCTGCGATGGCTACCACATCCACCCCGCCTCCGTCCGGCTGGCCTTTACCATGTTCAAAAACCGGATGATTCTGGTCTCCGACTCCGGCCGCTGCGCCGGTCTGCCCGAGGGCAGCAAGTTTGAGCTGGGCGGTCAGGACTGCTGGCTCCGCGGGGGCGTGGCCCGTCTGGCGGACGGCACCATCGCCTGCTCCGCCGCCAACCTCTGGCAGTGCCTGACCAATGTCCTCAGCTGGAACATTCCCGAGGAGGAAGCCGTCCGGGCCGCCACCTGGAACCCCGCCTGCGCGCTGGGCGCACAGAACAAAATCGGCTCCATTGAAGAAGGAAAGCTTGCCGACTTCATCGTCTGCTCCCCCGATTACTCTGAGAAGCGGGTGTTTATCGGCGGCATCGAACTGTAATTCAGTGTGGTGTGTAGGGCGGGGTCATGGCCCCGCCGACCACGCTGTATATTCTGGTATTTTTCGTCCGACGGGATTCGACTATTCTCAACGGAATGTATCCTATCTGTTTTACCTTTCTATTATCGAGAGCGAATCGGCGGGGTCATGACCCCGCCCTACAATTATGTATTTTACGCCAAAGGAGGCTGAAATGTTAAACCGTTACATCGGCGACAGGGCGTTTTACCGCCGTGTCCTTGGGATCGCCGTGCCCATTATCATCCAAAACGGCATTACCAACTTTGTGTCCCTGCTTGACAACATCATGGTCGGTCAGGTGGGCACCATCCCCATGAGCGGCGTGTCCATCGTCAATGGCCTGATTTTCGTGTTCAACCTGTGCATCTTCGGTGCCAGCTCCGGCGCGGGGATTTTTACGGCCCAGTTCCATGGCTCTGCCGACACCGAGGGCGTGCGCTATACCTTCCGGTTTAAGTTCCTGATCTGCCTGCTGCTGGGGCTGCTGGGCGGAACCATCTTCGCTCTGAAGGGCAGCGCCCTCATCGGGCTGTACCTCACCGGCGAGGGCGAGGCCGCCACCGCTGCCGGGGCGCTGGAGTACGGCATGAAATACCTTGCCATCATGCTTTGGGGCTTCCTACCCTTTGCCATCGCCAACGCCTATGCCAGCACCCTGAAGGAATGCGGCAACACGTTCCTTCCCATGCTGGCAGGCATTGCCGCTGTGCTGGTGAACCTGTGTCTCAACTATGTGCTGATTTTCGGCCACTTCGGCGCGCCGAAAATGGGCGTGGAGGGCGCGGCGCTGGCAACGGTCATTTCCCGCTATGTGGAGCTGGCGATTCTCGCCGGGTGGGTGCACTGCAACCATCAGAAAAATCCCTTTATTGTGGGCGCCTACCGCTCCCTGTACCTGCCGGGACAGCTTCTGAAAACCATCATCATCAAGGGAATGCCGCTGCTGGTCAACGAAGCCCTGTGGTCCAGCGGCATGGCCTTCATGAATCAGTGCTACTCCACCTGCGGGCTGGATGTGGTGCCTGCCATGAATATTTCCAGTACCCTGTTCAATCTGGCGAGCGTGGTGTTCCTGTCTCTTGGAAACGCCGTGGGCATTATCATGGGCCAGATGCTGGGTGCGGGCAGGACGGAAGCCCAGGTACGTGATTCCAACCGGAAGCTGCTGACCCTGTCCGTCAGCTCCGGGGTGTTCTTCGGTATGCTCATGGCCTGCATTTCCGGGCTGTTTCCCCGTATCTACAACACCACCGACGCCGTGCGGCATCTGGCTACCTGCCTGATCTGCGTCAACGCTGTCTTTATGCCCTTTGACGCCTACGTCAACGCCACCTACTTCACCCTGCGTTCCGGCGGTCAGACCTTTGTCACCTTCCTGTTTGACAGCTGCTTTACCTGGGTAGTCTGTGTGCCGGTGGCCTACTGCCTGAGCCGGTTCACGAATCTGACCATCGTCCCTCTGTTCTCCATCTGCCTGTCTACCTACCTCATCAAATGTGCTGTGGGTGCGTTCATGCTGAAGCAGGGCAAGTGGATTCAAAATCTCACCGTATAACGAAAACTGGGCTGTCCCGCGGGACAGCCCAGTTCTTATGCCAGCGTAGCCGCCATGACGGCTTTGATGGTGTGCATCCGGTTCTCCGCCTCGTCAAAGACGATGGAGCGGTCAGACTCGAGGACCTCGTCGGTGACCTCCATGCAGCTGATACCGAATTTCTCGTAAATCTCCCTGCCGATGGTGGTGTTCAGGTCGTGGAAGGCCGGCAGGCAGTGCATGAAGCGGCACTGGGCACCTGCCGCGTCCATCAGCCCCATGGTCACCCGGTAGGGCGACAGTGCGTCAATGCGCTCCTGCCAGACGCTGTCCGGCTCGCCCATGGACACCCACACGTCGGTGTAAATCACATCCGCGCCCTTCACGGCGGTCATGGGATCGGTAATCAGCTCGATGGTCGCGCCGGTCTGGGCAGCGATTTCCTTGCAGGCGTGTACCAGCTCGGCATTGGGAAAGTAGCTTTCCGGGGCACAGGCCACGAAGTGCATCCCCATCTTGGCGCAGCCCACCATGAGAGAATTGCCCATATTGTACCGGGCATCGCCCATATAGACCAGCTTTTTCCCCTTCAGGCCGCCGAAATGTTCCTGAATGGTCAGAAAATCCGCCAGAATCTGAGTGGGGTGGAATTCATTGGTCAGACCGTTCCACACGGGAACGCCGGAGTATTTCGCCAGATCCTCCACAATGGTCTGCTCGAAGCCCCGGTACTCAATGCCGTCGAACATCCTGCCCAGCACCCGGGCGGTGTCGGCAATGGACTCCTTCTTGCCCATCTGGGAGCCGGAGGAACCGATGTAGGTGACCCCCATGCCCAGGTCGTGGCCCGCCACCTCAAAGGAGCAGCGGGTGCGGGTGGAGTCCTTGGCAAACAGCAGGACGATGTTCTTGCCTTCACACAGCCGGTGGGACACACCGGCCTTTTTTTCTGCCTTGAATTTCGCCGCCAGCTCCAGCAGACTGGAGATTTCCTCCGGAGTCAGGTCCAGCAGCTTCAGAAAGCTCTTGCCTTTCAGATTCATATTGTACCTCCAAAACCGGAATCGGCGTCAGGCTGCGCTAATCTATGGCCTGGTAACGCCACGCATAGTAATAATACCAGCCTGTAAACAGACCCTCTGCAACAAATTCCTTTCGGTAGCCCGGAATGTCATCCGGCTCACCTTCCTCCTCCCGGAAAAACCATATCTCATCGTAGCAGGTCTCCGCATCTTCGGGCTTCCAGTGGGAGCGTTCCGGGATATCCGGGAAATAATAGCGGAAATCCGCTGTTTTTTCCGTGTAGAACACCGCATTTTCGCCGGGATGAACCTTTTCAAGAAATTCCGCCGTGCACATATCCTGATACTTATAGTCATCCCGGATATGCAGGTAGGCAGGCCAAATACACACAACAATGACTATCGTCAGGACAAAGCACAGGAGCTTGCTCCTGTCCAGTTTGGACAGGCAGAAGCCCAGCAGCAGAAACAGCACCGGTGTCAGCGGGTACAGATAACGGCCAACAAAAAACGGGCGC
The DNA here is from genome assembly GCA_034113565.1 of Faecousia sp. Taxonomy (GTDB): domain Bacteria; phylum Bacillota; class Clostridia; order Oscillospirales; family Oscillospiraceae; genus Faecousia. The sequence continues at coordinate 9,202 of JAXEXE010000169.1, forward strand.
ACCAGATAGGACAGCGCCAATCCCACCGCAATCGTTCCCGCCAGCGACAGCAGGCCCGCCGCCACCCACAGCAGCTCCGGATTCACCGGCATCCAGGCTGGCGACGGCTCCTCCGTCCCGGGTTTTCCCCGCTTCAGGCAGACAAACACATAGGCCGCCACGATCAGCGCAAACAGTCCCGTCAAATACCAGGAGCTGAAAAAGAATTTGAGGCAATCCGATACCGAAGGGATTTCCTGAAGCCACCAGTCCCCGGAAGTGGACACAAAAGATTTCAGCAGAACCCCCAGCCAGGGCAGATACCCAACCACCGCCGCTGCCCAGGTGATTGCTGTCCGTCGCCGGAATCTGCGGTTACGAAGGGACGGGACAATCAGAATCAGGTAGAAAAACGCCACAATAATCAAGGCGTAATAGTGGGTATACGCCGCACCCAGCGAGGCCAGCGAAAAAATCACCCACTCAGGCAGGCGGTTCCGGGTCAGAATTCTGTGCAGTGCCAGATATGCTGACAGCACCAGAAAGGCCCCCAGACTGTACATCCGCACCTCCACATTGTAGTACAGCGGCTCCGGCATCAGGGACATCATGGTCACCAGCAGAAACGCCGGGCCCAGTCCGAATTGCCGCCGAACCTCCGTGCAGGCCAAGAACAGAACGCCCACATAGGGAATCAGGGCGGACAGGTGGTAGGCAGGGCCGTTGTCGCCAAGCAGCCGGTTCATAACCATCGCCAGCATATAGTAAAGCGGCGGGTGCATATCCGTCGCCGTTTTCCGAATCATGTCCGGAAGCCGCATTCTGGCAAGGCGGATGGACCAGGTTTCATCCACCCAGAAGGTATTATCGTAGATACGCCAGTAATTCAGCCGCAGCAGCGCCAGCGTCCACACAGCAAGAATCAGGAAGCCTGCCCAGCGGAGTATTTTTTGTGTGGTTTCCCCCCGCAGTTTTTCCGGGATATTTCGTAAATTCAAGCCAGTTCCTCCGCTGCCGCCTTCAACGTTTCCACGGCATAGTTCAGATCCTCCATGGGGATATTCAGCGCGGGCAGCAGACGCACCTTATTCTTGGCGGTGAGGCACAGCACGCCCTTTTCCATGCACCGCCTGACGACCTCCCCGGCGGGAGCCACGGTTTTTACGCCGATCATCAGGCCCAGTCCGGTGACGGATTCCACCCCCGGGGCGCCCTCCAGAGCGGAGAACACATAGGCGCTCTTCTCCTTGACCCCCGCGAGGAAGTCCTCCGTCAGCCTCTCCACCACGCTGACCGCGCCGGCACAGCACACCGGGTTGCCGCCGTAGGTGGAGCCATGGTCGCCGAAGCCCAGAACGGACTGCACCTTCTCCCCCATCAGAGTCGCGCCGATGGGCAGGCCGCCGCCCAGACCCTTGGCGGTGGACACGATGTCCGGGCAGATGGGGTAATTCATGTAGCTGTAGAGCTTGCCGGAGCGACCGTTTCCGGTCTGCACCTCGTCGATCATGAAGGGGATGTCATTCTCGTGGGCCAGCCTGTCCGCCGCCACAAGGAATTCTTTTGTCAGCGGCACCACGCCGCCCTCGCCCTGAACCACTTCCATCAGAATACCGGCAACCTTGTTTTCGGCAACGCACTTCCTCAGTGCATCGATATCGTTCGCAGGCACATGGACAAAGCCGGGGGTCAGCGGCTGGAACAGCTCATGGAAGTGATCCTGTCCCGTGGCGGCAAGGGTGGTCAGGGTGCGTCCGTGGAAGCTGTTCTGGAGCGTCACAATGGTATAGCAGTCCCCGCCCTTTTTCTCGGCGGAATACTTTCTCGCCACTTTCATGGCGCACTCGTTGGCCTCCGCGCCGGAATTGGAGAAGAACACCTTCTTCATGCCGGTTTTTTCGCACAGCAGCTTTGCCAGCTGGGCGCAGGGCTCGGTGTAATAGAGGTTGGAGGTGTGCTGCACCTTGCCCAACTGTTCCGTCACCGCCGCAATCCATGCGTCATCGGCAAAGCCGAAGGCGGTGACGCCGATGCCGGAGCCCATGTCTACATAGCTTTTTCCGCTCACGTCCACTACACGGCTGCCCTTGCCGGAGACGATCTCCACGGGAAACCGCTTATATGTCCCGGCAACGTATGCCTGATCCATTTCCGTAATGCTCATATTAGTCCCCCATAACCATGGTGCCCGCGCCTTCGTCGGTAAGAAGCTCCATCAGAATGGAGTGGGGCACCCGTCCGTCCATAATTACCACATGCTTCACGCCCTTGCCGATGGCCTCAATGCAGCAGTCCACCTTGGGGATCATGCCGCCGGAGATCACGCCCTCGTCAAAAAGCTTCTTCGCTTCCTTTACCGTCAGGGCGGGAATCAGGGTGTCGGGGTCGTCCTTGTCCCGAAGGATTCCCGCAATGTCCGTCATCATAATCAGGCGCTCGGCGTTCAAGGCCCCCGCGATATAGGCGGCGGCGGTGTCGCCGTTGATGTTGTAGGTGTTGCCCTGCCGGTCGCTGGCAACGGTGGAAATCACGGGAATGTAGTTCTTTTCCAGCAAATCCGTGATGGGCTGGGTGCGGATGCGGGTGATTTTTCCCACGTAGCCCAGGGCTTCATCCTTCATGGTGGCTTCGATGATGCCCCCGTCGATGCCGGAAAGGCCCACAGCGTGACCGCCCTTCATTTGCAAAAGGTTTACCAATGTCTTATTGACCTTGCCCGCCAGCACCATTTGCACGATGTCCACGGTCTCCTTGTCCGTGACCCGCAGGCCATTGACAAATTGCGCCTGCTTGCCCAGCCGCTTCATGGTCTCGCTGATTTCGGGGCCGCCGCCGTGGACCAGCACCACCTTCACACCGATGAGCCACAGCAGAGCGATGTCCTCCATCACCTGCTGCTTGAGCTGCTCGTTGACCATGGCGTTGCCGCCGTACTTGATGACCACGATTTTCCCGCTGTATTTCTTAATGTAGGGCAGGGCCTGGGTCAGCACCTCGGCCCGCTCCATGTTTGACAATTCAGTTTTCATCTCATCTGCCTACCCTATTTCCTTATTTCAACACAGTAACGATACCGGGCAAAAAGCATCGGGTAACGAATACAAACATCCCCGTGCGCATTTGCCGCGGGCCATGCCCGCTTAGGTGCGGTAGTCGCCGTTGATTTTGACGTAGTCGTAGGTCAGATCGCAGCCCCAGGCGGTGGAGGAAAATTCGCCGCTGTTCAGTTCCACCAGAATCTCGATTTCCTTTTCCAGCAGGACTTTTTTCGCAAACTCCTCGGAGAAGTCCAGACCCGCGCCGTTCTTGCAGACCTCCACGGTGCCCGCCGCGCTGTGGAAAGCTACGTCCACCTTGTTCACGTCCACATTCGCGCCGCTGTAGCCGATGGCGCACAGCACCCGGCCCCAGTTGGCATCCGCGCCGAACATGGCGGCCTTCAAAAGGCTGGAACAAATGACGCTCTTTGCCACGGTTTTCGCCGTATCAAGGTCTGCCGCACCGCTTACCTTGCATTCCAGCAGTTTGGTTGCACCCTCGCCGTCCCCGGCGATTTTCCGGCACAGGGCAATGGTCACGGAGTTCAGGGCCTTCATGAAGGCGGTGAAGTCCTCACCCTCGGCGTCCACTGTTGGGTTGCCCGCAAGACCGTTGGCAAGCACCGTCACCATGTCGTTTGTGGAGGTGTCGCCGTCGATGGACAGCATATTGAAGGTACCCGCAATGTCCCCGGACAGGGCCTTCTGGAGCATGGCGGGGGTAATCGCCGCATCGGTGGTCAGAAACACCAGCATGGTAGCCATGTTGGGATGAATCATGCCGCTGCCCTTGGCGATGCCGCCTAAGTGGCAGGTTTTTCCGCCCAGCGTAAATTCCACCGCCACTTCCTTCATGACGGTGTCGGTGGTCATGATGCCCTCGGCGGCGGCTCTTCCGCCCTCGGGGGACAATCCGGCAACCAGTTCCGGCAAGCCAGCGGCAATGGGGTCGATAGACAGGGGCTGACCGATGACGCCGGTGGAGGCCACGATCATGTCCTCAGAGGAAATACCCAAAGCCTTTGCCGCCAGAGCGCTCATTTCCTCGGCAATTTCGATGCCGTTCGCGTTGCAGGTGTTGGCGTTGCCGCTGTTGCAGATCACCGCCTGGGCAATGCCGTTAGAAAGATGCTTTTTCGTCACGGTCAGGGGCGCACCCTTGACCAGATTGGTGGTATATACCGCAGCGGCGCTGCATGGCACGCTGCTGAAAATCAAAGACAAATCCTTTTTCCCCTGGTTTTTCCGAATGCCGCAGTGGACACCGTTGGCAGAAAAACCCTTCGCGGCGCAGACGCCGCCTGCAATCTCTCTCATGTTTCTCTCCTTCTAATTATAGGGACAGTCCGGTGGTTTCGTCAAGGCCCAGCAGCAGATTCATATTCTGAATCGCCGCACCGGACGCGCCCTTGCCCAGATTGTCAAAAATCGCCGTGACCATGCACTGATCCCGCTGCCCGCTGACCTGAATGCGCATGGTGTCCTTTCCCGCATAAGTGCTGGCGTAGATGACAGGCTCGTCACCGCCCAGCGGCGCTACGCTGATTAAGTTTTGACCGGCATAGTGGTCGCTTAGCGCTTCCCACGCCGTATTCGCATCGATGCCGGGAAGCAAGACGGAAGTCGCCATTCCCGCGTAGAAGTCACCCAGAATGGGAGAAAACACGGGTGTCTTCACAAGGCCGCAGATTTTCTGTATTTCCGGCAGATGCTTGTGGGTCAGTGTGGTGCCGTAGATACGGTGGCTTTCGTGACGCGGATCCCGGTTTTCGTCCTCATATTCCCCGATCAGCTTCTTCCCGCCGCCGGAGTAGCCGGTGAGGGAGTAGGCTGTCAGGGGAAAATCGGAAGAAATCACACCGTGCTTGACCAGCGGGTACACCCCTGCGATAAAGCCGCTGGCGTGGCAGCCGGGGTTGGCCACCCGCTTGGAGGTGACAATCGCCTGCCGGTGTTCCGGGGACAGCTCCGCAAAGCCGTAGGCCCAGGCTTCGCTTACCCGGTGGGCGGTGGAGGTGTCAATCACCGCGGTGTGGTCGTTTTCAATCAGGGAAACCGCTTCCACAGCCGCCGCGTCGGGAAGGCACAGGAAGGCAATATCCGCAGAATTCAGCATCTCCCGGCGGGCATCCGCGTCCTTGCGCCGTTCCTCGCTTAAGGTGAGCAGTTCCAAATCTCTGCGTCCGCTGAGCCGCTCCCGAATCCGCAGCCCCGTGGTTCCGGCGCTGCCGTCAATAAATACCTTCGTCATGCCAGCTGCTCCTTTACATAGGCAATCTGGGCTTCCACGGACTGCACAGAGGTGCCGCCCTCGGAAATCCGCTTCTGCACACAGGTAAGCAAATCGATGTCCTGATACAAGTCCTCGTCAAAGAGGTCAGAATATTGCCTATAGGTTGCCAGCGGCAGGGTTTCCAGCACACAGCCCTCGGCAATGCACTTCGCCACCAGCTGACCGGAAATCTTGTAGGCGCTGCGGAAGGGCATCCCCTTCTTTACTAAGTAATCGGCAAGGTCTGTGGCGTTGATGAAGCCGCCCTGTGCCGCTTTTTTCATGTTGTCCGGCCGGGTGGTCATGGTTGCCAGCATGGGGGCGAAGACCTTCAGGCACATCTTCACGGTATCCACCGCGTCGAACACCGCTTCCTTATCCTCCTGCATATCCTTATTATAAGCAAGAGGCAGGCCCTTCAGAGTGGTGAGCATTGCCATCAGGTCGCCGTAGACCCGGCCGGTTTTGCCCCGCACCAGCTCCGCCATGTCGGGATTCTTCTTCTGGGGCATGATGGAGGAGCCGGTGGTGTAGGCGTCACTCAGCTCCACAAATTTAAATTCCCAGCTGGCCCAGAGGATAATTTCCTCAGAGAACCGGGACAGGTGCATCATGAGGGTGGACAGGGCGCTCATCAGCTCCACGCAGAAATCCCGGTCGGATACCCCGTCAATGGAGTTGCGGGCGATATCGTCAAAGCCCAGCTTTTCCGCCTCAAACCGGCGGTCCGTGTCATAGGTCGTACCGGCAAGGGCGCAGGAGCCAATGGGCGAGACATTCATCCGCTTCCGACAGTCGGACAGTCTGCCCAAATCCCGCAGCAGCATCATGGCGTAGGCCATGAGATGGTGGGAAAACAGAATGGGCTGGGCCCGCTGCAGGTGGGTATAGCCGGGCAGAATCACATCCTTGTTGGCTTCCGCCTGAGAAACTACCGCTTTCACCAGTCCTTTGACCAGCGCGGAAATCTCGTCGATTTCCTCCCGCAGATACATCCGCAGATCGAGAGCCACCTGATCGTTGCGGCTTCTGGCAGTGTGCAGCTTCTTGCCCACATCGCCTAAACGCTGGGTCAGCACCTGCTCCACAAACATATGGATGTCCTCGCAGGACATATCGAATTCCAGCGTGCCGGAGTCCAGATCATCCAGAATGCCCTGCAAACCGTCAATCAGCTGGTCGGCTTCCTTCTGAGCGATAATGCCCTGCGCCCCCAGCATGGCGGCGTGGGCCATGGAGCCGGTGATATCCTGCCGGTACATTCGGCAATCGAAGCGGATGGAAGAATTGAAATCGTCCGCAATGCTGTCCGTTGTGCCGGAAGTCCGCCCGGCCCACATCTTTGCCATAATCGTATCCTCTTTTTCCTCAGTGTAATGCGAAATGCTAAATGCAAGGAAGCGGCTCAGAGGAGCAGCATTTTGCATTCAGCATTCTGCATTTTGCATTTATTACAGTTTTCCCTGCTCCCGCAGCGCCTGCACCTTGGTGGGCAGGCCCCACAGGTTAATGAAGCCCGCGGCCTGATTTTGGTCGTAGTCACTCTCGCCGAAGGTCACCAGATTCTCGGAATACAGGGAGTAGGGAGAAGTGGTGCCCGCGGGGATGATGTTGCCCTTGTAGAGCTTCAGCTTCACGGAGCCGGTGACGTACTTGTTGCTCTCGTTGGCAAAGGCGGTCAGAGCCTCCTGCAGGGGGGAGTACCACTTGCCGTTGTAGATGAGGTCTGCGTAATCAACTGCCAATTTCTGCTTGACGTGGAGGGTATCCTTGTCCACGGTGAGCATTTCCAGCTGCTCATGAGCGAAGTACAGGATGGTGCCGCCGGGGGTCTCGTAGATGCCGTGGTCCTTCATGCCGATGAGACGGTTCTCCACGATGTCGATGATGCCGATGCCGTTCTTGCCGCCCAGCTCGTTGAGCTTCGCGATGATCAGAGAAACCTTCATCTTTTCTCCGTTGACCGCAACGGGCACGCCCGCCTCAAAGTCGATGGAAACCTCGGTAGGAACGTCGGGCGCCTGA
>JAXEXE010000170.1:0-59529 GCA_034113565.1 Faecousia sp.
AGGTTGTGGGCATCCTCCCACTTCCTAATGGCGAACTTTTTCAAGTTCATGGCAGCAAATTTAAGCTTCACCCAGTTTGTTACCTGAGCCAAGCCTGTGTATCTCGTATATCTCATGCCATGCTTTTCTTTGGCATCCGCAAAGACCCGTTCAATGGTTTCCTTGCGCATCTTATAGTATCTCTTGTGCCGCTCCGTATAGCGAAGCTCCTCCGCCATATCCACATACGGCTTCCAGATGTGCTGCGTTACCGTCTTAATGAAGTCCTTATTCCTGGTGCACAGCGCTCTGGTGGGGCAGTTTGCACAGACCTGTGGATTACTTTTATACTCCCGGTAGCCGTCACGGTTGGTTGTGGAGTATTTCAGTATCTGGTATTCCGGGCAGATGATAGCGTTTATGTGTAGTAAGTTGTACGCTTTCTGTCCGTTTGCTCCGGGAAAGTACGAGTCGGGGTCATTTGGATTTGCTGCGATCTGCAAATCAGAGCCGTCAACCGCAAGCAGCCGAAGACCACGATATCTCGAATCTTCATCTACTTTTTCGGTGAAATGCTGAAACAAGCATTCAAATGCTTCGGGGAGAATCTTTGCTCTGCGCTGTATGAAAGCGGAGGATGTACCAATGGAAGGGTCTAATCCAAAAAAATCAATAATTTCCCGGTTCAGTGTTCCACTCCGGAAAGCCAGAATGGAAGAGATCACTTTATGGAAAGGAAACTTTCTGTTTCTTGTGTTGTCCTTTCCGGGACGTGCCGAGAAAAGCCATTTACAATCGTCCATGGCCTGAATCGTGTCGTTAAGAGCTTGTTTTACTGCATCGGGTTTCATAAAGTATCCTCCTTGTAGTTTTGTGTGTTGGTTCACACTTCTAACTACAAAGGCCATTTTGCTAACCGCAGTTAGCAAAATGGCCGCATGAAATGATGCTTTTGTCAAGCCCTATTTTGAATAATTACGAAAAAATCCTCCTACCATCTCATTTTTGAGGGTAGGAGGATTCGTCAGCTTAACTTGCTGACATTGCCCAACCGGCATCTCCTTTTCAATTAATCCACTTCCACCACGCCATCTTCTTTGACGGTCACGGTCATTCCGTCGCGGACATAGTTCAGAAATTCCTCGCCAAGGCAGTCCACAACCGGCATGGACACATCATCCAGCCACACATCCTGCAAAATGGCTCCGGCGGCTGCCAGCGAGTCAATGGGCTCCGAGAACAGCATACAGGCCGGCTGCCGGTGCATGGAGCAGGCGCAGTACAGTACCAGTCCACCGGTGGTGGAACCGATGGTTCTGGGCAGGCACAGGGCCGTCCCCGCCATCTGCTTGCCATAAAGATCCGGGTTATTCTGATCGCCGCAGGTGGCCTTTTTATCTCCAAACTGCAATGCCTTCTGGAAGGAGGCCAGTGTATTCAGTCCGCCGTGGGACACCAGCGCGGGAGCGCTGACGGTGCCCTTTGCCACAACCCGTCCGTGAAACTGCTTCATATCAGTTGCCTCCCTTCGTGATCTGGGCCAGAATCTCGTCGTCCGTATAGTACCGCGCGCTGGTATAGGTGCGCAGCTTGTTGCTGGAGGTGATGACGGGCATCTTGGCGCTCAAGGGGTTGTTCATGTACATCAGCGGGCAGATGTAGGACAGGATCACGCCGGTTTCCTTCAGCCGAGCGGCATAGGGCGTGGCGTTGAACTTCTCGATCACCGCCGGGGCTGCGGTAAACACCGTGGGAATAACCACCTTTTTGTTTCCGGCTGCCTTCAGGCCCTGCTCCACCCGCTCCGTCCAGTCGATAAGCTGGTGCAGGCTCATATGGGGGCAGCCCATGAAGCACAGCTTGGGCTTGGCGTCTTTGTTCTTCCAAATCACAGGGTAGGAATCATACACCCGCTGCAATTCCGCGTCGTCGATGACGTAGACCTGGGCATCGGGGAGAATCAGGTCTTCCCCCTGCTCCACCGCTTCCGGGGTGATGCCCGCCACATGGTACAGGCCCACCGCGCCATTGGAGGCGGTGGCTGCGCCCATGTCCTTGAGATAAGCTTTCGCGTCGTCATCCAGCGTTCCCAGCCACTTGTCAAGGCCCCGGATATAGGGCACATCCTCCATGACCTTCCTGCCGATGGCAGAGCCGAGAAGCTGGGCCTCCGGCTTCTTCGTGGTGCGAACCTCCACAATCCATTTTGCCTTCCGGCCCTCGTCGGTCAGCAGGCCGAACCGGGGAACGAAGCCGCAAATTGCGCCCATCAGATCGATGATGCCGGAATTGCGGTTGCACCGGGCCGCCAGCACCGAGTTGGCGTAGACCACGGCGGAGGATTCCGACCAGGACAGAATATCGCCCTCTTTCGGGGTGTTGCCCACCTCGTCCATGTAGCAGGTGCAGGTGAAGGCGTCCTTCTCCATCAGGCCCAGCTTTTGCAGCTGCTCCTCGTAAAAGTCCTGCTTGCTGTACATGAAGTGGTTGAAAATAATGTTCTGCAAAATGCTGCTGGGCACGTTTTTATCCAGCGGTCTGGGGTCGGCGGAGAATTTAGTGCCGGAAACGGCCCCCTCCGCTATCAGCTGATCCATCAGTTCGTACACCGGGGTCAGGGCCTTCAGGCCAAAGGAGGTGACCAGATGGTTGTATTTCCCCGTCACGGGAATCATGGCGTCGGCGTTGTAAAGTTCGCCGTAGCGCACCAGCGTCTGCATGACCTTCGCCATGGTCTGCCCCCGGCTGCCCTCCAGAATCTGCTGCTGTTCCTGTGTAAGCTGCATTGTTTTCCTCCTCACTTGATCGCCATGGCGACCTCATAGGCCCGCCAGATGACGCTTCTCAGATTGCCCACCTTCCGGCAGTCGCCCACCAAATGCACCTTTCCGCCCTCCTTGGCGATGGGTGCGGGCAGATAACCGGCAGAACAGATGACACTGTCGCAGGAAATCTCCACTTCGCCGCCCTTTCCGGTGCAAAGAATGCTGCCGTCTTTGACTTCCTTCAGGGTGGTTTCCAGATACACCGGCACCTCGTGCAGGGCGAACCACTCCCGCAGGTAAGAGCTGTTGGCAAGGCACACGCCCTTCTGGGAAATCAGATCGTCCTTCATTTCCACGATGGCCACTTCTTTTCCCTGAAGAGCCAGCTCATAGGCGATTTCCGAACCGGTAAGGCCGCCGCCGATGACCGCCACCTTCTGCCCTACCGGCTTGCCGGTGAGGTACTCGCAGGCCTCGATCATTTTTTCGTGACCCGGCACGCCCCGCAGAACTCTGGGGGTGGAGCCGGTGGCAACGATTACCTGCTGGCCCTCAAAGGCGGAAAGGTCGGTGATTTCCTCGCCGAAGCGGATTTCCACCTTAAGCTGCTCCATCTGCCGGATGTACCATGCCAGCAGATCCCGGAGCTTGCCCTTATAGCTCTCCGCGCTGGCGGCGATGAAGGTGCCGCCCAGACGGTCGCTCTTTTCGTGGATGACGGGCTTGTGTCCCCGCAGAGCCAGCACCCGGGCAGCCTCCATGCCGCCGATGCCGCCGCCGATGATATGTACCGTCTGCGGATGCTTCGTTTCCTTGATGTAATGCTTATCCCACTGCATAGTCTCCGCGTTGACGGCGCATCGGGCCAGATGCAGGGAGTCCATCAGATCCTGGTCGTTGGGCACGCCCTTGTAGTGACACATATTGAAGCAGCCGTTGTGGCACAGGATGCAGGGCCGGATGTCCTCTTCCCTGCCCTCCATCAGCTTGGTGACCCAGGCCTGATCCGCAAGGAAGGGCCGGGCAAAGCCCGCGCCGTCGATTTCCCCGGCGGTGATGGCCTCGGCGGCAGTCTCCGGCACCATGCGCCCCGCGCAGACCACCGGGATATCCACAAACTTCTTGATGTGCTTCACATCCTCCAGATTGCAGTTTTCCGGCATATAGATGGGCGGGTGCGCCCAGTACCAGGCATCGTAGGTGCCGTTGTCGCAGTTCAGCATATCGTAGCCCGCGTCCTGCAGGAATTTCGCGGCGATTTCCGACTCCGCCATATCCCGGCCCGCTTCCACATAGTCTTCCCCGGGCAGGGCGCCCTGACGCAAGCCCTTGGTTTTGGACACCACGCTGTAGCGCAGGGACACCGGGAAATCCTGCCCGCAGGCGGCCTTGATGGCCTTGACAATTTCCGCGGCAAAGCGATAACGGTTTTCAAGACTGCCGCCGTATTCGTCGGTGCGCTGGTTGACATATTTCAGGGTAAACTGGTCCAAAAGGTAACCTTCATGCACCGCGTGGACCTCCACGCCGTCCACCCCCGCCGCTTTCAGCATAGCGGCGCTTTTGGCAAAGGAGTCGATGATCTCCTGTATCTCCGCCTTGGTCATCTGGCGGGAGGGCAGCTTATCCGACCAGCGGTTTTCCGAGGGGCTGGCGGAGGCGGTAATCTTGTCCAGATCCATCACCGGCTTGGACAGCACCCGCAGCGCTTTATTATTGTACAGCGTCTCCATCATTTCGCTGACGGTGAAGGAGCGTCCGAAGCCGGCGGTGAGCTGGACAAACAGCTTGGCGCCGGTCTTGTGGAACTCCGGCATCCACTTTGCCAGATCATCGTACATCTTCTTGTTTTTGTGGAGCCACTGGCCGAACATGGGGTTGTATACCGGCTGGCAGCCGGGCAGCACAAGGCCCACATTGTTTTTCGCCACCTCCATGAGGAATTTCGCGCCGGCCTTGTCAAAGTGGTTCACTTCCATCCACCCGAACAGATCTGTTCCGCCCATGGAGGTCATGACGATGCGGTTTTTGATCTCCACATTTCCAATTTTCCAGGGGGTAAATAAGGGCTTCCATTTTTCATCCATGACAATTTCCTCCTGTATTTTTATTTCGGCTCACAAAGAGAATGTGAACCATGCCTCAGGATCATTATAATTCTATGCAGCCTCCTCCGACAGTAGGAACAGCGTCCTGTGTCAGAGGTGGCTTGCTTATTGGCGTTCTTTCTGCTGGCTTCCCATGCGGCACCCCACAGCGCGGATGTGCTGCCGCATCAGGGCGTAGGCCTCCTCGGGCTCCTGCCGGGTGACGGCATCCAGAATTCGCTCATGAAACATCAGGGCTTCCGCAACATTCTCCCGGGTATCCACCTGAAAAGCCCGATAGATGCCCCGGTTGAAGGCGTCTCTGGCGTTCTCCATGGTGTTGATCAGCAGATGGTTGCCGGAGGCCTTGGCAATCTCCATATGGAACATGGTATCGTAATTGGTAAGCTCCTGAATATCCCCGCCGCAATCCCGCATCTTCTCCAGAGACTCCGCCATCACCGCGAGATTTTCCGGCCTTGCCCGCTTGGCGGCCAGCCGTGCCAGCTCTGCCTCGATCATCACACGGAACTCCAGAAGCTCATCCAGATCGGAAAGAATCAGGCTGGTACTCAGGGGTGCCTGCCTGGAAATATTGTGAAAATCATTGACGATGGTGCCCAGACGCTTTACCCGCTGGATGAAGCCCATGCTTTCCAGGGCTTTGTAGGCCTCCCGCAGGGTGCTGCGGCTGACGCCCAGCTGCTCACAAAACACCGGCTCCTTGGGAAAAACGAAGCCCGCCGGAATCTGCCCGGACAGGATCAGCTCCCGCAGCCGCTGAAAAAGCGCGTCCGCCGTGCTGCTGCCGGAAGCGCGGGTCTGCGATACAATCAGTTCAACAATGTCCATAGTGTTCCCCCTGCATCTTTTCTTTCAGTATAGCATGAAAACAGGAAAAGGAAAGGGCGAACCGGCATTTTTATGGGAAATTTTCCAAAAATGACAGCCGACCGGCGGTCTCACGCGCCGGTCGGCTGCCCGGAAAGGGGAGAAATATGGGGAAATGGGGAGAATTATTTCCGCATTTCGGCGATCATGTCCAGAACCGCCTTCCAGTCGCGGCGGAAGCTGGAGCAGAACAGCTCCACGGGGCCGAAGGGCTCGTACTCGGCGGGGGTCAGCCGTCCGGTGAAGTAAGCCTTCTCGAAGTCGGGAAGCTTGTTGCACAGCTCGTCGATGACGTAAGCCGGGATCTTGGCGTCGAAGCGGGACACCACGGGGCCGTCCAGCTCCAGCAGCTTGTCGGCAGTGCCGCGCCAGTTGATGGTGTTGGCTACATCGCAGCCAACCCACTCGGTGAAGTGCTGCAGGCCCCGGGCGCCGCCGTTGATCAGCTTCACGCCGGTCTTGCGGTCGTGCATATACTCGACCACCTTCTGGGCCACGGCCTTACCGGCGTACCACAGAACGTCAGAGGAGATGTCGATGTTCTGGGACTTGGCGACACCGGCCAGATACTGATCGAAAATACCAGCAATGTGGGAGATGTAGACCATGGGAGGATTCTCCATGCCCTCGATGGCCCGGTCATAGGCGTCCATCACGTCGATGCACTGCTGCAGGCTCATGACCTCGGTGCAGTTGACGGGAATGCCCTCCCGGATGCACTGCTCGATGGCCTCGATGCCGTGGTCGGTGGCGGGGATCTTAATCATCACGTTGGGGCCGGCCTCCCGGTTGAAGCGGGCCAGACGCATGATGGTCTCAAAGCTCTCGTCGAAGGGGTCGCCCTGAATGCTGACGTAGCCCTGCTGACCCTTGGAGGCCTCGAACAGGGGCAGCCAGATCTTGGCGACCTCGCCCACCAGCTCCCGCTGCAGCTTGACCTCCACCATGGTGTCGTCAGGTTCCTCAGCGACAATTTTCGCCAGAACCTCCTTGGCATGGTCGGCGTCCAGGGGATGAACCAGCATCTTGTATGCGAAAGAGGGATTCTGGGTGCAGCCAACAGCGCCGTTGTCGATGGCCATCTGCGCTTCGGCACGGGTCACGTTGTTGATCCAGAAGCGGGTGGGAGTCTGTGCGGATACACGCTTGAAGTAATCCATAGTAGTTTCCTCCTGTATTGTTTTGTGTCTTTTTATGTCAGACATATTATCTGCTGCTATTATAGGAAATTCCGTTAAAAATGTCAATATCAATTTTGGTGACAGAAAAATATTTTATATATTTGACCAAATACGGCAGGTTTTATTTGTGGAACGCTTCTAATCCCCTTTTATTATGTCTGACATAATAGACAAATTCAGGAAGAATATCCTGTGGAAAATGCGAATTGTACTCTTGCACGGAATGCGCTATTATTTTTATGAGGTCAAAAAAGTTCACAGAAAGGGTGGCGTCATATGATTTTCCGAAAAGCCAGTGAACTGGTTCCCATCCCCATTGAGTACTGCATGGGCGGCGAGGGCACCGTAATGATGGAGAAGCTTCTTTTGGGAGCCGAGGAAATGCAGGGCAAGGGCCGGGCCTACGTCCGCCACACGCTGCAGCCCGGTGTGACCATCGGTGAGCATACCCACGTCCATGAGATGGAAAGCATGACCATCGTCAGCGGCTGCGCGACCCACGTCATCAATGGAGAGCGCCAGCTGTTGGAGCCCGGCGACATCATCGTGGCCCAGCCCGGGGATACCCACCAGATCGCCTGCCGTGGGGATTCTCCTCTTGTGCTCATCGCCCAGGTGCTGTTTGAATGAAAAACGTGCCGGCTGACCAGCCGGCACGGAGAAAACCTATTTTCGTTTTTTCGCTTTTTTCTTTTCGGCAGCAGTGAGCTCCGGCTCGTTCCTGCGCAGCTGCCCGATCTGTCTGGCAGTCATGACGCAGTAGGCTCCGACCATGAGCACCACCACTGCTGTGGTCAGATTCAGGGTCATGACGTCCATGGCCACGGCCACAACGGACAGCGCCACCACAAGAGCGCCCCCCGCCAGCCACAGGCAGTTGGAGCGCAGCTCCTTCTCCCATTTTTCGTGGGGCGTCATGGGATGCAGCGCCTCCCGTTCTTCACGGGCCTTTCGTTTCCAGATGTTATCACTTTCAAACAAACCCATTGGGATCACCTCGGCGGAATGGATAGCTCCATTATAGGTGACTGCCGGCCCCCATGTCCAGCTTCGTCTTGGAAAAAAACGGGTGATCGAAATCCTTTGTTGAAAATGTCAAAAAACATCAGGAAAGAATCTGCACATTTAGACAATTTACTTTTTCCTGCCCATGAAGTAAACTAAACATAGGATGTTAAAAACTTATATAAAATATTTTCCGGCTTAACATAGGATGTTCTGTCCGGATGAATGGAGGAGGAAACCCAATGAAAGTTGGCCTGATTTACACCAGCACCACCCCTGAGCTCATCGCCGATGTGGAGCGGGAGGTAAAAAAGCAGCTGGGTGAGGATGTGGAGCTGTACAGCCTGCAGGACCCCAGCATTCTGGCGGAGGTCCGGGAGGCCGGTTACGTCACCACCGCGCCCGCTGCCCGGCTCATCGGCATGTACATGAAGGCGGCGGAGGCCGGCTGTGACGCCATGCTGAACCTGTGCAGCTCCGTGGGCGAGGTCGCCGACTGCGCGCAGGATGTGGCGAAATATATCGGCGTTCCCATCGTCCGGGTGGACGAGGAAATGTGCCGGGAGGCCGTCCGCAGGGGCACCCGCATCGGCGTGATGGCAACCCTGCCCACCACGCTGGAGCCCACCAAGGGCACCATCCGCCGGATGGCCCGGGAGAACGGCAAGTATGTGGAACTGGTTGACTGCCTGGTAGAGGGCGCGTTTGGCCTGAATCAGGATCAGTTTAAAGCCCGTATGACCGAAAGCGCTGCCACCATCGCCGACAAGGTGGACGTGATCGTGTTCGCCCAGGGCTCCATGGCCTACTGTGAGCAGTACATCGCTGAGAAGTTCAACAAGGTGGTTCTCAGCTCCGTCCGGTTCGGCGCCGAGGAGCTGAAGAAGGCTCTTATCAAAAAAGGCACCATTTAATCCGTATTCTGTCCCGTCACGCCGGGATAAAATAAATTGTAAAAGGAGAAAACAAAATGAAAAAAGTTCTTGCCATGATTCTGGCAGCCGCGATGGTTCTGGCTCTGGCAGCCTGCGGCGGTTCCTCCGCTCCCGCTCCTACCGCCGCCCCCGCCGCTACCCAGGCAGCGGCTCCCGCCGAGGCCCCCGCTGAGGCTCCCGCCGCCGACGATCCTCAGATCACCCTGAAGCTGTCCTTCTCCACCAACGAGCAGGATCCCCGCGCCATCGCCTCCGTTCAGTTCAAGGAAGAGGTTGAGTCCAAGACCAACGGTTCCGTCAAGGTCGAGATCTATCCCTCCGGTCAGCTGGGCGGCGATGCCGACCTGATTAACTCCATCGCTCTGGACTCCGGCACGGTGGACGTAATCATCACCGACGCTTCCAACTTTGCTACCTACGAGCCCAAGATGGGCATCTCCGCTCTGCCTTTCCTGTTCTCCGGCTTTGATGATGCCTGGGAGTTCATGGACGGCGAAATTGAGGCCGCCGCTGAGGAAGGCCTGCTGGCTCAGAACATGCGGGTTCTGGCCCACTACGACAACGGCTTCCGCTGCGTCACCAACTCCAAGGGCCCCGTGGAGACTCCCGCGGATATGGCCGGTATGCTGATCCGTACTCCTGAGAACCCCGTCATCATGGCCACCATGAGCGCTATGGGCGCCAACCCCCAGCCTCTGGCCTTCTCCGAGCTGTATCAGGCTCTGCAGCAGAAGACCTACGACGCGCAGGAGAATCCCATCCCCGTTATCTACAACAATAACCTGTACGAGGTTCAGTCCTACCTGTCCGTCACCAACCACATCTACTCCGGTATGTGCTTCACCATCGCGGAGAGCACCTGGAACAAGATGAGCGCTTCTCAGCAGGAAATCGTTGCCGCGGCTGCCAAGGCTTCCGCCGACTACGACCGTCAGATGAACCGTCAGCAGACCGATGATCTGGTCAGCAAGCTGGAAGAGGCCGGTATGAAGATCAACTACCCCGATCTGGCTCCCTTCGCCGAGGCCACCGCTTCCGTCCTGACCGACAACGCCGCCACCTACGGTGATCTGCTGACCCAGCTGCAGGCCTGGCTGGCAAGCAAGTAATGGATACTGACTACTGATCCGTAAGTTTTCGCATGGGGCGGAGGGTTCAGCCCTCCGCCCTATTTCCCTATCATCGTTCAGAAAGGAGCAATTCTCTGTATGAAAAAAGTGCAGGCATTTCTGGACACTGCCAGCACCGTTGTGGCGGCGGTTCTCTGCGGCGCCATGATGGTAATTCTGCTGGCAAACGTGATCCTGCGTTTTATCCCCGGTATTGGCGGCTTTAAGTGGTATATGGAAGGCGGACAATATCTGAATGTTTTCTCCATGCTCATTGCCGGTATCGGTATCACGGCACGGCGTACCCATCTGCACGTGGAGCTGGTGGATGCCTTTGCCGCAAAAAATCCCAAGCTGAAGAAGATTCACGGTGTGATCGTGTCCCTGTTTGTGATCCTGTTCTATGCCATGGTGACCTACGGCGGCTGGCAGCTGGCTTCCCGGGCCAAGCAGGCCGTTTCCACCATGCCCCAGTTTACAATGGGCCAGGTCTACCGGATCTTCCCCATTGCCGGCGCCATCACCGTTGTGGCTGCCATTGTTGACATGATCGTTCTGATTATGGAAAAAGAGGTAGGAGGAGAGAAGAAATGATCGCCTGGCTGCTGATTTCTTTCTTTGTTCTGCTGTTTCTGGGTGTGCCCATCGCCATGTCTCTGGGACTTTCCGCCATTGGCGGTATCCTTTTCCTCGGCGGCGGTTCCACCGTTACCATTGCCCAGCGTATGTTTGAGGGCATGAACTCCTGGGCGCTGCTGGCCATCCCGCTGTATACCTTCGCAGGCTATACCATGAGCAAGGGCGGCATCTCCAAGCGCCTGATGGACTTCTGCTACTCCATCGTCGGCCACATCTACGGCGGTCTGGCCCACGTCAACGTGCTGTCGTCCATGATTTTCGCCGGTATTTCCGGCTCTGCCGTGGCGGACACCGCCGGTGTTTCCGGCATGTTCATGCCCGAAATGATCCGCAAGGGCTATTCCAAGAAGTTCACCGTTGCCGTTACCGCCATTTCCTCCACCATCGGTATCATCATCCCGCCCTCCATTCCCATGGTGGTCATGGCCGGTATCTGCGGCATCTCCACCGGCAAGCTGTTCCTGGGCGGCATCATTCCCGGTATTCTCTGCGGCTTTGCCCAGATGGTCGTCTCCTACTTCATGGCGAAGAAGGAAGGCGTTGAGAAGGAGCCGGGCCATTTCGCCATTCGTCCCGTGCTCCATGGCCTGAAGGAATCCTGGCCTGCCCTGCTGATGCCCATCATCATTGTCGGCTCCATCACCATGGGCATCGTCTCCCCCACCGAGGCCGGTGTCATTGCCGTGGCCTACGGCCTGTTAGCTGGCGGCGTGATCTACAAGGAACTGACCTGGGACGATATCAAGTTCGCCTTCTGCGACACCGTCCGGGTTTCCGGCCGTATCTTTATCGTCATCGGCGCGGCAAAGCTGTACACCATCATGCTGACCACCGCGGGCTTTGACAAGTGGATGGCCTCCACCATGCTGGGCTTCTCCACCAACCCCACCGTGATTCTCATTATGATCCTGCTGCTGTTCTTCATCGTCACCATGTTCATGGAGTCCATCGCCACCCTGACCCTGTTCATGCCCATCCTGTTCCCCATCGCCATGAGCGTGGGCATCGACCCCATCGTGCTGTGCGTGCTGATCACCGTAGTCATCGGCGTCGGTCTGGTTACGCCGCCTGTGGGCATGTGCATCTACGTTGCCTGTGATTTGATGGATATTACCGTGGGCGAGGTATTCCCAAAATTGATACCATTCCTGATAGCAACCTTTATCTGCATCGCGCTGATGATTGCCTTCCCCCAGCTGATTACCCTGCCCACACTTTTGATGGCATAGCTTTCATAAGACACTTGCGCGCTCGGATGGAATGTGCTAGAATAAAATCGCAACTACATAGGATGTTTCGAGTGATATTTAGTACAACATTCTAAGAACGCGGAAGGGGGACGGAATATGGCAACCGAAGAAGCCCAGCAGGGCAAATCGGTGGTGGATCAGGTGATGGATGGCATCATCCGTCAGATCATATCCGGCGAGCTGGTTCCCGGCGGAAAGCTCCCTACGGAAATGGAGCTGTGCCGGCAGTTCGGCGCCGGCAGGAACTCCGTGCGGGAGGCGGTGAAAAAGCTGCAGGCCTACGGCATCCTGTACATCAAACGCGCGGACGGCACCTTCGTCAGCGAGACCTACAACCGCAAGATGCTGGATCCCATGCTCTACAGCCTGATTCTCCAGCACAACAGCTGGAAGGATTTTGTGGAGCTGCGGGCGGTGATCGACATCGGCACCCTGAACATCATCGTCCAGCGCACGGACATCAACTCCTTCCTGCCGGAGCTGTACCGCACCTACGGGGAGCTGTCCGCCGAGCTGCACAGCCCGGAGCCTTCGCTGGAACGGGTGCTGGAACTGGACATGAAGTTCCACAGCCGCATCGCCGGAGCCGCCAACAACCCCATGCTGGAGACCATCACCGAGTATATCACCCTGCTGACCCTGCCCAGCCGGCGGGAAACCACCAGAAAGGTCATGGAAAGCGGGGAGATCGACAATTTTGTGGAGCTTCACAGAAGGCTGCTGACCGTGATCGAGCGGCACCAAACGGAGGAGATCGTCCAGGCCGTGCAGGATCACTACGTCTATTGGAAGTAAGTATCGTCCCCTGAATATTCCTTAGAAATGAGGGAGTTTTTTCTATGAAAAAAATCCTGGTTTCCGTGGCGCCGGTGGCTGCTACGGATATCCTCATCAATCCCAGAGCCATCGCCCGGGATGTGTATGAGTGCTACAAAAACGGTGCCTGCATGGTGCACCTGCACTGCCGTGACCTGAACGGCAGACTGACTCCGGATATCAGCCTGCTGGAGGAGACCATTGATTACATCCGTCAGTACTGCGACATTGTGATCGAGATTTCCACCGGCGGCGTCTCCAACCTGACCATTGAGGAGCGCTGCCAGACCTGCTATCCCAGCTGGGTGGAGACCAACAGCCTGAACGTGGGCTCCGTGAATCTGGGCACCGCCGTCTACCAGAACCCCATTCGGGACGTGGAGTACTGCGTGGGCAAGATTCTGGAGAATGGGAAAACCCCGGACATTGAGGTGTTCGAGCTGGGCATGATCAACACCGTCCGGGAGCTGGACGAAAAGTTCCATTTCCCCCGTCCCCTGCTGTTTGCACTGGTGTTCGGTCACGGCGGCGAGATGCCGGCCACGGTTCCGGCACTGGATCACATGATCGCGGCACTCGGCGAGAATTTCCCCAACCCCAATGATGTGCTCTGGGGCTACACCCAGGCCCACCGGCAGGATTGGGAAATGGTGAAGGTGGCGCTGGACAAGGGTGCGTCCGCCGTCCGGGTGGGCTTTGAGGATTCCGATATGATCGCCCCCGGCGTGCACTGCGACACCAATGCCGCCATCATTGCCGACGTGGTGGATGTGATCAAGTCCAAGGGCATGATGCCCATGACGCCTGCGGAAGCCCGGGCCATGCTGGGCCGCCCCCAGCTGAAGAAATAAGGAGGGAGCGCTATGGTCATTCAGGGCGTGAATTACCCTTCGGATTTTGAAGCCAAGAAAGCCATCATTGCCGCTGCCGCCAAGCTGGAAGCCAAGGGCTTTCAGGTGGCGGGGGACGGAAGCCTCAGCGTCCGGGTAGGCCCCAATGCCATCTGGATCACCGTGGAGGGAGCGGACAAAGCAGCCCTTCAGCAAGATCAGCTGGTGCGCATCGACCTGAGCGGCAAGCAGATGGCAACCAATAAACCCAAGCCCCTGGGTGAGGATCTGCCTATCCACCTTCGCATCTACCGGGAGAACGAAGCCGTGCAGGGAATCGTCCATGCCTACCCCGTATGCGCTGCCGTGCTGGGCATTCAGGGAACCGGAATGGAAGCGGCCGCTTTCAGTCCCTCCGTCCGCCGGATGGGCCGAATCCAACTGCTGCCTCAGAAGGATGCCCAGACCCAGGCGGAAGCTGTGGGTCTGCTGTGCCGCACGGATCGGGGTGTTCTTCTGCAAAGCGACGGCTGTATGACCTGGGGCAAGAGCCTGACCGAAGCGGTACAGACCGTGGAAGCCATGGACTACTACTGCAAGGTGAAAAAATGCACCGGCGGCAGCAAAGACTGCACCTGCGGACATTCGGAAACCGGCCTGTGCGACGGCAGCTGCAAAACCGCCGCCCCCCAGCCGGTTTGCAGCGGAAACTGCGCCGCCTGCGTCTGCGCTCCCACCTGCCCCAGCCGCGTACCGGCGCATTCCGCGCCTGCGCAGCCTGCCGCCGGTATGACCGGCATTATCCGCCCCGGCGAGCCTCTCCCGGCGCTTCCTCCTCAGGGCGCACCGGCAGTGACGACTCCCGCGCCCGCCGCGCCCACACCCGATCAGGTTCCGGCTGTGGACGTGCCAAAGGCGGATGTGATGGCGGAGGTTGTCCGCCGTGTAATGGGAAACAAATAAGGGAATGCCGAAGCGAGGATTCCCGGAAAGGATAGAATACCATGGATATTACATCGCAGGAAATTGATGCGATTGTCCAGAAGGTGCTTGCGGGTATGCAGGCCGGCGGCACAGCCCCCGTCCAGACCCCTTACGCCTGTAAGAGCACCGTACCCACCCCGGCGGCACCGGTCAATCCCACCGGCGACGACGGCGTGTTCGAGAATGTGAACGATGCCGTGGAAGCGGCCTGGAAGGCCCAGCGGGAATGGGTGACCAATTTCAAAATTGAGGACCGCCGCCGCATTATTGAAGCGATCCGCCGCTGCGCCCGGGCCCATGTCGAGGAGTGGAGCCGGAAGATCGTGGAGGAAACGGGCATGGGCCGGTACGAGGACAAGGTGGAAAAGCACCTTGCCGTCATCAACAAGACCCCCGGCCCCGAATGCCTGACTACGGAGGCACTGTCCGGGGATACGGGCCTGATGCTGGAGGAATACGCTCCCTTCGGTGTCATCGCCGCCATCACCCCCACCACCAACCCCACCGAAACCATCATCAACAATACCATCAGCATGATTGCCGGCGGCAACACGGTGGTATTCAACGTACATCCCCGGGCAAAGCGGGTAAGCGCCCAGTGTCTGCAGGCCCTGAACCGGGCCATTGTGGAAGCCGGCGGCCCCGCCAACCTGCTGACCATGACCCGGGAACCCACCATGGAAGCGGTAGATCAGCTGGCTGCCAACCCCAAGATCCGGCTGATGGCCGGTACCGGCGGTATGGGCATGGTGAATGCTCTGCTGCGCAGCGGCAAGAAGTGCATCGGCGCCGGTGCGGGCAATCCCCCCGTCATTGTGGACGAGACCGCCGACATTGCGCTGGCTGGACAGAAGATCTACGAAGGCGCGTCCTTTGACAACAACATCCTCTGCTTTGCCGAGAAGGAGGTCTTTGCCGTAGGCACCGCCTATGACGGCCTGCTGCATGAGCTGAAGAAAAACGGCGCGTATCTGCTCACCGCCGCCCAGACCGAGCAGCTGGTTCGCATCTGCCTGAAGCCCAAAAAGAACGGCGGCCATGAGGTCAACAAAGACTGGGTGGGCAAAAACGCAAACGAAATTCTGCGCCAGATCGGCGTTCAGGTGCCGGACACCTGCCGTCTTGCCGTCTGCGAGACCCCTGCCGACCATCCCTTCGTGCTGGTGGAGCAGATGATGCCCATTCTGCCGGTGGTTCGGGTGGGAAGCTTTGAGGAGGCCGTGGAGTGCGCGCTGGTGGCAGAGCATGGCAACCGGCACACCGCATCCATTTTCTCCAAGGATGTGGATCACATGACCCGCTTTGCCAGAGCCATTGAGACCACCATCTACGTCAAGAACAGCGCAACCAAGGCCGGCGTGGGCATTGGCGGCGAGGGCCACTGCACCATGACCATTGCCGGACCCACCGGCGAGGGCATCACCTGTGCCCGAAGCTTCTGCCGCCGCCGCCGCTGCGTGCTGGCAGAGGGCGGCCTGCGGATCGTCTGAAACTTTGATAATTCAATTTTAAAAATCCATATTCTACCATACACAAAATAGGAGGCTCTAACTATGAAAGCGTTGGGTTTTATTGAAACAAAGGGTCTGGTTGGCAATATCGAAGCCACCGACGCCATGCTGAAGGCTGCGGATGTGGAATTTGTCGGCTCCAATACCATCGGCGCTGGCCTGACCACCGTCATCGTCACCGGCGAGGTTGGCGCGGTGAAGTCCGCCGTGGAAGCCGGTGAGGCCGCCGCTTCCCGGGTGGGCGAGCTGTTCTGCTCCAACGTCATTGCCCGTCCCCACAGCGATATCGAGCGGATTCTGCCCCCCAAGGGACCCGCAACTGGCAAGTCCGGTGCCCCCGCCGGCGAGCAGGTGGCGCTGAACGCCGCTCTGGGTATGATCGAGACCAACGGCCTGACCGCCAATATCGAAGCCGCCGATGCTATGCTGAAGTCCGCCGACGTGACGCTGGTGGGTCAGGAGCGGATCGGTGCGGGCCTCGTCACCGTGTTTGTGCAGGGCGACGTGGGTGCTGTGAAGGCCGCTGTGGAAGCCGGGCAGAATGCCGCCTCCCGCATCGGTGAGATCGTCAGCTGCCATGTGATTCCCCGCCCCCACACCAGCGTCAGCGAGGTCATGCCGGAGCTGCCGTAAGCCGCAAAGGGGGGCGCTGAGCCTTGGTTTATCACGACATCACCCAGGAGCAGCTGGCGGCGATTGTGGCGGAAGCGGTTCGCGCGGAGCTGCAAAAGCGGAGCCGTCAGGTACCAGTGGGCATTTCCGTGCGCCACATTCACCTGTCCCGCGCAGACGTGGACAGGCTGTTCGGGCGAAACTATCAGCTTACGCCAAAAAAGCAGCTGAGCCAGCCGGGACAGTATGCCTGTGAGGAATGCCTTGATGTGATCGGCCCCAAAGGGGAGCTGAAAAAGGTGCGGATTCTGGGGCCGGAGCGGAAGGCCACCCAGATCGAGCTGGCCCAGACCGATTGCCGGAACATCGGCGTCACGGCGCCGGTTCGCTCCAGCGGCCACACCGCCGGAACCCCCGGAATTACTCTTCGGGGGCCCCTTGGCGAGATCACCGTGCCGGAGGGCGTAATCATTGCGGACAGGCATCTGCATATGTCTGAAGGGGAGGCGGTAGCCTTCGGCCTGAAGGACGGCGACCACGTCCGGATTCAGGTTGACGGCGTCAAGCCCGGCGTTCTGGGCAACGTGCTGGTGCGCGCCGGTAAGGGGCATTCGCTGGATCTGCATATCGATACCGACGATGGCAACGCCTTTCTGCTTCGGCAGGGGCAGCTGGTCACCGTCCTCGGCAAGGAATAATAGGATTTCCTGATAAAATGGTTGAAACCATTTTATCATACGATTAACATCGTATGCCGCCGCAGGCGGCAGGAAATGCATTGACTTCGTTTTTTGCGGCATGGCCGCAGGCTGCCTGGACAGCAGCCCAATAAAACGGTTTTTAACCGTTTTATGAAAAACTCGTATAAGGAGAAAAACGATGATTCTTGGTACGGTTAAGGGAACGGTCTATTCCACCCGGAAGATGGAGAATCTGAAGGGACTGAAATTTTTGCTGGTTCAGCCAGTGAACGGCACAAAAAAGGATATGCTGGTTGCGGCAGACACCCTGGGGGCAGGCATCGGGGAACTGGTGCTGGTCACCACCGACCAGACCACCCAGTATGCCGTGGATCATCCCACCCCTGTGGATGCCTTCATTGTGGGCATCGTGGACAATCCTCCCGCCATGGAGTAAACGTCAACCTGCGCCCCGGAAGGACACTATCCGGGGTGAAAAGTGAGGCAAAAACATGAAAATTGTTGTTATTGGCAGCATCTCTGCCGGTGTATCGGCGGCTTCCCGGATTGCTGCCGGGGATCGAAGCGCCCAGATCACCGTCTATGAGATGAGTGCCTTCTACAGCTGCGGTGTAGGCGGCCTGCCCCACTATCTGGGCCAGAGTATGCAGCAGCTGAATGAGGCCATTCAGGAGAAGGAAACCGAGCTGCGCAGCGCGGGGATTCAGGCGCATCTGCGCCATGAGGTGCAGGCCATCGATCCGGCCCGCCGGAGGGTTACGGTGTGTGACCTTTCCACCGGGCGGGTGTTCGAGGACAGTTATGACAAGCTAGTGGTCGCTACCGGCTCCTCCATTGGGCTGCCCCAGGTGCCCGGCGCAAACCGGGTGGGCGTGCAGACCCTGAAAACCGTGGAGGATCTGATTTTCCTGAAGGAGTACACCCGGACGCCCTATGTCCAGGACGTTGTGATTCTGGGCGGCAGCTGGTCCGGCCTGGAGATCGCCAAGGTACTGCTGAAAATGGGCAGAAAAGTGCGCATCATCGAGGAAAACCAGCAGCTGCTGCCGGAATTTGATCCTGAGGTCAGCGAATTGATCCGCAAGGCGCTGGAAGCCGAGGGCGTTCAGTTCAGTCTGGGTGAGCAGGTCCGTGCCTTCCCCGGCAGAACCTTCGTCGAGCAGGTGCAGACCAACCGGGGCAGCTATCCCTGCGATTTGTGCATCGTATCCACCGGCGTGCGGCCCAATACCGGGCTGCTGGCAGGCACAGGCGTGGCCCTTGCCCCCAATGGCGCCGTGCTGATCGATGGCGAGCTTGCCACCAATGTCCCCGGAATTTACGCGGTCGGCGACTGTGTGCAGAGCCGTCAGGGCAGCCTGCGTACCTGCAGCCTACGGGTAGGGGGCACTGAGCTTGCCCGAACCGGTCTGACGGAAACGGAAGCCAAACGGGCCGGCCTTCGGGTCAAAAGCGCCATGGCCACCGGCACCGATCGCCCCGGTATCTGCCCCAACCAGCGCAAAATTACCATCAAGCTGGTCTATGAGGCCAATACCCACCAGCTGGTGGGCGCTCAGGCCTGGGGTGGAAAGAACGTGGCCACCCGCATCAATGCCATCGCCGTTGCCATCCGCGCCGGTATGACCGCTGAGACGCTGAGCCAGGTGGACTTCTGCTATTCCTCCGCCGAGTGCTCCATCTGGGACCCCATCCAGATCGTCTGCGGTCAGGCAAAATAAGGGGGGCGCCAAAATGCCTGAACGGATCGACGCTGTGAAAACCAGCTTTTTCGGCAAGGGCGCGGTGCGGCTTCTGGAGCCGGAGCTTCGGAAAATGGGCATCACCCGCGCGCTGCTGGTGACGGACCGGTTCCTGTATGAATCCGGCGCGGCAGAGCGGGTTGCCCGGGTGCTGTCCGGGGCGGGCGTGGAATTTGCGGTGTATTACAACGTGCAGCCCAACCCCACCGTGCAGGTGGTCAACGACTGCATCGCGGCAGCGTCCGCCATCGGCGCGCAAATGCTGATCGCGCTGGGCGGCGGTTCTGCCATTGACACCGCCAAGGCCGCCAGCATCGTGCTGGCAAACGGCGGTACGGTGGAGCAGTATGAGGGCACGGGGAAATCCGCCCGTCCCGGCCTGCCCATCGTGGCCATCAACACCACAGCCGGTACCGGCAGCGAGTGCACCTCCTTTTACATCGTCACCGACCCCGTCCGCCACAGCAAAATGGCCATGGTGGACACCAACTGCATGGTAGCCATCGCGGTCAACGACACGGACTTTATGCGCTCCATGCCGCCGAAGCTGACGGCAGCCACAGGCATGGACGCCTTGACCCACGCGATTGAAGCGGTTTTGTCCCGAAACGCCAGCCCCATCACGGACAAGGACGCCCTGTGGGCCATCGACGTCATCACCCGGCATCTGCCCGCGGCGGTGAAAAACGGCGATGACGAGCAGGCCAGAACCATGATGGCTTACGCAGAAAATGTGGCGGGCATGGCTTTCAGCAATGCGGGACTTGGCATGGTTCACGCCATGGCCCACGCGCTGGGCGGGCGGTACAATCTGCCCCACGGCGTGTGCAACGCGGTGCTGCTGCCCTATGTCCTCGCCTTCGACGCCCAGCGCCCCGAATTTGGGGGACGCTTCCGGGCCATTGCCGGTGCCATGGGGCTTCCCGATGCGCAGTCCATGAGCGACAGACAGGCGGCCTTTGCGGTGGTTGGGGCGGTGCGGCAGCTCAATCATACGGTGGGCATCAGCTCCTGCCTGAAGGAGCTGAATAAGGTAGAACCCGCGCACTTCCCCGAGCTTTCATCGCTGGCAATGCAGGATACCTGCATGGGCAGCAATCTGATTTCGGTTTCACCCGCGGAGGTGATTGCCGTCTATACGGCAGCCTACACCGGAACCTAGGGAACGATTAAACGGCTCTCCGAATTCGGAGAGCCGTTCCTGTTCACAACTGATAGATTATAGAGTTTTATATTTCATTTTACTATTTCCAATCAGAGATTCTCCGCAAGTTCACGAAGCTTGTCCTCCAGCTGCAGCCCGGACCAATGGGAGGCTTCCGCTTCACTGCGGACACGCAGGGCTTCCTCCTGCCAGCGCTGAAACTGTTCTTTGCTCCAGCGATGCTTCAACACCCGGGCATAGTACCGCTTGTAGGCCCTCTGATAGGCGGTCAGCACGGTGCTGCCAGCCAGTTTGTTCTGCCGCGCTCTGGCGGCGCCGATGTCCCGGCAAGTGCGTTCCGACTCCCCCGGGGCCACCCGGCTGCAATAACGATAGCTGTAGCCCCGCTCCGGCAGAAAGAACCTGCCGCAATTCCCGCATTTCTGGATGCTGCCGCCGGAAAACAGCAGGTGGATCAGCTCCAGATACATAAGCTCTGACAGCCGGGTCAACCGGTATTGTTCGGCAAGCCTTGGCTCTGTTTTTCTGTCCCGGATTACGAAGGCAGGTTCCGGCTTGGACATCGGTGCGCGCAGGTAATCGCCAAGGGAAGGGGAATCCAGCGCCCCCTCCGGCAGAGAAGCCAATGCGGAAAGCGCGTTCCGCCCGTTTTCGGCTGCCCGGGATATTTGAATTGCTAAAGGTAAATATCGATTCTCTATTAATTGAAAGCATTCCTGTGCATCCTGCCAGAGAATTCCCCGCTGGTATTGGCTGAACAGCTGCCCGCAGACCAACCGCCTGCCCGGTTCCAGCTGGGCCATCAACTCCCGGTAGTAGGGCATACCGGAGAGCAGGGCGGCAAGCTGTTCCGGAGGAACCGGAACGCGGCCATCCCGCTGCCGCTTCATTGCGAGAAAATCCGAAGGGTCATAGTTCAGAAACTGGCACAGCAGTTCCCCTGCCGGGTAGACTGCAAACCCCACATCCACCATACCGCTATAGTATTGTACGGTTTTTCCGGAAATACCGGAGATTCCGTGATCTACCGCAAAATGATCGTCCCGATCCCAATTCAGCAGCGCGCCCATATGCGGCCCCCCAGAATAGAATATGTTAATACTATTATACATATTCCATTTTGAAACGCAACCCTTTTTTATCGCATAACCCCACTATCACGTAAATTACACAGAAAGATGACACGATCACGGTTGGAAAGTGTCATCTTTTCGTTTTCTTTACGGGTCAGAGGCACAAGGCAGTATCACAGTGAACACCGTACCAATGCCTTTCTGGCTCTCTACGGAAATCTCGCCCTGGCTTAATTGTACAATCCTGTACACAAGAGAAAGCCCCAGTTCATTTCCCACAGAGGAATGTGCGTCGTCCTCCTGATAAAATTTATCGAAAATATGTCCGATATGCTCAGGGCTGATGCCGATTCCCTCATCCCGTATCCATAAAGTGATGCGGGAAGCTTGCGCATCAATTCCGTACTGCCCAGTTCCGCGGTCATTTGATTAAAGCTGTGCAGAAGTTCGCCGATATCGCCTTCCCCTTCCTCAGACACCCGCACAGAAAAGTCACCCTTCGAGATGGATTTTGTAGCCTCCACCATGCCCTGAATGGGCTTGGCAGAGTGCAGGCTGATGGCTGAGGAAATGGGGATCGCCACCAGCGTGGCGATTACCATGGGAATGTACGGAGCCAGCACATGTCCCGTCGGGAACAGGTTTCGGGACAGCGGCAGTCACACAAACAGGGTCAAAATGTTGGAACCTCAATTTGTCTTCTATTGAATATCAGGATATCAGCGAGATAACATTGACACTCCCCGGAATGCGATTTCTTGCGGCATTCCGGGGAGTTTCTGAAAGAGTTTCTGATGAAATTGGCAAGAGCTGGCGGCAGACAATTCGCCGGGAAAGCCGCAGAGGATTTATCCAGAGGTTCCTTAGGGCAACACCGCACAATGGTGGCTGCCTTAGCTTATAAAGTCAATACCGGCCAAAGGTACAGTTGGGCCAGCGGCAGACTTTGCACATCTGGCACAGGCCGCCGTCGCCCAGACCGATCAGGTCTTCCTTTGTGAGCTTGTCTCCGGCAAAAATCTGGGGCAGAAGAACATCAAATATGGTCGTGGGCAGCTTGATTGCCGCGCCGGGGACACCCAGAATGGGCACATCCCCCAGATAGGCGACCAACGTCATGTTGCCGGGCTGGGAGGGCACGCCGTGGCTGATAATCTCCGCCCCCAACAGTCGGATAGCGGTGGGTGTCAGATCGTCCGGGTCCACGCTCATGCCGCCGGTGAAGATCAGAAAATCCGCGCCGTTTTCCAGATGGGCCTTTGCCGCTCCAACAATCATGTCCAGATCGTCGTCGCAGATGGTAACGCCCAGAATTTCCGCGGGATACTGTTTCATCTTGGCACGAACCACCGGCTCAAACTTATCCTGAATGCGGCCGGAATAGACCTCGGAGCCGGTGATGACCACACCGATTTTCTTCGGCTGGTAGGGCCGCAGATCCAGAAGCGTTTCCTCGGAACACAGCCGCTCCGCTTCCAGAATCTGTGCTTCCTTCGTCACCAGCGGAACGATGCGCATGGAGGCCAGCCGTGCCCCCGCTTCCACAGGATAGTGGTCAGGCAGGGTGCAGATGGTGATATCGCCGATGGAATCGATTTTCCGCAGCAGCGCCCGGTTCACCCGGAACATTCCCCTTTGGTCGGCAATCAGCAGCACCTTTCCCTCGGAAGGCTCGGTGTAATGGCACCCCTCCACTGGGGCCATGGCAGCCATCCGCCGGGCGCAGTCCTCCTCGTGGATTTCTCCCGCGTTTTCCTCCCAGATGAACACCGACCGCTTACCGATGTCCAGCATATGCTCCACATCCTCCTGCCGGAGGATGTGGCCCCGCTTGAAGGCCACGCCCTTGAAGCCGTCGTTCATTTCCGTGATGTCGTGGCACAGCGTCATGCCGATAGCGTCCTGTACGTTTATTTTTTTCATTCTACGAACCTCGTTTATATTAATCTTTCAGCAGCAGCAGGGATTCCGGGGGCAGGCAGATGCCGATTTCCGGCGCGCGAAGCCTTTTCCAGGCTGCTTTCTCCATTTCCCAACCAATGGGGCAGGAGCCGGCGGCACTGCTCACGCTCTGCAGCATAATCGTGTAGGAGAAGGGATTCTCAATTTCCTCCACCACCCGGCAGCGGAAACCGTTCCTTCCCGGCCCCGGGCGGATATCATGCATCCGGATACCGACCGCGCCGGTTTCCGGGGTCAGTCCGGGAATCTCCAGTTCCATATCCCAGTCCGTTGCCCAGGCTTTCCCGGCTTCCAGCATTTCCAGATGGGAAATATTTTTGCAGCCGGTGAGCATAGCGCCCTTCCGGGTGCGGGGATTGGCAAACACCTCCGCTTTGGTGCCGAAGGCGTCGATTTTACCGTCGTCCACAATGGCGATGCTGTCCGAAAGCCGGAAGACCTCGTCCCGGTCATGGGATACCAGCAGCACAGTTTTGCCAAACTCTCCGATAATCTGCCGCACCTCCTGCTCCAGCCGGAACCGCAGGTGGTTGTCCAGCGCGGAGAAGGGCTCGTCCAGCAGCAGAATTCTGGGACTGGAGACCAGAATCCGGGCCAGAGCGGTGCGCTGCTGCTGTCCGCCGGACAGCTGGGAGGGCAGGTGCCCGGCCAGGGGGGTCAGTCCAAAGCTGTCCATAATGGCAGTCACGGCGGCCTCCCGCTTACGCTTGTCCGGCTCCCGACCGGCACTGGCCCGGATATTTTGCAGCACCGTCATGTTGGAAAACAGGGCGTAATTCTGGAACATCAGCCCCGTATGCCGCTGCTGGGGCGGCAGATTGATATGCTTTTCCGAATCGAACAGCACCACATCGTCCACCACGATCCGGCCCCGGTCCGGCTTTTCGATGCCGGCGATGCACTTGAGGGTCATGCTCTTGCCGGAGCCGGAGGCGCCCAGCAGGGCCAGTGTCTCATTCCCGGCTTCAAAGCGCACCTTCAGATGGAAGGAACCGAGGGTTTTCTCAATGTCCACAAAAGCTGACATTCAGGCCCCTCCCTTCCGGCTGCGCTTTTCCAGCATATTCACCGCCAGCAGCACCACAAAGGAGATGGACAGGTTGACCAGCACCCACCGGAAGGCGGCGCCGTCGTCGTTGGTGCGCCAGAGCTGATAGACGGTGGTGGAAATGGTGGCAGTCCTGCCGGGGGTATAGCCGCAGATCATGCTGGTCGCGCCGTATTCGCCCAGCGCCCGGGCAAAGGCCAGCACCGTACCCGCCAAGATTCCCTGACGGCAGTAGGGCATCCGAATCCGCCAGAAAATATAGGTGTTGCTGAGACCCAAGGACTGTGCGGAATAGGCCAGCGTCTCGTCAAAGGACTCGAAAGCGCCCCGGGCGGTGCGGTACATCAGAGGAAAAATCACCACGGTGGTGGCAAAAATCGCCGACCACCAGGTCATGGTCAGTTTCAAATCGAAGACTCGCAGAAACCATGCGCCAATGACCCGCTTGGGGCCGAGAACCCGCAGCAGCAGGTAGCCCACCACCGTGGGCGGCAGCACCAGCGGCAATGTCAGAATCACGTCCAGCACGCCCTTGACCAGCCGGGGTGTCTTTGCTATGTAGTAGGCGGCAAAAATACCCAGAAAGAAAATAATCACCGTACTGATGGCGGCAATGCGGATTGAGTTATACAGCGGAAACCAGTCCCTAGCTTCCCTCCTGTCAAACGCCGAAACAGGCGGGCAATTCGCCCGCCTGCGGGGTTTCTTCCATTATACCACAGGCGTAAAGCCCACGGCTTCGAATACCGTGTCACCGGCATCGCTCACAAGATAGTCCAGGAACGCCTGCGCCGCGTCCACATTCTGAGAGGTTTTCAGAATGGCGGCGGGATAAATGACCTGTCCGCACATCTCGGCGGCAGCGGTGTCCACCACGGTGAGCCCAGCGGAGAAGGCGTCGGTCTGATAGATGATGCCGCAGTCCACGGTTGCCTCGCTGACCTGAGTGGTGACCTCCTTGACGTTGGAGCCGTAGGTGACGGCACCGGCGGCAGCCAAATCTTCCTCGGACAGCGCATAGTAGGCCAGAATCTTCTGGGTGTACTGACCAACGGGGACATCGGAATTGCCCATAGCCAGCACCACCTTGCCGTCCTTTAATTTGGCAGCCAGATCGTCATAGGATTCGATACCGGCGGGATTGCCCTCCGGGACAGCCAAGGCCACCTTGTTTTCCAGAATGTTGAACCGGGTGCCCTCCAGGACAAAATCCAGGCCCTCGGTGTTGACCTCGGGATTTGCGGTGATATCCAGCTGGTTCATCTGCTTCTGACCGGCGGAGATGAAAATGTCGCAGTCCGCGCCCTCCTGAATCCGGGTCTTCAGGGTGCCGGAGGAGTCGAAGTTAAAAACAACGGTCACTTCGGGATGCTCGGCCATGTACTGATCCCCCAGTTTCGTCAGGGTCTCGGTCATGGACGCTGCGGCGAACACGATCAGTTCCACCGGCTGTGCCGGGGCTTCCGTCTGCGGCGCGGCTGTTTCCGCCGGAGCGGCGGCGGAAACAGTGGCAGGAGCAGGGGCTTCCTGTTTGGCGCCGCATCCGGTGAACAGGCAGGCTGCCATGCAAAGCGCGGTGAAAAGGGAAATCCATTTTTTCATATTCTTTCCTCCATCACCGAGGCGATTCGTCAAAATGCTGTATTTTGCCTCATGTTTATTAGGATATACCATCAAAAAAAGAAAAGTATGTTGCTATAGCAACATACTTTTGATATAATGATATTAATTTTCATCAGGTGGAGGATTCTTTCATGGAGATGCTGCTGGAAGGACTGAAAAAGTCGGAGCTGTTTGCCGATTTCCCGGAGGAGATCGTCGCAGACTGCATTCTGCCTCACCGGCAGATTCAGGAATACCGAAAGGGGCTCTGCCTGATTCGGCCCCAGCAAAAAGTCAGTCGTTTTGGAATCCTGCTTTCCGGGAAAATCAATATCATGCACATTTTTATGGAGGGCAGCTGCAGCCTGATTAACGCCCTGCGCCCGGGGGAGATTCTGGGCGCTGACCTGATCTTTACCCGCAGTCAGCTGTCCCCCTATCATGCGGTGACTGCCGCGGATACCCGGATCGCCTACTTTCCGGCGGAGCTGGCGACCCGGCCCGGAATGCTGCCGGAAATCTGGCGGGCGGAGCTGACCCGACAGCTTGCGGCATGGATTTCCAATGGGAACATCAAGAAGGAGTACCGCCTTGCCATTCTCTCCCAGAAGGGTCTGCGGGAGCGGATTCTGATGTTTCTGACCCTGCAGGCCTCCCGGCGTCAGACAACCTCCTTTGCCATTCCCTTTTCCCGGGAGGAGCTGGCGGCATACCTCTGCGTCAACCGCAGCGCCCTGTCCCGGGAGCTGAGCCTGATGCAGGAGGAGGGGCTTATCACGTTTCAGAAAAACTATTTCCGTCTCCACTTTCTGAAGCCGGCGGAAAATGGTCAGATTCTTCCCTACTGAACATACCGTTTACCCAAATACATAGGCCGGTCATCCGGCTCCGCTGAGGATACCCGCACCATCACAGTCCTGTCGGGGCAGCAGTCATTTGCCGCCTGTGTCAACCGCTCCCTGCCCTGCCCGTCCACTGTCCGTGCATCGATATGCAATGTTCCGTCAAAAGCGGCCCGGTAATCCACCAGAGTTTCCAGTGAAAACAGGGCGCTGTCCAGCCGTTCCATGGAAATTTCCCCCTCCCGGCGGGAAACGGTGTCAATGCGCCGGGTCACGCCGCCACAGGGACAGGGCGGCAGGATACGGGTAAAATCTCCCGTGCGGTAGCGGATCAGGGGCATGGCTTCCATGCCGATGGTGGTAATCACCAGCTCGCCGTATTCGCCCTCGGGCAGAACCCGTCCACCTTCGTCAACAATTTCAGGGATGATGTGATTTTCCCGCAGGTGCATTCCCTCAAAGGCAGGACAAGTGACGGCCCCGCCCAGCCCGCACTCTCTGCTGCCGTAGTGAGGGTAGAGTTTGCTGCCCAATTCCCTTTCCAGAGCGTCCATCACACCCTTGGGGCAGGCGTCCCCGGACACCAGCGCCCGGCAAATGGGCAGGGGCCTGCCGTACATCCTGCTCAAACCCAGAAGCAGCACCGGAAAGCCGATATAGGTAACCTTTTTCCCCCGGGGCAGGCAGACGTTATCCTGCGTCCACAGGGCTTCTAAGTAGTATTCCTTCCACGCTTCCGTCAGGTCTTCCAGATGCCGCACGGCAAAGCCCGCCTGCCGCACCTGATCCAGAAGCTGCACCACATCCTCCGTCACGTCGGAGAACACCAGCTTGCCGCCTTTGCGCAGAAGCCATCCCGCCTGCCGCAAAGCCTCGGGAACGTTCCCGCTGACATAGAAGCTACACTGGGACAGGATGCCGTCAAAGCTGCCTTCGGGGTAATGCGGCTGCAAATAATCCCCGGCGGTCACGTCGTCGCCCCGTGGGTTCAGGTCGATGCCCTCCGCTTCATAGCCCAGAGATTGTAACAGCCGTACCGTGCTTCCGTCCCCGGCACCCATATCCAGCCACCGGGCGGGGGGTGGCAGGAAGGACAGTTCAATCAGATAGCGGCTGTGCTCCTCGCCGCCGGGATGCCCCAGCATCACTTGTCCTCCAGGGCCTTCTCCACGGAAAGCACCTTGCCCAGTGCCAGCTCCTCCGGCACATAGATGAAGCCGCATTTGGGACACACCGGCAGCTCCACGGGAAAGCCGTTGTCCAGATACATAAATTTTGCCTTGCCCTTTTGAAGCTTTACGCCGCATTTCATGCAGGTCAGCTTCCCCTCCGGGTCGATGGTGTAATAATTTTTGTCGGCCATACTTGGTTCCCTCTCGTATTCAATAGGTTTATTGTTCTTTAGCTGCACAGAAACGAATGTCATTGCGAGCCAGCGCGCACGCTGGCGTGGCAATCCGTTCCCCTTTTCATGCTCCGGAGACGAACCTGTTACCAAAAGGACTACGGATTGCCACGTCGCTTCGCTCCTCGCAATGACATGCGATTTTGTCAACTAAACTCTTTACCAGCTTACAGACGATTGACAATATTCATCCGGTGGCTGTAGGCCCGGTGCACCCGGTAGCCGCCGTCCACTTCCTCGTATTTGACCCAGAAGGTCACGTTGCCCAGCCGGGCGCGGGTCAGAAGCAGGCCGGTTTCCTCATCCCGGATGGCCTCGCCGGTCTCCCGCAGTGTTTGCAGAACACGAACGACATCGGTTTTGAGAATCATCCGGTCGTCCATCATGGCTTCCGCCTCGGGGGTATATTCGATGGTAAAGCCCAAATCCATGGGGGTTACCTCCTCGTTCCAGATTTCTTTCAGCAGTTGGTTGCGTAGGCTCAGCCGGTTAAACCGCTTGGCACTGATATCCGGGCAGTGGTCGGCGGAGGTGCCGTAGACCAGCTCTAAAAGGTGCATGGATTCCCGCCCCTCCCGGGCAAAACGGTCCCGGCAGGCCATGCAGTAGCTTAAGTAAGGCAGGTCGGAGCGTTCCAGACACTTGTCCGTCATTTCCTTCGCCAAGCCCCGGGTTGTGAACTGGGTCAGGCCGCCGTAGCCGCAGCAGGGGGACTTGTCCCCTTCGTAGGGCGTCTGCGTCACCTGCATATCTGGATTTGTGCCAGCGTTTGGAGGGCAGCGTTGCCCTGATGCTGGGCTGCTGCGGCGCCATCTGCGACTGGGCCGGGCGGTATGAGATGTATGCGGATACCATTGCGTTTCTGGACAGGCAGTTGGAGGCCCTGGGCAATCCCAGGGTGATCGCCGGGTGCCCCACCTGTAAGAAGAATCTTTCAAAACGCGAGCATTTGCAGGTGCAGGGAGTCTGGAAAGTGTTGGAGGAGATCGGCCTGCCGGAGAAGGCAAAACGGCTGAATAAGCCCATCGCTGTCCACGATGCCTGCGGCGCAAGAGGAGACGCCGAAACACAGGCCAGCATCCGCCGGATTGCGCAGAGTCTTGGCTGTCAGCCCTTACGGTGGCAGGGGCGATGGCCGTAGCCTGACAGCCGGGGAAAAATACATATTTACACCGTTCATTCCCCGGCTGGGGACGGGCCTGCTTGTACATCTCTTCCAAGCAGTAGACGTCGGGCTTGTAGCCGGTGAGGATGGTGGACTGGGCGGACTCCTTGTAGCAGTTCAGCTCGCGGATGTCGAAGGGGTCCATACCCATCTTGGCAGCCAGCACGTCGATGGCGATTTCGGAGCCCATGAAGGACTGGGGAGAGCCGTAGGCGCGGAAGGCGGAGCCCCATGCGTGGTTGGTAAAGACGGTCTGGCTCTTGTTGCGGATGGTGGGGATGTCGTAGCCCGCGCCGACGAACTGGCTCAGACGGTGGGTCAGCAGGTCGCCGAACTCGGAGTACGGGCCATGGTCAACGTAGTTGTCGCCCCACAGGCCCAGCAGCTTACCGTTCTCGTCAGCCGCCAGCTTGATGTGCATAAAGGCGGGGCTGCGCTTGCCGGTGTAGGTGATGTTCTGGAACTGGTTAAAGACCAGAGACACGGGCCTGCCCAGAATCTTGGCAGCCGCGCCCAGAATGGCCTCGTTGGTGGGGGAGAACTTGTAGCCGAAGGTACCGCCGGCGTGGTTCTGGACGATACGCAGCTTCTCCATGGGAACGCCAATGCCGTCGGCGATCATGGGCATGTGCAGGTGGATACCGATGGACTTAGAGTGCACGGTGACCATGCCGTCCTCATCGATGTAGGCGTAGCCGCAGTCAGGCTCCAGATGCAGGTGAGGCTGACGGGAGCAGTAGGACTCGATTTCCACCACGTTGGGAGCGGAGTCAAAGTCGAAGTCGGGGCCCTTGATGCAGTTGGTCTCGTAGTAGGCGTTGGGGGTGCCGGGATGAATCTCGATGGCGTCCTCGGCGATGGCGTCCATGGCGTTCATGTAGGCGGGCAGCTCTTCGATGTCCACCTTCACAGCGTCGGCGGCGGCACGGGCGTGAGCCTCGGTGTCGGCGGCAACGATGGCGATGGCGTCGCCGAACTGGAAGATCTTCTCGTCACACAGCACGGGACGATCCCAGCCGTCGCACTTGTTGTTCAGCGGCAGCATGACCAGACCGTTGATCCGGTTCTTGCCGCCGGCGGCCACAATGCCCTTGGCGGTGATGATCCTCTCCACACCGGGCATCTTCTCGGCAGCGGTGGTGTCAATACCCTTAAGCCGCAATGGGCGCAGCCGTGAGCCATCCAGGCCACCTGTAGCGGATGCAGGTCGGACAGGGTGCCGATGCCCTCGATGGTGGTGATTTCCGCGCCATCCTTGATCTTGCCGAGCCTAGTCAGACAGGAGCGGGTGACCTTGCCGTTTACGATGACGTTACAGGCGCCGCAGTGGCCTTCGCCGCAGCCGATCTTACAGCCGGTGAGCAGCAGGCGTTCCCGCAGGAAGGTTGCCAGCGTCTCGTTCTCGTCCACCAGAATATTCCGGGTGACGCCGTTAATAACAAACGTTTTTCTGACCATAGTGCCACTCCTCCTTATAATTTGTAAAAAAACTTACTATTTCTTATGGGAACCGCAGGGGTCCTCGTCCGGGCCCTTCCCGGTGAGGTCCTGCATCCGCTGCATTCCCCGGGCGGAGTAGAACACCAGCTGGGAGACGCTGCCGTCCAGATTCTCGCCCCGGAGCACAAGGCCATTGGCATTTTCGTAATAGTCGATGGGCAGCGTCCGGCGGTAAACCTTGCCGGTTGCCGCGTCCACCACCTCTACGGTGACTTCCTTTGCGGAAATCTCGAAAATTTCGCTGTCCATGCAAATCACCCAACCTTTTCTGTGCTTACGGAGGTTCCCTTCCACGATTCTATCCTAACTGAACCCGTAGCCGATTTACAACTTGCAACCAAATACAAGTCGCAGAAAAAAGGCTTATATTTTAGTGGATTCCTTACACACTACCAGTGTCCCGCCCAAATCCGGCAGAGGAACCGAGGGAATCCCGTGTCCGAGGATTTCACAGAATCGCTCCAACGCCCTAGCCACGCCGGGCAGTTTTGGATTTCCCCAGTCGTGGAGCAGCAGATACCCGCCCTCCGACAGCCGGGGCCAGAAATACCGCAGCCCCTCCAAAGTTGCGCCTTCAAAATCCACATCCAGCGACACAAGGCAGAATATTTCTTCCAAGCCGTTCAGGGATTCCGGGAAGAAACCCGGTTTCACGACGGCGCGCTCCGGATAGGGCAACGCTTCCAAAACCTGCCGGACGGTGGTGTTTTCGTGGACGGCCTGCATGGCCTCCCCTGCCCCGGCTGTCGGATAAAAGCCTGCAAAGCTGTCAAAAAGATAGAGGGTTCTGTCCGGCAGCAGGCGGTTGATGCAGCGGGCAAAGCGTCCCCGGTACACGCCCAGCTCCGCTGCCGCGCCGGGCACCCCATCCAGACGGCGGCACAGAAGCTCCAGAGTGCCCAGACGGACGAAATCATCTTCCCGCTCCTGAACAGGCAGCGCACCGCCGCGGAGCTGACCCGGTTCGGGAATTGTGAAATACCGGGGAAGCAGCGTGTCGGTCAGTTCCCTTCCCAGCAGCCGTTCCGCCGTCTGCCGAGACGCGGCATTGCGATCGGCGAGAAAAACGCCGTTTTTCAGAAACAGGCACCGCTCCGGCGGGATGCCCAGCTGACGGCACCTTTGCGCCACAGCTTCCGCCTGGCGGGTGGTGACAATGACCAGTTCGCAGTCGGATACTGGAATTTCCTCCGGCAGCAGCACTGGCTTTCCCAAAAACTGTCCCCCGGAGGGGCAGCTGTCCACAAAGGCCGTGACAGCTTCCTTCGAAAACCCCTGCGCCATCAGCTCCGACGCGCCGCAGCCTGTGCCCCAAACATAAATGCCCACTGTCTCACTCCCTCTGCCATTGTTATTGAAATAGAATACTGGGCGACTTTAGTCAGCAGAACGGCAACTGTAATTGAGTTGAAAGTTGACAGTTGAAAGTTGAAAGTTGTGGTATCCCTTCGGGATGATTTAAAATATCCCGCCAAATCTTGAACACGATACATTTACAGGAGAATGTCCGGTTTTTCAGTCAAAATTATTTCAATTGTCCCGTAGGGACTCCTCCACTTTCAACTTTCAACTGTCAACTAAATTCCAACTGTCTGCCGCGTTAGTCCGGTAAGTATTAAGGATTATATCAAATTTGCACAAAAAAGTAACCTGCTTTTTATTTTTCCATTTACAGTTCAACAACGATGCGGTATAGTGTAATCATAAAAATCACAGGAGGTGCCGCCATGCAGACTGCCGCGCTGATCGTAGCCGCCGGAATGTCCTCCCGAATGGGGGACTTCAAGCCCATGCTGAGCATCGGCTCCATTTCCATTGCCCAGCGGGTGGTGGCAACCTTCCGGCAGGCCGGAATCCGCAAAATCGTCATGGTCACCGGCTTCAACGCGGTGACGCTGGAGCGGCATCTGGCCGGCAGCGGTGTGATCTTCCTTCGCAACGACGCCTACGAAACCACCCAGATGTTTGACTCCGTAAAGATTGGGCTTGACTATCTTCGCGGCAAGTGCGGCGCCGTACTGTTTACCCCGGTGGATATTCCGCTGTTTACGGCTTCCACGGTGCGTACCCTGCTGGATTCCGGGGCAGCGCTTGCCTGTCCTTCCTGTCAGGGGCAGACGGGACACCCCATCCTCGTAAATGCCGAATTGTTTGACGGTATTCTGGCGGACAGCGGCGAGGGAGGACTGAAGGGAGCCGGTGGAGCGCTGCGGCACATCAATGCGGCAGATTCCGGTGGATGACCCCGGCACGCTTCACGATGCCGACACGCCTGCGGATTTTCCGCGCTGGTGGATTACCACAATTCTCAGCTGGTGCGTCCGGTGGTCAGCGTGTCCCTGAACAAGGAAAAGCCTTTTTTGATGAAAAAATTGCCATGCTGCTGACGCTGGTGGACGAGACAAAATCCGTCCGGGCGGCGGGACAGCGAATGCAGCTGATCTACTCCAGCTGCTGGAATATGATTCGCACGCTGGAAAGTCAGCTGGGCTGCACCCTGATCGAACGCATCCAGGGCGGCGCGGGAGGCATTCAGAGCCGCCTGACGGAGCGCGGTCAGCTGCTTCTGAGTCGTTTCGCGGAATACGAGAGACGAATCCGCGCGGATGCCGAGGCCCTTTATCCGGAATATTTCGGAGGGCTGTTCGAATGAAGCGGGTGTATCTCATCCGGCACGCTCTGCCGGACTTCCCCGACGGACAGCGCCGGTGTCTCGGCAGGACGGACATCCCGCTGGGGGACGCTGGCCTTGCCCAGGCGGAAGCCATGGCCGCATCCCTGCCAACCGTCACAGCGGTTTTTTCCAGCCCCTTAACCCGGGCCGTGCAGACAGCCCGAACAATCTCTCAGGAAATTACCATTCTGGACGGCCTTCGGGAACTGGACTACGGGCAGTGGGACGGACTGACCTTCGGTCAAATCCGGCAGCGGTTCCCGGAATTGTACGCCGCCCGGGCGGATGACAAATCTCGGATGCCCCCCGGTTCGGAAGCGCCTGAACAGGGCCTTGCCCGGTTTTCCGCCGCCATGGAAGAAGCGGCCCGGGTCAGCCCCGGGGATTTTGCCGTGGTTACCCACGGCGGCATAACAGAGCTGTTTTTGCGGGGAATCACCGGCAGGCGGTATAAGCCCCGGTACTGTGAAGTAATCTCCCTGATATGGGAAAACGAGAGATTTTTGCAATCGGAGGAAATTTTATGAGACAGATGCTGCAAGTCATGAAAGCCCGGCTGCTGGCGGGAGAAGATCTGGTCATGGTCACGGTCACCGCCTCCTCCGGCGCCACCCCCCGGGGCGCCGGCGCCCGGATGCTGGTGGGAAAAAGCGGCAGAATCTGCGGC
The DNA here is from genome assembly GCA_034113565.1 of Faecousia sp. GTDB lineage: Bacteria > Bacillota > Clostridia > Oscillospirales > Oscillospiraceae > Faecousia. The sequence goes on from JAXEXE010000170.1 coordinate 34,141, forward strand.
ACCATCGGCGGCGGCGCGGTGGAGTACCGCTCGGAGCAGATTGCCCTGACAGTTTTGCAGGAAAAAAGCTCCCGAGGCCATGACTTTACCCTGACCCGGGACGATGTGCAGAATCTGGGCATGATCTGCGGCGGCGCCTGCAACGTGTTCTTCCACTACCTGAGCGCGGGAGATCCGGACATTCTGGCGCTGGCGGACGAGGCCGAGGCCCGGTTTGTCCGGGGAGCGGACGCCTGGCTGGTGTCCGATCTGGGCGACGGCGGTCGGCTGTATCTGACGGGCAAGGGCGACAGCGCCTTGCTGCCCTATCTGACCCGGCAGCCTCACCGGGTACAGGTGGGCGGACATGAACTGTACATTGAGCAGATTGTCACCGCCGGGCGGGTCTATGTCTTCGGCGGCGGTCACGTGGCCCAGGAGTTGGTTCCGGTGCTGGCCCATGTAGGCTTCCGGTGCGTGGTAATGGATGACCGGCCGGAATTTGCAGACCCCGCCCTGTTCCCCACGGCGGAGCAGGTGATTCTGGGGGATTTTCACAGGCTTTCCGATTTCGTCACCATCGGCAGCGAGGACTATGTCTGCGTCATGACCCGGGGCCATTCGGGAGATACCGTCGTGCAGGCACAGGTACTGAAATGCCGCCCCTGCTACTGCGGCGTCATCGGCAGCCGCCACAAGGCCGCCGGGGTCCGCAAGGTACTCAAAGAGGAATACGGCCTGACCGAGGAAGAGCTGAACGGCGTCACCACCCCCATCGGCATCTCCATTCAGGCCGAAACCCCGGCAGAAATCGCCATTTCCATCGCCGCCCAGTTGATTGCCCACCGTGCGGAGCGAAACAGCCGGTAATACAGATATGCCAAGCAATTATAATTGCGGCACCCAGTTTTTGCTGGGTGCCGCAATTTGACGTTTTACCTTATTTCCCCTGCCAGACGTGGGAAAGATCGAAACCGAGGACCTTTTCCGTTTACATAATTCGTAAAAAAGTTAACATAATTACGGAAAATTGAAGAAAAATTGACTTTTTAGCCAGAATATGTTATTATATTTCCAAAGCAGAAAATTCTCTTCCACACCAGAGAATTCGACCCATTTTTTGCCGTCGTCGTATTATTATGAGACCGGTAGGAATTCGCCGATATTTGGAACCTGCGGCGAAAACAGAAGGAGATGATATCATGGATCCAATACTAAACGAAGAATCCAACACAGAGTTCCAAACTGAACCCGGAACAGAACCGAGAATCGAGCCCAGAAGGAGAAAACAGCAAAAAAAGCGTACCCTTCCCATTCCATCCTTCCTGCTCCACCTGGGGGAGGATGTGCGTTGGTACTACGACATCCGGCTGTGGTCACCGCTGATTCTGCTGCTTCTGATTCTGTCCCTTCTTCCGGGAAAGCAGACTGTGCAAACGCCTGCGGAAACCGTGCCGGCTGCTACCGTCGTGGAAATTCTGCCGGAGGAGGAGACCGCCCCCACGGAGGAAGCGGTGATTCCGGAGGCTGCGGCCCTGGCCCGGCTGGCGGACAGCGTGGGCGCCGGAAGGTCCGACAACGTAAAGGCCGTCATTATGTGGGTGGCAGTCAACCGCTCCGAGGATCGGGCCAACGGCTATGGTCAGAGTCTGCTGACCGAGATTTCCCGACCGAACCAGTGGCAGGGCTATGACGAAACCACCCTGTACGCCGACGAAACCTATGCCATGGCAAAGCAGGTACTGGAAACCCAGGCAAAGGGCGGCCTGCGCCCTCTGGATTCGGATATGCTCTGGTTCATCCTCAATGACGACGGCTCCATCACCGTGCGCAATCAGTTCACTGCCACCGCCAATCAGAAGTGGCGGGAAAAAACGGTTAAGTAGCCCGCGGGCAAAGGCTGTGAAATAACCACGAGTATTAAAAGGCTTTTGATGCTGTAAAACCGCTGCATCCGTTTTTTTCACTTTGTACACCCTTGACTGCGCAATCATGCAGAAGGGTTTGGGAAACCAATGTCGTCCATATCGCGCGAAAGCCCGGGATACGTCCCGGGCTTTCCCTGTTTCCTTGAGGGCCATACCATAGTCCCCGAGGTGCTCAGCGTGCCTACCTGATAAGTAATGTCCATCGTGGCATTGGGGAAGCGCATACCATAAATTTCCTGCTAAAACCAGGAAGCGGGCGGTTGACTTTCTGACGAAAACATAGTAACATCTCACTATTAGCAGCCGCTAACCAGCAGCTGCTAATCACTTAGTTGATGGTTAGCTATTGCTAACCATCAATCAAGACGGCTCTGCCGTAATTATCAGAAACAGAAAAAAACAGCATGATGATCAACAAGCGGCTAATCGGGGTTGTCAGCGAAAGTAAAAAGTACATTGCCGGAAATGTGGCGCTGCAATGGTGTTCGCTTGCGGCGAATATGATCCTGATTGGTACAATCTGCCAACTGTTGGAGGGGCTGTATCTGGGATGGGCCGGAGTAAATGACCTGCTTCTGACTGCTTTCATCACCATTGTGGAAGTAATCCTTCGCTTCATCTGCAATGTGTGCTCTGCCCGTATGGGTTTCCTTTCCAGCAAGGCGGTCAAAAAGACGCTTCGGGAAAAAATCTATGCCAAACTCCTGCGGCTGGGTGCCCCCTACAAGGAGCAGATTCAGACTTCCGAGGTTGTCCAGATGGCCGTGGAGGGCGTAGATCAGCTGGAAACTTACTTTGGCGCTTACCTTCCCCAGTTCTTTTACGCCCTGCTGGCACCTCTTACCCTGTTTGCGGTGCTGCGTTTTGTGAATGTGCCCTCCGCCATTGTGCTGCTGGTCTGCGTTCCTCTGATCCCCGTTGCCATTGCGGCGGTGCAGACCTGGGCGAAAAAACTGCTGAGCAGGTATTGGGATCAGTACACCGCCCTGGGGGACACGTTTTTGGAAAACCTTCAGGGGCTGACAACACTGAAAATCTATCAGGCGGATGCATTCAAAAACCGTGAGATGAACGAGCAGTCTGAAAAGTTCCGCCGGATTACCATGAAGGTGCTGACCATGCAGCTGAACTCCATCACCATCATGGATCTGGTAGCCTACGGCGGTGCGGCGGCGGGCATCCTCATGGCAGTGACGCAGTTCCGTTTGGGTCGTGTGGGGCTTGGCGGCTGTCTGACGATCATCCTGCTGGCGGCTGATTTTTTCATCCCCATGCGCCAGCTGGGCAGTTTCTTCCATATTGCCATGAACGGCATGGCTGCGTCGGATAAGATCTTCCGCTTGCTGGATCTGCCGGAGACAGCGCAAAAAACTGCCGCAGTGCCGCAGGATTGCACGATTTGCTGTCACAGTCTTCACTTCCGCTACGAACGGGAGAGGGATGTTCTGCAGGGCGTCGATCTGGTGTTTCCGATGGGTGGCTTTACTGCCATTGTGGGAGAATCCGGCTGTGGGAAAAGCACCATTGCCTCCATTCTTATGGGAAGAAATCTTGATTATCGGGGGGAAAATAACGGTGGGCGGGAAATCACTGGCTGAGATTTCTGAGGAGAATCTGATGAATACAATCACCTATGTCAGCCACCAGAGCTGCCTGTTCAAGGGAACCGTCCGGGAGAATCTGCTGATGGGCTGCCCTGATGCTGAAGACAAAGAACTATGGCAGGTCCTGGAACGGGTTACCTTCACTTGTTTTTGGTTCCGTTCAATGCTATACTAGTTTTGTTGAAATTTTACAAAGGAAGGAACGGACAGCACTATGAAAATCGGCGTATTGAAAGGAAATGGCATTGGCCCCGAGATCGTTGCGGCTGCAATGGAGGTCGTGGATGCCTGCGGGCTGGACATTGAATGGGTGAATATTCCCATTGCGGAGGAGGCCATCGAAAAGTACGGTCATCCGGTGCCGGGGGAATCCATTCAGATGATAAAGGACCTGAAGGTTTCCCTGAAGGGTCCTATCACGGTGGAAAAAGGAAAGGGCCGGGTCACCTGCATCCATAAGGATGGAAGCGAGCATATCTACCCTTCCTTTAACAATGCCATCCGCAGGGAGCTGAATCTGTTCGTCTGCCCCCGTCCCTCCCGGGGCATCCCCGGTATTTCCGGCGACCATGCGGACATGGATGTGGTCATCCTGTGGGAACTGTCTGAGGGTGTTTACAGCGCCATTGAGCACCGTATCGGCGACGTTGCCGCCGAGTGCGTCAAGCTGGTGACCCGGAAAGCTGCCGAACGGGTAGCCAGATACGGCTTTGAGTACGCCAGAAAGTACCACCGGAAAAAGGTGACCTGCGTCCACAAGGCCAACGCCATCAGCATCACTGACGGGTTTTTCCTGGAGTGCTTTAACCGGGTGGCCGCCGAGTATCCCGACATCCCCCATGATGACTACTTCGTGGATGCCACCACCTACTATCTGCTCAAGAAGCCCCAGATGTTTGATGTGATTGTTACCACCAACCAGTACGGCGACATTCTGTCCGATCTGTGCGCGGGTCTGGTGGGCAGTCTGGGCTTGGGCGCCGGCGCCAACATTGGTAACGAATATGCCGTGTTTGAAGCCTGCCACGGCAGCGCGCCGGATATCGCGGGCATGGGCATTGCCAATCCCACTTCTCTGATTCTTTCTGCTGTCCTGATGCTGCGGCATATCGGTTTTGAACAGGCTGCCGATCTGGTGGAGAACAGCATCCGGGGCGTACTTGCGGAAGGAACCTGTCTGACCCGGGATCTGGGCGGCACCGCAACGACCAGAGAATATACCGATGCCGTCATTGCCCGGATTCGGGCAGCGCGCTGATGCAGGAGGCAGTCCCATGATTGTCCTCGGATGTATTGCGGATGATTTCACCGGCGCTGCGGATGCTGCCTCCTATCTGGCAAAAGGCGGTCTGCATACCTGTCTTCTCAGCGGCGTTCCGGAAACGATGCCCGACCTGTCTGACGCGGAAGCAGTGGTCATTGCCCTGAAAACCCGCACCCAGGAGACAGATTCCGCAGTTGCGGAAACGCTGAAGGCGCTGGATTGTCTCAAATCCATGGGGGCAGAGCACATCTATCTGAAATACTGCTCCACCTTTGACTCTACCCCTCATGGAAATATCGGCCCCATTTGCGACGCTGTAATGGATGCACTTCACACACCCTTTACACTGTTGTGCCCTTCCCTCCCGGACAATGGCAGAACGGTGAAAGACGGAGTCCTGTATGTAAACGGTGTCCCTCTGGATGAAAGCCCTATGAAGGATCATCCCCTCACGCCCATGTGGGACAGCCGGATTTCTGAACTGATGGCGTCCCAGAGCAAGTATCCCTGTCATATTCTTCCGGCGGACGGGAAGGCGGAAGGCACAGGATATTTCATTCCCGACTACGTTACCCGGGAGGACGGCGCAGCCATCGCCCGGCGGTATGGGCATCTTCCCCTGCTCACCGGCGGCAGCGGCTTACTGGAACATCTGGCTGCTGTGTACAGCACCGGCAAAGCGGAAACCTGCCGTTCCGATTCCACAGCCGGCCCCGCTCTGATTCTGGCGGGCAGCTGCAGCACGGCAACCAGAGAGCAAATCCGTATTTATCAGGCCTCCGGCGCTTACAGCCTGCGGCTGAACCCCATGGCTCTGTACCGTGGGGAGTGTACGCCGAAGAACATTTGGGACAGCCTGCCCTGGAAGGGCTTCCACAGCATCCTGCTCTATTCTTCGGATACCCCGGAGGCGGTTCGGGAAGCGCAGCGTGTGGGTGCGGATGTGATTTCGTCTGTGCTGGAGGAAACCATGGCAGAGCTTGCCCGACTGGCAGTCAAGGGCGGTGTCACCCGGATCATCGTTGCCGGCGGAGAAACCAGCGGAGCGGTGACCAGAGATCTGGGCTTCCGGTCTTTCCGCATTGGCGGTAGTGTGGCGCCCGGCGTGCCTGTACTGACACCGCTGGATTGCCCGAATCTGCGGTTGGTACTGAAATCCGGCAACTTTGGCCAGCCGGACTTCTTTGAAAGAGCTCTGGCAAGTACCGGCGACAGGCAGGAGGAGCAGGCTCTGGATCAGCAGCTGCAGCAGGCGGTCTGGGTTGCCCACACCCTGTTCCAGCTTGGGAAAACCAGCGGTTCCACCGGAAACCTGAGCTTCCGCCGGGGAGATACCCTCTACATCAGCCGCAGCGGCACCTGCTTCGGAACCCTGACGGAGGAGGATTTCAGCGCGGTCAGCATGGACGGGGAACTGCTTCGCGGCAGAAAACCCAGCAAGGAACTCCCGCTGCACCGGATGTTGTATCTGCACAATCCTGAACTTGGCGCTGTGGTACACACCCACGGCCGATACGGCGTACTCTGGAGCTGTGTTCCCGGACTGGACAAGGATGACTGCATCCCCGGCATCACCCCCTATCTTGCCATGAAATTGGGGAAAATCCGGCTGATTCCCTATGCAAAACCCGGCTCTGCCGAGCTATTCCAGGCGCTGGAGGAACGGCTGGACGGAAATGGCTATCTGCTGGCGCGTCACGGCGCACTGGTGGGAGGAAAGGAGTTGATGGATGCCTTCTACGGTGTGGAGGAACTGGAGGAAAGCGCGTGTATCGCCTGGCAGCTGCGCGCCGCCGAAATCTCACCACTTTAATCTTGCCGGTATACATATTTCATCTGCCCGGATCGCTTGCAGAAATGCAGGCGGTCCGATTTTTCTGCTTTTTGGGCATGGCTGCTATCGGAATAGATTTACGGCAAGCGGACACAGGACAGCGGTCAAAATGCCTGCCACCGCAATGGACAGGCTGCTCATAGCGCCTTCGACCTGCCCAATTTCCAGAGCTTTCGAGGTTCCGATGGCGTGGGATCCGTGCCCAGAATCATCATCAGCGGCACGCTGAACAGGGCCATGAACCAGTGCATGTGGGGCGCCATGGAAGCGGGCAGCACGTTGACGATGGTATTCGCCATGGCTTCCACCATGCCGGTACCGGTAATGATGCCCATGAAGATACCCACAGAGAACAGCGTGACGGTCATGACCATGGCGTTCTGTCCCAGAGACTTGATCTTCTTGTTCTGGGTTTTCACGTCGGGGAAGTTGACCACCAGAGCGATGGCATAGGCGATCATGAAGATGGAGCACAGGGGCATGGGAGTATCCAGGAACAGGAACTGGGGCTTCACAAAGGGAACAATCTATTGTATTATGAATGCACGGAATGGAAACTGCGGGAAAGGACGAAATATATGGACGAAAAAGATTTCGATCTGCTTCAGGCGCTGGCGGACAGCAGAAACATTACAAAAGCGGCGGACAAGCTGTACATCACCCAGTCGGCCCTGTCCAAGCGAATCCGCTCCATTGAACGGGAGCTGGGGGTGGAGCTGCTGCTGCGGTCCCATCAGGGGATTCGGTTTACCCCCTCCGGGGAGGCGGTTCTGGCCCACAGCCGTGCGGCAGCCCGGGAAATGGAACAGATGCGCAGAAATCTGGATGCCCTGCAAGGCATCATCTGCGGAACCCTGAACGCGGGGATTTCCATAAACTATGCCCTCTACCGGCTGCCGGACGCCATGGCGGACTATCACAGAACCTATCCCAATGTAAAGCTCCAGATCACCACCGATCAGAGCCGTCACCTCTACCGCCAGATGCTGGAGGGCAGTCTGGATGTGGCGGTGATTCGCGGCGAATATCCCTGGGATGGGATGCAGTTCCTGCTGAGTCAGGAGAATATTTGCGTCATCTGCGCCAGAGAATTTGAGAAGAAACCCCTGAATGAATATCTCTATATCAGCCGGAAAACGGACCCAACTTTGGAAGCCATGACCCTGCGGTGGATGAACGAAAACGGGCTGGGCGGTCAGAACGCGGGCTTCTGCGCGGATTCCATCACCGCCTGCGTGGAGATGGTAAAACGGGGCCTGGGCTGGGGAATCGTTCCGGAAATCGGGCTGAACGGATTTGACGGCTGTGTTCGCCCATGTATCTTTGAAAATGGAGAACCCTTCGTCCGAAAAACCTACCTGATGTGCCAGAAGGAAGCTTTGGCGCTGCCACAGGTAAACGCGTTTGTGGAACTGCTGAAGAAATACCGGTAAGGAGGCAGCTATGGAAGTTACATTATTGGAAATGCTGGAAGCCAGAGAACGGCGGGCTGCCCGGCAGCAGGTGCTGCTACAGGATTATGGCAAGACGATGATTTGCTTTACTATGAATATTGCGGGGCCGGTGAAGAACAGCTCCCTGATCCGCCGGGGCTACGCACTGGGCAAGCGGCTCCTGCGGCAGCAACTGGAAGTTGCCGGCATCCCCATTGCGTATTCTGAGGAAATTCAGGAAAAGACCGGAAATGAAGCCATCTTTCTATTAGACGCAGATCCCCTTGCAGTCAAGGCAATCACGGTAGAGATTGAGGATCAGCCAGCAGTGGGACGGCTGTTTGATATGGACGTGCTGTGCCCGAACGGAAGAAAGGTAGACCGGCAGGAGCTGGGGCTTTCCGGGCGGAAATGCCTGATCTGCGGCGGCATGGCCCAAGCCTGTGCCAGAAGCCGCGCACACACGGTTTCCGAACTTCAGAAGAAAACACAGGAAATTCTGTGCGAGGCGCTGGACACTGTGGATAGTACCGATGCCGCCCGTCTTGCCACACAAGCACTATTATACGAAGTTGCCACCACGCCCAAGCCGGGTCTGGTAGACCAGGAAAACAGCGGCAGCCACCGGGATATGGATTTCTTCACCTTTCAGGCCAGCGCCGCCGCCCTATTCCCCTACTTTTCCCAGTGCGTGAAGATCGGCAGAGAAACGGTGGATGCCCAAGAGACGTTCCGCCGTCTGCGTCTGCCGGGAAAACTGGCGGAGGGGGAAATGCGCCGCGCTACCGATGGGGTGAACACCCACAAGGGGGCGATTTTCTCCATGGGCATCCTCTGCGGCGCCCTGGGACGGCTGGAGCGGGGACAGTGGGGCAATCCCGGTGCGGTTCTTGCCGAATGCGCCGCCATGACGGAAGGCCTTGTCTCCAAGGATTATGTTAACCTGACGCCGGAGACGGCAAAAACCGCCGGGCAAAAATTATACCTGCAATACGGCATCACCGGCGTTCGTGGACAGACGGAAGCGGGCTTCCCTGCCGTCTTAAACGTGGGTCTTCCCAAGCTGGAAGCTGCCCTTGCCGCCGGGAAATCCATTAACGAGGCAGGCTGCGCGGCCTTGCTTGCCATGCTGGCGGACACCGTGGACACCAACATGATTCACCGGGGCGGCTATGAGCGGGCGAAGGAAGCTGCCGAAGAAATCGGGGCTTTGTTGGAAAAAGAGCCATTTCCCACCAAAGAAACCCTGGAAAGACTGGACGCAGAATTTATTCGGGACAACCTGTCCCCCGGCGGCACAGCCGACCTGCTGGCGCTTGTATATATGCTGCATTTTTTGAAGGAGGAATCCCATGAGTGAGTATCCCATTTCCCAAGTTTATCCCTCAGACAAATATAGTCTGTCGCAAATTGACGCGCTGCTGCAAAAAGAGGGTATCACCCGGGACGGCAATCTGGACTACATCTGCGCCATGCGGGACGGTAACGATGAAATCATCGCTACGGGAAGCTGTTTTGGCTGTACCCTGCGGTGCTTCGCCGTCAGCTCCGAGCATCAGGGGGAGGGACTGCTGAACGAGATCATCTCCCACCTGATGGAGGTGCAGTACGCCCGGGGGAATATGCACCTGTTTTTGTACACCAAGATAAAATCCGCCAAATTCTTCGGTGATCTGGGCTTCTACGAAATTGCCCGGGTGGACGGCACGCTGGTGTTCATGGAGAACCGGAAAAGCGGCTTCCCCAATTACCTAAAAAATCTGGAGAAAACAAAAAAAGACGGCGTTTCCGCCGCCCTTGTGATGAACGCCAACCCCTTCACGCTGGGACATCAGTATCTTATAGAGACAGCCGCGAGAAATTGCGACACGCTGCACCTGTTCGTCCTCAGCGAGGACGCCTCCTTGGTGCCCTTCGCTGTGCGAAAAAAGCTGGTGCAGGAGGGAGTAGCCCACATTCCCAACGTGGTGCTCCACGATTCCGGCCCCTACATCATCAGCAGTGCCACCTTCCCCAGCTATTTTCTGAAAGATGAAGCGGCGGTGATTGACGGTCACGCCCGGCTGGATCTGGCGGTGTTCACAAGAATCGCGCAGGCTCTGAATGTGACCCACCGGTTCGTAGGCGAGGAGCCTACCAGTCAGGTGACGGGGCTGTACAACAAAATCATGGCCCAGGAGCTGCCAAAAGCGGGCATCACCTGCCACATTATCCCCCGGAAGGAGTCCGGTGGCAAGGCCATCAGCGCTTCCACTGTCCGGGTGGCCCTGCAAAACGGCGACTGGGACACCCTGAAAACACTGGTTCCCTCCACCACGCTGGACTATTTCACAAGCCCGGAAGCCGCGCCTGTCTTAGAGCGTATCCGCCGGGCGGGAAATGTAGTACATTATTAGTAAACGTCAAAGTCTCCCATCAAAATAGACTACCGGCAGGCTCGTTTGAGCCTGCCGGTCTGCTAGCATTCTTTCTGATAGTTTTCCAGAAACCCAATCATTTCAAAACAAAAAATCCCCAGAACCTCATCCGATAAGGAGATGAAGTTCTGGGCTGGATTTCTATTTTGTTTCCATCATTGAATATCCGTACAAGTTCACTTTCCGGGTTTGCGTATTTTCTCCGCAATCAGAGGAACCACGCAGAGAAACAGGGCAATTCCGGAACCCACCACCAGATCCCCGACCCGCTTTTCCCCACCACAGGATCCGTGTTCAGGGTACTGTCCGAGGGCTTGGTGGAATTGTAGGTAATGGTGACGGTGGAGCCGACCTTTCTGGGGGAGCCTCCGGTCTCCTTACAGGTGTAGGTAACGCCGTCCACCTGATACTCCGCCTTGATCTGAAATACCAGCATGAATCCGCCGTTTTCCCGCGTAGCTCTTGTTCTGTCGGTTTTATCCACGCAGGACACCACCACGCCCTGAGTCTGGCGGTCAAAGCGCTCCGGGTCCTGATCCAACATATGAGAAAACATTGATGCCAAAGTCTGCGCTCAGCTTTTGGGCGGCATTCTTAAGGCTGATGCCAAATAGCCTTGCGGTGAAGTCGATGACATCACCGCTGGTTCCGCAGCCGAAGCAGTAGAAACGATCATCCACTTTCATGCTGGGGTTGTGATCCTCGTGGAAGGGACATCGTGTCATGCCGCTTCGGTTAACAGACAACCCATACCTTTCGGCTGCCTGTCGGGTGGTTACGGTTTGCTTGATTCTTGCGTACAGGGAGGATTTCTTACATCGCGGAGTTGAATACCACCCGTTCTCACAAGTTTGCAAACAGGGCCATTGAAGAAATCTTAAACTTCGGTCTTGACGATCTTCCAAAACAGGAAACGATTGCATTTCCAAAGTGACGAAGGAGGCGTCGCTGCGGCGGGACGGGGGATGATATCCCTTTTGCTCCCCCGGTGATGCGGCTCCATTCCAAGGCTCCGCTTCGCTGCGCCTCGGAACGAAGCCGCTCTCCCTACACCCGAACAGGCGGATTTTGCCCCGGGGCAAATCCTGAATTTCAGCGCGTGGCGCGCCAAAATCCGCCGGTTCTGTAGCTGACCGAAAGCGCTTGTTCCTGCCCCGAACAACCCCTTTCAGCCACCCACGGTCGCCAAAGGTATAGCATACTAGACTTTGCCAGCAAAGTCGTGTGCCACGAAACCGCCGGTTTCATTGGATTCTTCCTGCCACGTAGGGCGCTGCCCTCCATTGGATGCCTCCCGCCAAGGCAGCACGGCCGCCTTTGGAAACCACTGCCAAGGCAGCGTGTCCCCTTTGGAATCCTCAGCCAACAGGGCGCTCCTCGCCCCTATTGGAAACCCAGAGCCAAAGGAATTTGCCATCCCTTTGGAATCCCAGATGCGTTTTGGAATGCGTACCCACAAAGAAAAAATGAATTGTGGGCATTCATTCCAAAACGCACCCCTGGGTCGATCATCTGCTATGGTGATCTCCAGAGGGTTTGCCGCAATCAGATGACAGATATATTGAGGCGGCGGAAGGAAATCCTTCCGCCGCCTTGTCATGTTTTGATACGGTTCTTACTTCAGCAGTGCCAGACGGCCGGGGTCGTTGGCAAAGACTTCCTTAGCATTGTCCTTGGTGACCACGACGGGGGGCAGCTCGTAGACGAGAACATCGATCTTGCCATTGTTCACCTGAACATCGGTAGCGGGCATGCCGTTGCCTGCCTGCAGGGACTTGATGATCTCGATCGTCTGAGCAACCAGAGCATCGGTGGGCTTTGCAATGGTGGAGTACTGACGACCGGACCAGACCCACTCAACGGACTCGTTCTCAGCGTCCAGACCGGAGATAGCGGGAATCTCCTGACCTGCCTGCTCGCAGGAGGTGATGATTGCACGGGCGATGCCATCGTTGGGAGACAGGACACCGTGGATTTCCTTGTCAGAGTAGAAGCCGGACAGCAGGGAGTCCATTCTTGCCTGTGCCTTGGCGTTGTCCCAGTCCATGGTAGCGCACTGGGTGAAGTCAGTCTGGCCGGAGACAACCGTCAGCGTGCCGTCGTCGATCAGGGGCTGCAGAACGCTCATAGCGCCCTTGAAGAAGTTGGGAGCATTGGGGTCAGCGGGGCCGCCGCCGAACAGCTCGATGTTCCAGGGACCCTCACCCTTCATTGCCTTCAGACCATCCAGCAGAGCCTGGGCCTGCAGTTCACCGGTCTTGACGCTGCCGAACTGAACAACACCGTCAACGCCGGTGGTATTCTCAAGGAGTCGGTCATAACCAATGACATAAACGCCGGCAGCCTTGGCCTCTTCCAGGACAGCGCCCAGCTGGGTGCCGTCGATGGGGCCAACAACGATCACCTTGGCGCCGTTCTGGATCATGGATTCGATCTGCTGCTGCTGGGTAGGAACCTTATTGTCAGCAGCCTGGATGATGGGCTTGAAGCCGGCAGCTTCCAGCTCAGTCTTGAACATTTCTTCGGCTTCTTTCCAGTTCTGGGTGCCCAGCCAAGGCAGGGAGACGCCGATTGTGGCGCCAGCTTCAAAGCCGCCGGTTGCAGCGGGAGCAGCGGGAGCAGCAGCGCTGCCGGAATCAGCGGGTGCAGCGGGTGCAGCGGGGGTGGTGGCTGCGGGAGCAGGTTCGGTACGACCGCCGCCACAGGCAGTCATGGACAGAACCATAACCAGAGCCAAGAGCAAAGCGAACAGTTTTTTCATCGTTTTTTCCTCCTACTATTGTATATTGGGTTTCGTATTAAGGCCCGGCTGTCAAAAATCCATCAGGATTTTTTGCCAGCAGGGGAACCTTCTTTGTTTTCGGCGCTGTTCATGTGAAACAGGCGCTTTGTAATGGAGACGTGTCCGGGACGCTTATTGTAAACGTCGAAGGCAACGGCTGCCATCAGAACCAGACCCTTGATAACCTGGGTCTTGTCGGCACCCACACCCAGCAGCATCAGGCCGGAGTTCAGAACTGCCATCATCATACCGCCGACCATGGTAGCCATAATGGTACCCACACCGCCGGATACCGCTGCACCGCCAATGTAGACGGATGCAATGGCATCCATCTCCCAGCTGGTACCATCGGAGGGGCCTGCCGCAGTGGATCGTCCCACAAACATAATGCCAGCCAGTGCAGCCAGGAAGGACATATTCAGCATAGTCAGGAAATAGGTCTTCTGCACGTTGACGCCGGACAGGGCCGCAGCGTTCTTATTACCGCCCACTGCGTAGATATGGCGTCCAAATCTGGTTTTCTGGGTGATGGTGTGATAGATCATCACCAGAACCACCAGAATCAGGCCGGGGATTGGAAAGGAGGTACCGGGACGTCCGGTGCCAAACAGCCAGGTCAGATAACCGATTACACCCGTACCCAGTACGATTCGGATTACAACAGGCCACAGGGGCTCCTTATTTGTATGCAGTTCATTTACACGGGCGTGCTGGCGAAGCTGTGCGTAGATGACAAATGCGATGGCGAAGATGCCCAGCAGCAGCGTGGAGTTGTTCATTCCCGTAAAAGCAGGGCCCCACTCCGGCAGATGACCGGCACCAAACCATTTCAGTTCCGAAGGAGCGGGGACGGAGATAGAGTGGGAAATCCAGATGACCGCGCCGCGGAAAATCATCATGCTGCCCAGGGTGGTGATAAAACCGGGAATGCCCATCTTTGCCACCCAGAAGCCGTTCCATGCGCCAACCAGCACACCGATTCCCATGCCCAGCAGCACCGCTGCCCACCAGGGGAAATTCCATTTCTGGAATGCGATGGCCATGACCATTCCGCAGAAACCGGCAACGGAACCAACGGACAAGTCGATCTGGCCGATGACGATGACCATCAGCATACCGATGGCCAGAATCAGCACATACGCATTACCAGACAAAAGATTCTGGAAATTGGAAGGGGTAATCATTTTTCCGCCCGAGGCAATATTGAAGAAAACGATCAGTGCAATCAACGCGATTACCATCGTGTATTTATGCAGGTCGTCTCCCAACACTTTTTTGATTTTGTTCATAAGACGATTCCATCCTTTCCTTCATTATGATTTTATGTCAGATGTTGTTGTCATCAACCGCATCAATTTTTCCTGATCTGCGTCCTTGCTGTCTATCACACCCGTGATGCTTCCTTCACAGATGGTATAGATGCGATCCGACATACCCAGCAGTTCCGGCAGCTCCGAAGAGACCAGGATCACGGCCTTGCCCTGATCCGCCATCTCATGGATCAGGCGGTAAATCTCGTACTTGGCACCCACATCGATGCCCCGGGTAGGTTCATCAAGAATCAGAACCTCCGGCTCCGTAAACATCCACTTACCCAGAACCACTTTCTGCTGGTTGCCGCCGGACAGAGTTGTCACACCGGCATCTACGGAACTTGTTTTGATCCGGAGGGCTTTTCTGCTCTGCTCAGCAGCCTGTAATTCCTTGTCAGAATCCAGAAGCCTGCCTCTTAAGATTGCCTTCAGGTTTGCTGATACGATGGTCATCCGGATATTATCAATCAGGTTGAGTCCGAGGTTTTTCCGATCTTCGGGGACATAGGCGATGCCCGCTTCAATAGCAGCGGAAACGGAAGGTAGAGAAAGCTCCCGGCCCTTCATTTTCACGGTACCACCGTGGAAAATGCCGTAATTATGTCCGAAGATGGAGCGCATCAGTTCTGTCCGTCCCGCGCCCATCAGGCCGGCAAAACCCACGACCTCGCCGGCGCGGACATGGAAACCGGAGTTTTTACAGACCATTCTGCCCGGGACATTGGGATCCTCCACACACCAGTCGGATACCTCAAAGATAATCTCACCGGGGTGGGACTCATGGGGCGGATAGCGGTTCTCGATCGCGCGGCCTACCATGGAACTGATGATCCGGTCCTCATCTACATGACCTGCTTCCACCGGGTAGGTCTCCACGGTGCGTCCGTCTCGAATGACGGTAACGGCATCCGAGATCGCCGCGATTTCATTGAGCTTGTGGGAGATCATGATACAGGTGATGCCCTTGCTCTTCAGGCCCCGCATCAGCTCCAGAAGATTGGCAGAATCCGCCTCATTCAGAGCGGAGGTGGGCTCATCCAGGATCAACAGCTTGACATTCTTGGACAATGCCTTTGCAATTTCCACCAGCTGCTGCTGGCCCACACCCAGATTTTTGATCAGGGTATTGGGGTTCAGATTCAGACCCACACGCTCCATCAATTCCATGGTCCGCTGACGGGCTTCCTCCCAGTCAATGAGGCCGTGCTTTACGATCTCATTGCCCATAAAAATATTCTCGGTAATGGAAAGCTCAGGGATCATGGTCAGCTCCTGATGGATGATGACGATTCCGGCGTTTTCCGATTCCTTGATGTTTTTGAACTTGGCTTCTTCTCCCATGTAGAAAATCTGGCCCTCGTAAGAACCGTATGGGTAGACACCGGACAAGACTTTCATCAGGGTGGATTTTCCTGCGCCGTTTTCGCCGCAGATCGAATGGATTTCACCCCGCCGCACTTCCAGCGTTACGCCGTCCAGTGCGCGAACGCCCGGAAACTCCTTGACGATTTCCCGCATTTGGAGAATGATAGAATCTTCCATATGCAACCTCCTTTAATTCCTCTAGTCCAGGGAGAAATGTGCTCATCGCGCTTTTTCCGGCTTTCTGCCAGTGCCCGGCGCTTTCAGACGCAGACTGTTCAGCGCGATGTAGACACCCTCCTCGTCATTGGAAGCCGTCACATAATCTGCCGCTTCCTTTACCTGCCTTGGGGCATTTCCCATAGCGATACCCAGCCCGCAGTATTGGAGCATATCGATGTCCACATCGTTGTCACCGAATGCCACTGCATCCTCCGCGCCCAAATCGTAGTGCGCCAGCAGCACCTGCACCGCGCTGTGCTTGGTGCTTTCCGGGGAGAGAATCTCCAGATAGGTGGCCTTCGAGCGCAGGGCCATCAGCTGGGGGAAATACCGTGGAATCTCATTCTGCAAAGCCCGGATACGCATTGCGTCACCGATACACAGCAGCTTGTGGATGTGGGGCGCGGCAGCTGCGGCCTTCTCCAGAGAGCTTTTCAGCGGGGTACACTGGGAAATATCCGCCTCGTGCTGAATCAATGGGTGCTGGGGATCCTCTGCCAGCCAGACATCGTACAGATAGGCGCTTACCACCAACTCAGGAAACCGTTCTGAGACAAACCGCTGAAACTCCATCGCCAGTTGGATGTTGATTCCCACATCCCGCAGTATGGCACTGTTTTCGTCGTAAACCAGTCCGCCGTTGTAGCAGGCCACCGGGCTGTGCAGGCCTACCTGTTTGGCTATCAGATTCACACCGCCGGGTGAGCGTGCCGAGCACAGGATGATGGGGACATTTCGCCTGTGCAGATATTGCAGACGATTGAGGGTGCAGGGCATAACCTGATGCCGGGAGTCCAGCAGGGTCCCGTCAATGTCCAGGAAAACGATAGAATAGGTACGCATCCGATTGCACCGCCCCCTTCTATTCGCTCTGTCGCTTAACAAATATCTGTCTATATGATACAAAAAATACAGATTATATACAGTGCCGTTTGTCATAAGTTACAGATTACATTTGTCATGTTTTTTCCGATTTTCCAAATTGTCTATCGAATTTGGAAAAACCAACTCCTGTTTTTTATGCAAAACGCAGAGCAAGGGCCTGCCTGGATTTTTCAGGCAGGCCCTTGCTCTGCAAAAAAACGCTATGATTTGTTCAGAAAAATGTTGATGTCGCTCTGGGCAATGAGCATCCCACTCTGTCCAAGCTGATTGCCGGCTGCCTCCTGTATCGCGCTCTCCACCATAATCATCGCCTGGCTGTACGCATCGAATCTGGGTGCAACCACGGCGTTGCTCATAATACGGTGAATCATCTCAGGGGAGAAGCCACTGGCTTCTGGGATGTCATGGTGAATCTGGAGCAGCAGCTCGGGATCCTCCGCAACAGCGGGGAGTGGAGAAATGCCATGAGAATGGGTGTAAAGCTCCCGCTGCACATTCTCGTCTATGGACAATAGTTTACATAATTCCCAGGCAAGTTCCTCGTGGCGGGTGCGGGAACTGATGCCCAGCATCATGGTGTGAAGCTCAGAAATATTGGAGCCGGAAGGGCCCGCGGGCATACTGACACAGTCCCACTGAAAAGCAGAGTATTTCTTTACCCGCCAGGGATAGGGCTGATAGGCCCGGTATTCCGAGTAAAGGAGGGGCCGGAAGGCTACCCGTCCCAAATCGAAGTCCCGAACGGAAACACTGTAGCCACCGTTCAGTTCCCCCAGCCGCTTTGTAAATTGAATGGCCTGCTGGACAGTATCCTCAGCCAGATAGCAGCTTCGCCCGTCTTCAGAAAACAATGATGCACCGTTGGAATACATGGCATCCAGCCAGGAGTAGCCATATACGCCGTACTGGCACTGATCCACATCGGTGATCTGCTGGCAGATGCTGTAAAAATCGTCCCAGATCCAATCATTGTCCGGCATATCAATACCGTTGGCTTCCAGCAGCGTCTTATTTACGAACATGATGGTGGGAACGCTCTCGTGGGGCAGGGCGTACTGGCGGCCTTCGGACTGCCCTGAGCGCAGACAGGGCTCATAATAGGCAGATGTGTCAAACGCTGGATCGCCGGCAATCCGTTCATCCAATTGCGCCAGTGCCCCGGAAGATACCAGAAGATCAAAATCCTCCGGGAGCACAAAGTACAAATCCGGTTCTGTCCCCTTCAGAATTTGCCCCGACAGCCACTCGCTGTAATCGTCTGCGGGAATGCCGCTGACATACTCCACTTTCACACCGGGATGTGACTGCTCAAATAAGGTGATGACATCGTCCAGAATTTGATAGCAATTTCCATTGGGTGTATTCCAGTAGCTACCCGAATACACGCCGATGGTGAGTACGGTTTCCTGATTGCCAACGCACCCCGTCAGGCAAAGGCACAGCATCAGGGTCAGCAGTGCCGCCACAGTTTGTTTTAGAAACCCTTTTTTCATAGCGGTCGATTCACCGCCCCGGTTTGTACGGCCCAGATTGCCAGCTGTGTACGATCCCGCAGACCCAGCTTGAACAGGATGTTGCTGATGGAGTTGCGAACTGTCCCTTCGGATAGGGAAAGCTCCTGGGCAATCTCTTTATTGGACATTCCGCTCCCCACCGTCTGGATGATCTGCCATTCGCTCCTGCTGATATCCTTGACGGCTTCTTTGTCCACCTGGAGTCGGGAGGAGCCTTTTGCCATGTGGGAAAACTGCTGGATCACCTTTGTGGCTACTGTGGGCGTGATAATCGCGCCGTCCTCATAGGCGATTCGGATGCTCTCAGACAATTTGGCAATGCTGCTTCCTTTCAGAAGGTAACCGCTTGCTCCATTTTTCAGCGCTCCGAATATGTATTCGTCATCATCAAAGGTGGTAAGCACAATGATCTTCACATCCGACCACCGCTTTTTGAACAGTCTGGTTCCTTCTACGCCGTCCATGCCGGGCATACGGATATCCATCAGAACCACATCCGGGCGTTTCTGCTCCGCACTTTTCAGCGCTTGGGATACATCGGATACCGCATCGGTCACCCGGATATTTTCGCTAACGCTCAGAACTACCTTTAAGCTCTCGCGAAATAGCTCTTGATCGTCTACAATCAAAACCTTAATCACAGATTACTCCCCCTTTTTGTTTCTGATGGGCAAGCCCACAGTAATGAAAAAGCCTGTGTATCCGTCTTGTGCATCCGAATCCAGATTCCCATAGGACAGGGTGCCGCCCAGCATATTCAGTCGTTCCCGCATGTGGCGCAGTCCAAAGCCTTCCTCCAGCTTTGCGCAGCCGGTGCCGTTGTCCCGGATGCTGACAGTGACCAAATCCCCGGTTCTCGTGACCCGGACGGAAATGCGGTCAGCCCTGCCATGACGGACGGCGTTCGTCAGTCCCTCCTGCACAACCCGATACAGCGCGTCCTCTTCGTCCGAATCCAGATTCAGCTTTCCTGCCTCCTGATCATAGGCAATTTGTGCGGATGTAGTGAGGCGAAAATTCCCGATCATCCCCTCCAGCGCCTCCGCGAGAGAGGAACGCTCCAACGCGTCAGGCCTCAGTGCTTTGATGGAGCGGCGCACATCCGTCAGTCCGTCACGGGCGGACTGGGCGACAACCTGTATCCGTTTCCTGGATTCCTCCGGGGCAACATCCATTAGAGCCAGTCCCGCGTCTGCCCCCATGATGATGCCGGTAAGGGTATGTCCCAGGGTATCGTGAATCTCCCGGGCCAGCCGGTTTCGTTCCCGCATCTGCGTCATGCGCTCCATGTTTACAGCATAGTCCCGAAGCTGGTCGTTGGCCTGATTCAGCTGTTCATTCAGCTTGCGAATGCGGGCGTTTTCTTCTTTCTGGCTGGTAAACAGCAGAATCATATAGAGAACAAACAGGATAATGTTCAGACAGACCATCAGACTTTCCAAGCCGGTAAAGCAGCTCTGGATCATCGGGTTATAGTATCCGAGGTAGGCTCCAAAGGAGATGCTCTTTGTGAACTGTTCCACGATCTCATAGCGGCCAAAGGCAAACATCAGGCTGAGTATGATGATAAAACACAGCCGCATCCGATTGCTGCGCATATAGTGAACCAGGTCAGCAAGTACAAGCAGGGCCACACCGCTGTAATAGAAATTCAAAGAGACAATAATTCCAGCGCACAGGGCGATTTCTGCAGCGCAGACAAAAACCCGCAAGGGAAAATACTCTATAGGACGGAAAATCTTGAAAAAACTCACCCCGAACAGCACAGCATACAAGCCGAGGGATTGAACCGGCATCTGCCAGGGATAGCGGGGTATTTGCCGCACAGAAGTCAGAAAATCATGTGCACGCAAACTGTCACATATCCGAAAAGTGGTGGTCACACAGATCAACGAATAAAAGGAGAGAATCGATAAGTTCAGTGCGAACATCGCCACAGCAAGGTTTGTCAGATTTCGTTCTGTTTTCATTACTGCCACCCATCTATCCCATATTGATCCACATTTTCTTCTGTCAACAGCTCTACCGGGACGATGATCTCGCTGCGTTCGCAGCCGCCGGCTATGGCGGCATACGCCTGATTCACCGCTTCCTCGGCAATCCGGGAGGGGAACTGGGCGCAGGTTGCCGTGAGGAAGCCACTGCTGACCATGGCCTTTCCTTCCGGGGAGCCATCCACACTGTACACCAAAAACCGATCCGACAGGCCTGCTCCCTGAATCGCCGCCAGTCCGCCGAAGACGCTGGGGTCATTCAGTGCCATCAGGACATCGGCATCCGGATACTGCCGCAGAAGCTGCTCCATCACCGGCATGGCGTTTTCGATTTGCCCATCCGATTCGCCGGAACCCAGAATGACAAAGCCCTCATGCCCTGCAATGGTGTCCTTGAAGCCTTGAATGCGATCCGCGCCGGAGCGGGCTGAGATGTGTTCCAGCAGGAGAATGTTGGCACGATCCCGGACAGACAGCAGGTGCTGGGCGCACAGCACCCCCGCCTGATAGTTATCCGATAACACCGAGCAGGCTGCCAGCTCTGAGTCCTGTATCGGGGCATCCACCACGATAACCGGCACGCCTGCGGCAGCGGCAATCTGGACGCCAGCTTTTGAGGTGTCCCACTCTACCGGCGTCATGAAAATGGCACAGACACCCGCATCCACCAATTCCTGAATCTCCTGGTTTTGCCGCTCCTGATCCATAGCGGCATCCCGGGTGAGCAGTACATCCCCACGAATCTCGAGAAACGCCCGGATCTGTGTGTCCAGCGTCTGGAAGTATGGATTGTTCATCGTCATATAGGTTGCGCCAAACACCCGCTGATTCCCCGTCCGGCTGGCAGATAAATCACTGGGGCTCCAGAACAACAGGTAAATTGTGATCAGCAGCGGGACGGCAGCCATGACAATGGTTGCTATGGAGGCGAATCTTCTGCGAATGTGATTCATGCCAGTTTCCCCCTTCTTTTATGCTTGCGTTGTTTTTCTGTTCTTTTGTCAAAGGCATCCAGACCGTCCCGAAGTTATACGGTGAAAAACCTGGAAAAGACAACATCCGCCGCCGCGAGAAGGCCTACGCCTGGATCCTGGCTGGATGGGTAGATTTTGAGATTCCCTCTGCTCCGATCCAGTGCCTTGGCACGGATTTCCCTCTGCAATCGCTGCGCCAGCAGCTCATAACGGTAGCAGATATCTCCCGCCAGATAGATGGTATCCACGGGAATCAGGTTCAGCAGATTGATAAGACCAGCCGAAAGGTATACCGCCTCCTGATCCAGCAGCAGCCTTGCGTCGGGATTGCTGCCCGCATGATCCATGAGGTCATCCCAATTGGAGAATTCCGAGCCTTCCAGCAGCGCCGGGATGGAGGCGTAGGTTTCCAGGCAGCCCCGGTTCCCGCACGCGCAGAGCCGTCCGTCAAACCGGATGGTGGTGTGGCCCAGTTCCCCTGTGAAGTATTTGGAATTTCTCTTTCCGTCGGAAATAATGGCTGCGCCGATACCGATATCAACCAACACCAGCATAAAATTTTGGCTCTGACCCGTTTCTAGCTGGTGCAGCGCCAGAGCGCAGACATCGTGCTCCAGATAGGCCGGCATATTCAGTGCTTCGGACAGAAGCCTGCGAATCTCCACCCCGTGCCAGCACTCAAACCGGGGCGGATTCAGAATCCGGCCGTTTTCGCAGTCCAGCGGGCCGGGGGAGCTGATGCCGATCCCCAGGACCTTGTCCCGCTCTACGGTTTCCAGTATGGCATACAGTTCCGCGGTGATGGTCCCCACCAGATTGTCCTGATCCGGAATCTTTCGCTGCTGAAGCAGATTCCCGGCCATGTCACACAGGCCCACACTGCAGCCCTTTCTGGACAGCTCCACCGCCAGCGCGCAGTAGCAGTCGGGACGCAGAGCAAGGGGTGTGGCACTGCGGCCCCGTCCCACGGACTGTGGGGCAAGCTCTGTCACAATTCCAAGATTCAGAAGCTCTTCCACGATCAGGGAGGTGGCCGCACGGGTCAGACCCGTGGCCCGGGCCAGCTCAGCCCGGCTCATGGCGTTGTGCCGCAGGTTGCGCAGGACTGCTTTGCGGTTATATTCTTTTGTGTAGTCTGCGTTGCGTGGTTTCTGCGCCATATCCAAAGCTCACCTTCATTTGCTCTGTGCTTTTGTACTCATTATACGGTTTATCGATTCTTTTGTCAATTCGCCTGATGTCCCACATCCAACCGCCGCAAAGCGTGAAAATACCCGGAAATTCTGAGGAATCTCCGGGTATTTTCTCACATAGCCTTCAAAACCGCATCCTTTTCCGGGATGCTGGGGATGCCGCCGGAAACTTCCGTGGACAGGCTTGCAGCGGCAGCGGCAAAGCTGCCGATGTAGGCAAGATCTTCTTCTGTCAGGGCATCGATTGATTTTTCCAGCTCCAGCAGCCGGGACAGCGCGCTGCCGCCGAAAATATCTCCCGCGCCGGTGGTGTCGATGGGGTGCACCTTGGGGCACACAGCACGGAAAGAAGCGTTCTTCGTTTTCAGCAGGCAGCCGTCGGGGCCGAGGGTCACCATGGCAAGAGACACGCCGAACTCCTTCAGGAGCTTGTCCGCGCCCTCCTCCGGGGTGCAGTTCCACAGGAATTCCACCTCGTTGTCGCTGATCTTCACCACATCCGCCTGCCGGAGGCTCCAGAGCATCTGCTCCCGGGCCGCGTCCTCGCTGGGCCACAGGGGCTTACGCAGGTTCGGGTCACAGGTGATGAGCTTTCCCTTTTCCCTCGCGTAGGCAACGGCCTTCTGGGTCGCGGTGCGAACCGGCTCGTCTGTCAGGCTCAGGGTGCCAAAATGGAACACCCTGGCATCGTCAATGAGGGATTTGTCAATTTCCTCCCAGGTCAGCTGGGTATCCGCCCCGGGTTTCCGGGCGAAGGAAAATGAGCGGTCGCCGTTTTCATCAAAGGTCACGAAGGCTAGGGTGGTGAACACGGAATCGTCCACCACAATGCCCTTTGTCTCAATGCACGCAGCCTTCAGAGTGCCCAGCAGCAGATGACCAAAGGCATCATTGCCCACCTTCCCTAAAAAGGCGGTCTTTCTTCCGTAGGCGTTCAGCGCCGCGAGAAAATTACCGGGAGCGCCGCCGGGGTTGGCAGCCATGGTGGGATAGCCGCTGGCATCCGTGGATTTGGCGGCAAAATCAATGAGCAGTTCGCCCAATGCTACTACGTCAATCATCGCTTTCCCTCCTTCTCAGTCCTTCGCAGCGGGATACTCGGTGCACAGCAGACGGTATGGTGCTTCGTCCTCCTCGATGGCGGGGAAACGGCCCATGGGAGGATTGAAGCGGTTGTCATTGCTGTCGTCATTGCACTGGCTGACCTCGCCCAGCAGCACGTTGCCGGTGCCCGGCTCCACCTGGAAGTCGTGGTAGAGGTACTGCTGGATATAGATGCTTTCACCGGGGGTCAGGCGGATCTGGGTGCCGGCGGGAACGGTGTAGGTGCGACCGTCGGTATGGACGGTCACATCGCTTTCGTAATCGATGGACTCGTCGGGATGGGAGTTATACACCCGAATCAGCACATTACCGCCGCCCCGGTTGATGATATCCTCGGTTTTGTACCAGTGGAAATGGTTGGGAGAATACTGACCCTCCTTCAGGTACAGCAGCTTTTCCGCATAGACCTTGGGATACTTGTCGCGCA
This sequence comes from Faecousia sp., assembly GCA_034113565.1. Taxonomy (GTDB): domain Bacteria; phylum Bacillota; class Clostridia; order Oscillospirales; family Oscillospiraceae; genus Faecousia. The sequence continues at coordinate 58,370 of JAXEXE010000170.1, forward strand.
TGGTCTGGCTGCCGTTGCGGATGGTGATGAGGGAAAAGCCCATTTTGTCAAAGTCTCCCTGGCCGTAGTCGGTGATGTCCCAGCCCAAACAGCAGTCCCGGACTTCATCGTATTCGTGCCCCTTGTCCTCCCATTCCTTCGGGGTAAAGTGGCAGAAGGGCGGCAGATAGCAGTGGTATGCTTCGCACATGGCTTCCAGCTCACGCAGAGCCTTGTTGACTTCGGAACGCTTCATTCGTATCTCTCCTTTACATGAGATGGGCAATATCCGCGCACAGAACGGATATTTTCACAGATTCTTTGCGTTGATTGTCGGTAGTACTGTACCATTCTCCTATCATTTTGTCAATTGGATTAACAATATACTTGCTGTGATATTCTCGTTTTTTAGCAGTCTATACAATTTAGGGAAATACTTTTCGTGCAATATAACCGCAGCAAAACGCACACGATTGAGATGGTTCCGTAGAAAAATGCCTTCTCTCCAATAATAGCAAAAGCCTCAACTCCATTTTCCGGGGTTGAGGCATTGCGAATATTGATTATTCTACATTCTGTATTTCCTGTAGTTTTTATAAACATTACTTTCGACGGGGGTTGCGGGAACAGGACAATTCATTGTAATGGCAACCGAGTGTCCTTTCCCATTCGTGTCCGTGTTTGCATTTCCAAATAATCTTCTTATGAGAAGCGACAGATACCTCGGTTGGCTTTAATTTGTTCTTTTCAGACCACTCCTGAGCCAACAGGGGCTTCAATGTGACTAAATCATTGATACCCTCTATTACTCTCGCTCCTGAGCATATCGGGCATTTCTCGCCCTTTGAGCGAGCTTTGACGCTCGTTTCCCACTCGTGTCCGCAAGCACCTTTCCACCACACTCTTTTATTTGAACCGAAGGTTATCTTATCCGGCGTCAGCGGTAAATTCCTCTCTGACCATTCAGGAATTAGCTCCGGGTGAACGCTTGCTAAACTGTTGCTCATAGTATAACCACCCCTTCCTCTGTAATTATCCTCATTATATTGAGAAAATCGGGATTGGTGTAGTTTGCGAATAATAAGAAAGACCTTGGGAGAAAATATCTCTCAAGGTCAATAAGTGATTCCTCAGTTAGAATTTTATCTTTCCTGTCGGGCAATAAGAGTGGTTACACTATA
>JAXEXE010000171.1:0-17926 GCA_034113565.1 Faecousia sp.
TGATCCTCCGGGGCGAACTGGAAGAAGCCCTGCGGGATGTGACCGACTTGGAGCGTGTCATGACCCGGATCGTCACCGGCACCGTCAACTGCCGGGATCTATTGGGCCTTGCCCGGGGCTTCCGGGCCTTGCCGGAGGTCAAGCGGCAGCTGCAAAATTGCGGTGCGCCCATGCTCCAAAAACTGGAACAGGCCATCGATCCCCTGACGGACTGCGCCGATCTGATTGAAAGCACCATCGTGGACGAGCCGCCCCTGACCGTCCGGGAGGGCGGCATCATCCGCAAGGGCGCGGACGCCGAAGCCGACCGGCTCCGGGATATTATGGAGGGCGGCAGCGGCACCATCGCCGCCATTGAGGCTTCCGAGCGGGAGAAAACCGGCATCCGCACCCTGAAGGTGGGCTTTAACCGGGTATTCGGCTACTATATTGAAGTATCCAAGTCCTTTATGGAGCAGGTGCCGGAAACCTACATCCGCAAGCAGACCCTTGCCAACTGTGAACGCTACATCACCCAGGAATTAAAGGAACTGGAAAATCAGGTGCTCACCGCGAAAGACCGACTCACCGCCCTGGAATACCAGATTTTCACCCGGCTCCGGGAACACCTTGCCCAGCAGGCAGCCCGGGTGCAGCTTACCGCCCAGGCGGTAGCCGCCGCCGACGTGCTTTGCTCCCTGGCCGCCGTGGCGGTGCAGCGGGGCTACTGCCGCCCGGAGATCACCCTTGGTCGGGAAATTTCCATCACCGACGGACGGCATCCCGTGGTGGAAGCCGTGCTCAAGGACACTCTGTTCGTGCCCAACGACACGAACCTTGGCAGCGAGGACAATCAGGTGGCTATCATCACCGGCCCCAATATGGCGGGCAAATCCACCTACATGCGGCAGGTGGCCCTCATCGTGCTCATGGCTCAGATGGGCTCCTTCGTCCCCGCCCGCTCCGCGAAAATTGGTCTGGTGGACCGGGTGTTCACCCGCATCGGCGCCAGCGACGATCTGGCATCCGGTCAGTCCACCTTCATGGTGGAGATGGCGGAGGTTGCCACCATTCTGAAATACGCCACCTCCCGCTCCTTGCTGATTCTGGACGAAATAGGGCGGGGCACCTCCACCTACGACGGCATGGCCATTGCCCGGGCGGTGCTGGAATACGCCGCCAATCCCCGGCGGCTGGGGGCGAAAACCCTGTTCGCCACCCACTACCACGAGCTGTCCACCATGGAGGAAAAACTGCCCAACGTCAAAAATTACAACATTGCCGTGAAAAAGCGGGGAGAACAGATGATTTTCCTGCGAAAAATCGTCCCCGGCGCGGCTGACGACAGCTACGGCATCGAGGTCGCCAAGCTGGCGGGCATCCCCAATGCGGTGATTGCCCGGGCCCGGGAAATCCTCGCCGAGCTGGAAGCCGAGGGCGTCACCCCCACCCCCGCCGCGCCCAAAGCGCCTGACGATCAGGTGAGTATGCTGGACTTAACCGGGCAGCAGGTGATTTCCGCCCTGTCCGCCATTACCGTGGAAACCCTGACCCCCATTGAAGCCATGAACGAACTGTACAAGCTGAAAAAGCTGCTGGATTGAATTATGAGAAAAAACATCTCTGCCCGCTCCTGTCCCAATTCTCAGGAGACGGTGGGCGGCTTCTGTTACCTTGCCTTTCAGCTTCTGCTCCTGCCGGAGCTGCTGACGATGCTGAACGCCCGCCTTTCCTCCCCTCTGCGGGAGTCGGAACTGAATTTCGTATTTTACATGATTAATTTTCTTGCGGTGCTGCTGATTTTCCGGGAATTCTTAAGCAGCGGTGCCCAGCAGGCCACCCGGCATCCCGCCTATCTGTGTCAGGCCGTGATTCTGGGGCTGGCGGCCTACTACGCCTGCCGCTTTGCCACGGAATGGCTTGTCCGGCTGCTGATGCCCGGCTTCTCCAATTACAACGATGCCGCCATTGCCGCCATGGGTCGGGAAAACCGGCTTCTTGTCATCATCGGCACGGTGCTGCTGGTGCCAACCGTGGAGGAGTGTTTCTACCGCGGACTCATCTTCCGGAATCTCTACGGGAAATCCCACTGGGCCGCCTATCTGGTGTCCATGCTGGCCTTCGCCCTGATTCACATTCTGGGCTATGTTGGGCAGTACACCCCGCTGGAAATTCTCATGGCGGTGCTGCAATACCTGCCCGCCGGGCTGTGCCTTGCCTGGAGCTACACCAAGGCGGACACCATTTTCGCCCCCATCGCCATTCACGCGACGGTGAATTTCATCACCCTGACCGCCCGGAGGTAACGCCATGCCGAAAATTCTGCAATTATCCCCCCACGTCGCCAATCTCATCGCTGCCGGCGAGGTGGTGGAGCGGCCCGCCAGCGCCGTCAAGGAGCTGCTGGAAAACGCCGTGGACGCGGGAGCTTCCAAAGTCACCATTGAAATCCGGGACGGCGGCATGACCTTTCTGCGGGTCACGGACAACGGCTGCGGAATGTCTGCCGAGGACGCCCGCACCGCCTTTCTGCGCCACGCCACCTCCAAGCTGAGAAGCGAGGAAGACCTGGCCGCCATTGGAACCATGGGCTTCCGGGGCGAAGCATTGGCAGCCATCGCCTCTGTCAGCCGCATTGACCTGATGACCAAAACCGCCGGGAGCCTTTCCGGCGTCAAGCTCCATCTGGAAGCGGGGAGAATCACCGAGGAAGCCGAGGCGGGCTGCCCCGACGGCACCACCATTCTGGTGCGGGATCTGTTCTTCAACACCCCCGCCCGGATGAAATTCATGAAATCCGACACCGTGGAGGGCAGCCGGGTGGCTGCCGCCGTGCAGCTGCAGGCCCTGGCCCACCCGGAGGTAGCCATCCAGTTTATTCGTGACGGGAAACAGGTTTTGTCCACCCCCGGCACCGGCGGCTTACAGGCAGCGATGTACTGCGTCTACGGCCGGGACTGCGCCAAAATGGTCAGCGTGGAAAGCCGCTGGGAGGGCTATACCCTGACAGGCTACGTCAGCCTGCCCACCGATGCCCGGCCCAGCCGGAGCATGCAGACCTTCTTTGTCAACGACCGCCCGGTAAAATCCAAGCTGCTGATTTCCGCGCTGGAGGAAGCCTACCGCAATCAGATCATGGTGGGCAAGTTCCCCGCCTGTGTGCTGCATCTGCATCTGCCCGCCAGCGCCGTGGATGTAAATGTCCACCCCGCAAAGACAGAGGTCAAATTTCTGTCGGAGAAGGCAGTGTTCGACTGCGTGCACTATGGGGTTCTCGGCGCGCTGAATAAGAAACCCGACCGCCCGCAGGTGCAGTTCAAATCTGCAGGAAGCGACACCGCGCCGCCCGCTTCCCCCGCCACGCCCATGGGGCGGGGACAAGCCCCCGCCGCCGCGTCCAAACCGGAGCCTAAAAAGGAACCCTTCTTCCGCGCCATGAATGCGGAGGAATACAAGGCCTTCTCCGCCGCTTTGCAGGACGCCCCGAAGCCCAAACAGCCCGCAGCGGCAGCGGCGGCCCGGAAGATTCCTAAGCCGGACAATATGCCCCTGCGGGAATTCGTGATGCTGCCCCAGCTGCATGAGGACAAGCCGGAACCGGTTCCCACTCCCGCTAAGCCCCCTCAGCCTGTCCCCCCAGCGCCGGAGGTGGAGCAGACCGCGCTGGAAATGCCGCCGGAGGCACCATGGCGGATGGTTGGCGAGCTTTACAATACCTACATTCTTGTGGAACAGGGCGAGGACGCCTTCCTCATCGACAAGCACGCCGCCCACGAGCGGATTCTCTTTGAAAAGCTGAAAGCCAATCAGGAGGCTATTTCCGCCCAGAGCCTGCTGCAGCCCATCCCCGTGCGGCTGAATCCCGCCGCTGCGGGAGAGCTGCTGAACAGCACCGCGCTTTTGGAGGAACTGGGCTTTGAAATTGAGGAATTTGGGGAAAACACCCTGCTTCTGCGGCAGATTCCCATGGATTTAAGCCCGGAAGCGGCGGCGGAAGCCATAGAGACGCTGGCCAACGATTTGCTCAGCGGTCGCCGGGAGAGCAGGGATACGGTGCGCGACACCCTGCTGCACACCGTTGCCTGCAAGGCCGCCATCAAAGCCGGCTGGAAAAACGATGAAAAGGAGCTGCTGGCGGTTGCCGAGGCCGTTATGGCAAGGGAGGAGCTCAAATACTGCCCCCATGGGCGGCCCATCTGCGTATCTTTAAGCAAAAAGCAGCTGGAAAAGCAGTTTAAGCGAAGCTGATTCTAACACGGAGGTTTGACCCATGAACAATATTATCTGTATTGCCGGGCCGACGGCCTCCGGAAAAACCACGCTGGCGGTGGAACTGGCGAAGGAATAAAACGGCGAGGTGGTGTCCTGTGACTCCATGCAGGTCTACCGCCGCATGGACATCGGCACCGCCAAGCCCACGCGGGAAGAAATGCAGGGCATCGTCCACCATATGATCGACGTGGCGGAACCGGACGAAGATTTCTCCGTCAGCCGCTACTGCGAAATGGCGGCCCCCATTGTGGATGACATCGTGGGCCGTGGAAAAACCGCCGTCATTGCAGGAGGCACCGGGCTTTATATGGACTCCCTGATTCGGGGCAACGCCTTTGCTCCCTTCCCCGCCACCGGGGTTCGGGAAAGATTAGAGGCTCAGGCCGACGCCGAGGGCATGGAATCCATGCTGGAATGGCTGCGCTCCGTTGACCCGGCATCCGCCGCAAGACTTCACCTGTCAGACAGAAAGCGCATCATACGCGCCCTTGAGGTATTCTTAGAAACCGGAGAAACCATAACGGAACACAACCGGAAAACCCAAGCCATCCCGCCGAAATACAATCCCCTGTGGCTGGGGCTGGATTTTGCTGACCGGGCGGAATTATACCACCGCATTGATACGCGGGTGGATGCCATGCTGGAAATGGGCCTGATGGAGGAGATCCGGGAACTGCTTGCCAGCGGGATTCCCGCCAAGTGCACCGCCATGCAGGCCATCGGCTACAAGGAGTTCGTAAATGCTCTGAATGGAGAGGAAACCGTGGAAAAAGCGGCGGAGGAAGTAAAAAAATCCAGCCGTCACTATGCCAAGCGGCAGCTTACCTGGTTCCGCCGAAACCCCCGCCTGCACTGGCTCACCCGGCAGACTGGGCAGAAAAATGAGGAAATTCTGACAGCCGCTCGACAAATTATTTACGATTTTGACAGCTGAAATTTGGTAGGATATGTATACCCAATCGGGAGGCGTCCATGGGGAGTATCGAGACGCCAACAATGCGGGAATCCCTCAATCAGAGTTTCCCCAGAAAGAAGGTATACATATGAATGAAACAATCAATTTACAGGATGCCATTTTGAAGGAGGTACGGCGGGACCGGGTTCCCGTGACGCTGTTCCTGATGAACGGTTTCCAGCTCCGGGGAGTCATTACCGGCTACGACAGCTTCGTGGTGGTTCTGGTGACAGACGGCAGGCAGCAGATGATCTACAAGCACGCCATCTCCACCCTCGCCCCCATGAAGCCGCTGAAAGCAGCCGCAGTACCTGCGTAACGCAAAAGGCGACGGAGCATTCCGCCGCCTTTTGTCGTTGCAGAAGCCTGGATAATTGACACAAGGAGAATTTAGCGGACCAACACCTTCCCCCGGGGGGGAAGGTATTGCTGAGCTAAAGCACAATATAACCAACAGAAAGAAGAATTTGTATGTCCATTGCGGAAAATGTTGCCCATATTCGGGCGGAAATGGAAGCCGCCGCTGTCCGATGCGGCAGAAATCCGAAGGAAATCAAGCTCTGCGCCGCCACCAAAATGAACGACGCCGACGCCGTCCGGCAGGCCATCGCCGCCGGGGTGGACTGCTGCGGCGAAAACCGGGTGCAGGAGCTGACCATGAAGCTGTCCCAGAACGCCTACGAGGGCGCGCCGGTGCATTTCATCGGCCATTTGCAGACCAATAAGGTAAAGCAGGTGGTGGGTAAGGTCGACCTCATTCAGAGCGTGGACTCCGAGCGTCTGCTTCGTGCCATCAATACCGAGGCCGCCCGGCAGGGCATCCGGCAGGACATTCTGCTGGAAATCAACATCGGAAACGAGGAAAGTAAGTCCGGCTTCCGTCCGGAGGAAGTGCTTCCACTTCTGGCAAAAATGGGCGATTTTTCAAACGTTTGTATGAAAGGACTCATGGCAATTCCCCCAATTTCGCGGTTTCCCGGAGAAAATCTGCGATATTTTCAAAAAATGTTCCAAATAAGTGTTGACATCAGGGAGAAAATCAACGATAATGTCACAGTGGACTGTTTATCGATGGGTATGTCTGATGACTATCCCGATGCGATTTGCTGCGGCAGTACCATGATTCGTGTGGGCACCGCAATCTTCGGCGCCCGTGACTATAGCAAGCTTTCATCAAACTGATGCGCATATACTTAGGAGGATACATAGAATGAGCTTATGGGATAATGTAAAGAAATTTGCCCAGCCCTACGCAGACGACGATTACGACGATTACGACGAAGACGACAATTACGCCGATGAGTATGAAGAGCCCGCTGAAACCCCCGCCCGCCGCGCACCCCGCCGGGCTCCTGCCCCTGCTCCCGCCGCTGAGGAGGAAGACGAGCAGGACGATTATGGCTTCACGCCCGCGCCCGCCGCTTCTGCCGCCGTCAACTCCGGCTTCAATGGTCAGGTTCTGAATATGAACAATACTTCCAACAAGCAGGAAGTGGTTCTGTTCCGTCCCGGCAGCTTTAACGACACCTCCAAGGCCGCCGACGACCTGCGCAGCCACAAGGCTGTCATCGTCAACATGGAAAATGTGGACAAGGCCATGGCCCGCCGGGTGGTGGATTTCCTGTCCGGCTGCGTGTACGCGCTGGACGGCGATGTGAAGAAAATTGCTCAGTCCGCTTACCTGTTCTGCCCCCACAACATGGATATTGTGGGCGATCTGGAAACTTTGCAGGCGGAAGTGGAAAGCTATATCTGATTGACGCGTCCCACAGGCGGATTTTTACCGGCTGACCGGATTCCGGTCATTCAGTAAAAATCCGTTTTTGGGGCCGCCCCTGTCCCCCTGCAATTGGCGGGTCAGATGATTTTGGAAGGAGAATGACATTATGTTAACACCCCAGCAAATTGATCAGGTCTCTTTCGGTCGCTCTACCTTCGGCGGCTACGATATGCAGCAGGTCGATGAGTTTCTGGAGCCTCTGACCGAGGACTATGTGACTCTGTACAAGGAAAACGCCCTTCTCAAGAGCAAAATGCGTGTTCTGGTGGGCAAGCTGGAGGAGTACCGCAAGAACGAAGCCTCCATGAAGGACGCCGTTATCAACGCCCAGAAGACCTGCGACAAGATGGTCGCCGAGGCGGAAGCCAAGTGCGCCAGAATGCTGAGCAGCGCCAGCGCCGCCGCGGCTGCCCCCGCCGCACCCAGCGTGAACTCCGACGCCATGGTCGCCGCGGAGAACGCCCGGGTTCAGGAAGCCCGCAAGGCTGCCGCCGCCAAGATCGGCGAGCTGCAGGATCAGCTGCGCACCTGCATTCAGGCTCTGGAGCGCATCAAGGACGCCAACGCCCCCACGCCCGCACCGGCCCCCAAGGCCGCACCCGCGCCTGTGGAGAGCGCCGACGTTGCCGATGAGATTGCCCAGAACATTGAGGCCATGATCGGTTCCACCGTGGACACCGCCCCCAAGGCCGCACCCAAGCACCCCACCAACAACGACACCACCACCAGCAAATTTGCCAGCCTGAACCTGCAGTTCGGCCGGAATTACGATCCCACCAGCAAGTAAGCTGTAAAATCTAATATTCAAGGCTATGATGGGGACACGCGGATTCGCCCGCCGCCTACAGAGAGCTGCCGGATGGTGCAAGGCAGCAGGCAGGAGCTTAAACCGTATCACCCCGGAGCCGCGCACCGAAGGAATCTTCCGTAGGCTGCGCCGGGAGCGCCCGTTATTGCGCATACGAGCGCCGGTTTACACCGGAACAAGAGTGGTACCGCAGAGGTTTACGCGCCTTTGTCTCTTATTCTAAGAGGCAAGGGCGCTTTTTTAGTTGAAAATTGAAAATTGAAAGTTGAAAATTTTTTACAGAACTTCACCGAAGTAATTCCTAAATTTTCAACTTTCCACTTTCAACTTTCAACTCAATATCACTATGGAGGTAAGAAATCCAATGGAATACAAAAACACCATCATCACCCCAAAGACCGACTTCCCCATGAAGGCCGGCCTGCCCGCCAGGGAGCCTGCCATGCTTCAGCGCTGGGAGGAGCAGAACCTTTACGAAGCCATGCTGGAAAAGAACAAGGAGCTTCCCCGGTTTGTCCTGCATGACGGCCCTCCCTTTTCGAATGGCTTCATCCACATGGGTCACGCCCTGAACAAGACCCTGAAGGACTTCATCGTCCGCAGCCACGCCATGATGGGCTACTACACCCCCTATGTACCCGGCTGGGACAACCACGGTCTGCCCATCGAGCGTGCCATCGAAACGTCCAAGAAGAAGCTCAACAAGGATATGTCCGTGCCCGAGTTCCGGAAGGCCTGTGCGGACTTCGCCGAAGACTTCATCCAGAAGCAGATGGCCGGCTTTAAGCGGCTGGGCGTTGTGGGCGACTGGAAGCACCCCTACCGCACCATGGACAAGCACTTTGAGGCCCAGGAGGTCAAGGTCTTTGGCCGGATGTTCGACAAGGGCTATATCTACAAGGGCCTGAAGCCCGTGACCTGGTGCCCCTACTGCGTCACCGCCGTGGCAGAGGCGGACATCGAGTACAAGGACGACCCCTGCACCACCGTCTATGTCAAGTTCCCCATGAAGGACGATCTGGGCAAGCTCTCTCAGTTCGATCTGAGCAAGACCTACTTCGTGATCTGGACCACCACCATCTGGACCCTCCCCGGCAACCTGGCCATCTGCCTGCATCCCCGGGAAAGCTACGCGCTGGTGAAGGCAGACAATGGGGAGACCTATATCATGGCCGAGGCGCTCGTGAGCAAGGTCATGAAGATCGGCGGCTTTGAAAACTACGAGATTCTCGCCACCTATCCCGGCGCCTTCTTCGAGAATATGCTGGCCCAGCACCCCTTCATGGACAAGACCTCAAGGCTTGTCAACGCCGAGTACGTCACCATGGACTCCGGTACCGGCTGCGTCCACACCGCCCCCGGCTTCGGCGCGGATGACTACCAGACCTGTATGCGCTACGGCATGGAACTGGTGGTACCCGTGGACGACTACGGCCGCCACACCGACTACGCGGGCAAGTACGCCGGTATGAAGACTGAAGAATCGAACCCCGTGATTCTGGCGGACATGAAGGAGAGCGGCGTGCTGTTCGCCTCCGAGGAAATTGTCCACTCCTACCCCCACCACGACCGCTGCAAGAAGCCCGTCATCTTCCGGGCCACTCCCCAGTGGTTCTGCTCTGTGGAGTCCTTCAAGGATCAGGCCATCAAGGCCATCGAAAACGTCCAGTGGTACCCCGCCTGGGGTCAGGACCGGATGACCAGCATGATCCGGGAGCGTGCCGACTGGTGTATCTCCCGTCAGCGCCGCTGGGGTCTTCCCATCCCCGTGTTCTACTGCAAGGACTGCGGCAAACCCGTGTCCACCCCAGAATCCATTGAGAAGCTGTCCAAGCTGTTCGACGAGTACGGCTCCAACATCTGGTTCGAGAAGGAAGCCATGGAGCTGATTCCCGAGGGCTTCACCTGCCCCCACTGCGGCGGCAAGGAATTCGACAAGGAGAAGGACACGCTGGACTGCTGGTTCGACTCCGGCTCCACCCACTACGCTTCCCTGATGCACCGGACCCCCGAGCTGTGGCCCGCCGACGTGTATCTGGAGGGCGCCGACCAGTACCGCGGCTGGTTCCAGTCTTCCTTGCTGACCTCTGTGGGCGCGCTGGATCAGGGCGCTCCCTTCCGTCAGGTGCTGACCCACGGCTGGACCGTGGACGGTCAGGGCCGGGCCATGCACAAATCTCTGGGCAACGGCGTTGACCCCGCTGACCTCATCAAGGAGTTCGGCGCGGACATCGTCCGCCTGTGGGCCGCGTCCTCCGACTACCACGCAGACGTACGCTGCTCCAAGGAGATTTTTAAGCAGATCGCCCAAAACTATCTGAAATTCCGCAACACCGCCCGATACTGCCTGGGCAACCTGAACGAGTTTGACCCCAACAACCTGGTTCCCGCCGAGGACATGGAGGAGCTGGACCGCTGGGCCCTGACCAAGCTGGACGAGCTGGTGAAAACCTGCCGGAAGGCCTACATGGACTACGAATTCCATGTTGTCACCCACGCCATCAACGATTTCTGCGTAGTGGAGCTGTCCTCCTTCTACCTCGATATCCTGAAGGACCGGCTGTACTGCGAGGAAAAGAACGGTCTTCGCCGCCGCTCCGCCCAGAGCGCCCTGTTCCTGATTCTGGACGCGCTAGCAAAGCTGTTCGCCCCCGTGCTGGCCTTCACCTGCGACGAAATCTGGCAGTCCATGCCCCACCGGGACAGTGACGATGACCGCAACGTGCTGCTGAACCAGATGCCCGAGGGCTTTGAAAGCTACGCCCTGGACGATGCCGCCATGGAGAAGTGGAACGTCATTATGAAGCTGCGGCAGGATGTCAACGGCATTCTGGAGAAGGCCCGAGCCGACAAGCGCATCGGTAAGGCCCTGGAGGCCCATGTGGCCCTGTCTACCGAGGATACCGCGCTGAAAGCTGCTTGCGAGGGCGTGAATCTGGCGGAGATCTGCATTGTCTCCGCCTGCGACTGGAGCCAGCCCGAGGAAGGCGCCGAGGTGGGCACCGGCGTGAACTACCCCGCCCTGACCATCGGTGTCAGCGAGGCCAAGGGCACCAAGTGTCCCCGCTGCTGGATGCACAGTGAGCAGGCAAATGCCGAGGGCCTGTGCCCCCGCTGTGCCGCCGTGGTTGCCAAACTGGAAGTGGAGATGTGATCAAAACCCGGACACGGTTCCTCCGTGTCCGGGTTTTTACAAAAAACGAAAAATAATTCTTGACAATCCCAAATCCCGTGCTATAATAAGCGTGTTCGGTTCGAGACGCCGGTATAGCTCAGTTGGTAGAGCAACTGATTTGTAATCAGTAGGTCGGGGGTTCGAGTCCGTCTACCGGCTCCAGTTACCGGATAGCTTAGTGGGACTCGAAATTCTAAATACAATCTGCCGGTGGCAGATTGTACAACCAGTTCGCAAACTGGTTGTCACCTTAGTGTGCTGGGTCCGTCTACCGGCTCCAACGACCGGATAGATTCATTGAACTCGAAATCGAGCCAATTGCATATGGGGGAGTTCCCGAGTGGCCAAAGGGGACAGACTGTAAATCTGCTGCGTTTCGCTTCGATGGTTCGAATCCGTCCTCCCCCACCAAGTAAAAAAGTCCCAGAGCCGCAACGGCTTTGGGACTTTTTCATTTTATTTCTGCCTGTTTTTCAAGGCTAAAAAATACGAATAGAAACGATAATAAAACGCTAAATTGATGTCAGAAATGATGTCAACTTTTTGGCTCAAAGCAAAAATTCTCCCTCCCCGGAAAATCGGAGAGGGAGAATTGATTTTATGAACCCGACAGCCCGCTTTCCTTGCGCTCGTCATAGGCGACAATTGGCCGGGAAGCATCCTTGTTCGCCGCGTCCACCATGCCCTTGGCAATGATGTACGCCAGCACGTCCGCGCCGGTCATGATAATGGCAACGATCTGGGTGACCGTGCTTTCGGACAGGCCGAAGGACAGCAGCAGGGGCGTAATGAACGCTACCACGGCCATTCAGAACTTACGGGAAGTCAGCTTGTTTTTTCAGTTAATCATGCAGATTGTCATTGCTTACACCTCCAACCACACTTTGCTGACTTTGGCATTGCATCCAGCGCTCTTGCTGGGGCCAAGTTCCACATAAAAGCTGGACGACTGGTTATCAATAGCCATGGTGCTAACACCGGCGGTGTTTTTGATATCGAGTCTATGCGTAGCGTTGTATTGATCCAACACTTTTGTTGCATTTGCGGCAAGATATAACACTCCTGTCATCTCGGGTACGTCTACACACAATTTGCTAAACCCGCTAAACGGGATCGCATTTTGCGTGCCGATCTCATACTCTGCGCCGGCGTATTTTATGTGGATGTATGTTTCATATTTTTCGGCCGGCTTGCCTACTCCTGTGTATCCATCAGTAGACCAGCCGCCTGTAATGGCCTCGTGCTCGTCGCCCTGATTATACAGATATCACCGATCAATCGTATACGTTTCACCGCTGGTGGTAACGTCGATTGTCTCGGCAAAACCACTGTCCAGAGATACCGTCCATAGTCCGGCATTTTCCACCACGCAATCCCATGTGCCGCTGTCGTCCGGAGCGTGGATGGTGGTCACGCCGTCGGTAGCGGTACAGGTGGAGCCAGCCGGGTAGGTGACGTGAATGGTTGCCGCAAAGAACGTGATTTCCGCCGTATAGTCCGCCGTGATGGTAACGGTTTTCTGGGCGGTCTGCTCTCCGTCCGTGATGCTGAGCGTCCACTCGCCGGAGGACAGCCCCTTGAACACCGCCACGCCGTCCAAATCCGCCACCTTGGTTTTGCTCTTGCCGTCCTTGCTGACGGTGACCGTCGCCCCCGCCGGGGCTGTGACAGTCAGAGCCGCGCCGGTGCCGCCGGAGCCGCCGCCAAAGCCGTATAAGGGTACCATTGTCTGCATAGTTGTAACCTCGGCTGTGTGCCGTTTAAGCGCATTATAGCGAACACAGGATCGTTTGGTTAGCAGATATTGTCGTTTATACGCAAAAAGCTGCATCCTCGGCGGTTGGCTTCCAGTCAGATGAGACCGAATCCGCATTGCCCCGGCGTTCTGCTCCTCCTATCGGCGGCATCGGTGATAGTTCCGGCTCAGGCTCAAAACACCCGTCTGATTGTTTCCGTGCCCTTCTCCAGCACCTGCTGTGCGTCAGCCCCCAGAGCGGCTGTCAGCAGTGTGTATTCCGTCAAACTCCCGTGGGGCACCGCCCAGGCGCCCGCGTCCGTACCGGGCGCCAGAAGGCCGTCCATGCCCGCAAACTGGCGCACGTTTTCCGTGGCGCTTTCCAGAATCCGCTCCACGGCGGTTTCGTCAAAACGTCCCCGGCCCCGGAGGTTGCCGATGGTGGACAGGGTGGGCACCCATACCGTCCCGGCTTCCGCCATGGCGTGCAGAGCGTCAGCATCCAGATAGGCCCCGTGCTCGATGGAATCCACCCCGGCTTCCGCCGCCGCTTCCACGGTTCTGGCACCGTTGGCGTGGGCCATCACCGGCAGGCCTTCCTCGTGGGCAATGTGAATCAGCTCCCGGATTTCAGCCGGTTCCATTCCGCCCTCCGTCAGGACGCCGAAATGGTCAAAATCCATCAGCCCGGAGATCATGATTTTGATGAAATCCGCTCCGTTTTCCTTATTTTTAACCACAAGAGCCGCATATTCCCGAAGATTTCCGTATTTTTCTCCGATAAATCCGCCGTAGTGTCCCGCCTTGCACAGGGGGGACAGCGGCGTGCGGTAGGTGATCCCATACTCCCCTGCCAGCTTCCTCGCCCGTTCTCCCACGCCCCAGCGGTCACCGCCGTCCCGAAGGTAGGTAAAGCCCAGTTCCTGATAATGGGCAAGGGTTTGGCGAATCCATCCCTCGTCTACAGCCTGTGCGTGCCGGGCTATGGCAGTCTTCCAGTTGGCCCCGTCCAGCACCATGTGAATATGACAATCTGCAAGCATTTCCGTTCTCTCCTTTGCAGAAAATCCGCCTGAAAACATCAGGCGGATTGTTGTTTTTATGGGTTTTTCCCAGTGAACAGCGGCTGAATCTTCTCCCGATAGATGCGCCGGAAGAAGTAGAAGGTCGCCGTCCCGCTGGCAAACTCCGCCACAATGAAGGACAGCCAGACCTTGTCCACGTCCCCTGTCAGGCTCAGCAGGTACGCCGCCGGCAGCAGCACCAGCATCTGGCGGCACAGGGAGGTAATGGTGGTATAAATGCCGTTGCCCAGGGCCTGGAAGCAGGCACCCAGCACAATGCAGAAGGACGCGATGGGGAAGCTCCAGCTGATGGTCCGCAGAGCCGCCCGTCCGATGGACAGGAAGGATTCGCTGGGATTGAACAGCCCCAGCAGCGCGTCGGGAGCCAGCTGGAACACCAGCAGCCCAGCCACCATCAGCCCCAGCGCCATGGAGCAGGCAATTTTCAGGGTCTTGGTAATGCGCTTGGGCTTTCTGGCGCCGAAATTGAAGGCAATGATGGAAATGGTGGCATTGTTCAGGCCAAACAGGGGCATAAAGAAGAAGCTCTGCAGCTTAAAATACACGCCGAAGACACCGGTGGCCGTCTCGGTAAAGTTCTGCAAAATCTGATTCATGCCAAACGTCATGACGGAGCCGATGCCGTTCATGACGATGGAGGGAACGCCAACCACCAGAATCTGTCGGACGGTTTTCCCTTCCAGCCGCAGATACCGGGCGCCGAACTGCACCTCGGGGTTGAACCTGAAGTTAAAGAACCAGACCAAAGCAGCGGAGACCCACTGTCCGATGACCGTTGCCACCGCCGCGCCGGCAATGCCCATGGCGGGCGCGCCGAACCAGCCGTGAATCAGGATGGGGTCCAGAATGATATTGAGGATGGCGCCGGTGCTCTGGGTAATCATGGTGTACACCGTCCGGCCGGTGGCCTGAAGCAGCCGCTCGCCCAGAATGGACAGGAAAACCCCCGCCGTAAGCAGGCAGCAGATCTGAGAATAGACGATACCGCCCTCCACCGTTTCCCGAACCGTGGACTGCATTTCGTAATAGGGACGCACGCCGATAACGCCGAACAGCATGAACAGGGCGGTGACAATCAGCATCAGGATGAAGCCATTGCCGGCGGTGCGGTTGGCGGCCTCCTGATTGCCTTCCCCAAGGCTCTTGCTCAGCAGGGAGTTGACGCCCACACCGATGCCCACGGCGAAGCCGATCTGTAAATTCTGGATGGGGAACGCCAGCGAAAGGGCCGTAACGGCGCTCTCAGAGACCTGCGAGACAAAGATGCTGTCCACCACGTTGTACAGCGCCTGCACCAGCATGGACACAATCATGGGCAGCGCCATGTTCAGCAGCAGCCTTCCCTCGGGCATGACGCCCATTTTATTTTCCTGTAACGAATTTGTGCTCATTTTTCTCTCCTGATATCCATTCACATAATCTTTTTCGACCTCATTATAACGGAATAAAAATGTGGTTTCAAGCCCCATTTCTCGATATATTTCAAATGACAGGGTAGGTTATGGCCGTTGTGATGTTCTTTAGTTGACAATTGACAGTTGAAAGTTGTGGTATCCCTTCGGGATGATTGAATATCTCCCCACAATTTTGTGCACAGTACATGGCGCAGGAAATCATCCGTTCTTCCATCCAGGATGATTTCATTTGTCCCGGAAGGACTCCTCAACTGTCAACTTTCAACTGTCAACTTTCAACCCAAAATTCTCTTTATTGCCCTTACAGACGCCTTACTCGCAAAAAGCCGCCGCAGCGGTCTGGCTGCGGCGGGAAGGATGTACATATTACAGATACTGCTTCAAGCCATCGCTGGCCTTCGCAGGATCATCGGAGATGGTAATGGTGATCTCCATGCTGTTATCCGCGGCAAACTTGGCGCACCATGCCACAAAGTCCTCGGCGGCTGCCAGATCGGTGCCGATGGTCTTGTACAGGTTGTCGATAAAGACGTTGGTGATGTCGAAGTTGCCGGCGTGCAGGCCGCTCAGGAAGCCCTTGAGCATCTCGCTGCTGCAAATACCGTACTCCTTGGAGTCCACCAGACGAACCTTATAAGAAAGATCGTAGGTCAGCTTTCTGCCGTACTCGATGCAGACCACATCACCGTTGGCATTTGCTACCGCGCTGTTGATGGCGTCGATCATCTTCTTCGTTTTGCCGGAGCCCTTCAGGCCCATAATAACATGAATCATAGGATTGTCCTCCTTGCCTTTATTTTTGGCTTATGCACATTCTACCAGTAATCGGAGAAATTTGCAACAACTATTTTGCATTTTTCCCAAGAGATTTCTTTCTCCGGAGAAAAGACCGGGGAGGACGCCCAGTCCTCCCCGACGATTTCTTATTTCTCGTAACCGGGTTTTCCCAGCAGCTGGAACATATTGCGCTTGTACAGCTCCACGCCGGGCTGGTTGAAGGGGTTGACCCCCAGAATGTAGGCGGACACGCCGCAGCACAGCTCCAGGAAGTAGAACATCTCGCCCACCTTCCGGGCGTTCAGCTCGCCGCAGTCCATGGTGATGACGGGCACGCCGCCGTCCACATGGGCAGCCAGAGTGCCAAGATACGCCTTCTCGTCCACGAAGTCCAGCGTTTTGCCCTCCAGATAGTTCAGGCCGTCCAGATTCTTCCAGTCGCCGCCGATGGTGTACTTGGCCTCGGGGGCGTCGAAGCGGACCATGGTCTCGAAAATGTTCCGCTGGCCCTGCTGAATCATCTGGCCCAGAGAGTGCAGATCGGCGGTAAACTCGGCGGTGACGGGGAAGATGCCCTTGCCGTCCTTGCCCTCGGACTCGCCGAACAGCTGCTGCCACCAGCCGCCGAACATCTTGAAGCCCGGCTCAAAGGACTCGAAGATTTCCATGGCCTTGCCGTTGCGGTACAGCAGGTTCCGCACGGCGGCATACTGCCAGACGGGGTTCTCGAAGGAGCGCAGGTCGTAGCTTTCCTTGGCATCCATGGCGCCGTTCATCAGCTCCATAATGTCGATGCCGGCCACCGCCAGCGGCAGCAGACCCACAGGGGTCAGCACGGAGAAGCGGCCGCCCACATTGGGGGGGATCACGAAGGTCTCCCAGCCCTCCTCGGTAGCCATCTGGCGCAGAGCGCCCTTGCAGGGGTCGGTGATGGCAAAGATACGCTCCTTGGCGCCGTCGGTGCCATACTTGCGCTCCAGCATCCAGCGCAGAGCACGGGTGGCGATGGCAGGCTCGGTGGTGGTGCCGGACTTACTGATGATGGCGATGGAGAAGTCCTTGTCCTCCAGCAGACGGCACAGCTCGTTCCAGTGACGGGTGCTCAGGCCGTTGCCGGCGAAGAAAATCTGAGGATCGCCCTTGCCCTTGCCGATGTTGTGGTTGGGGCCCTGCAGCAGCTCAATGGCAGCCCGGGGGCCAAGGTAGGAGCCGCCGATGCCAATGACCACGAACACATCGGAGTTGGCGCGGATCTTTTTCGCCGCGCACTGGATGCGTTTCATCTCGTCGGTGGCTTCCCGGACAGGCAGGTTCAGCCAGCCCAGGAAATCGTTGCCCTCGCCGGTGCCGTCAGCCAGAGTGGCGTGGGCGTCGGAAACTTCCTTTTCCATTGCCAGCAGGTCGGCCAGAGTCAGCTGGCCCCAGACATTGGAGATATCAACTTTAATCATGTTATGGAACACGTCCTTTCTAAGTATACACCTATATGGTACCGCAAAACCGCCGTAAACGCAAGCCTTTTTGTAAAAAATCCTGCACACGTCCCATTGGGTAAAGTCGGCAGCACGGCAAATGGTGAGTTGAAAGTTGACAGTGGACAGTTAAGGAGCCCCTTCGGGGCAATTGAAATAATAACGGCGAAAAAGCATGTATTCCAGCAAGAATCTTTCGCATTTCGTATCCTTGAGCATATATTGATTCATCCCGCAGGGATACCCCAACTGTCCACTGTCAACTTTCAACTGTCAGCTAAATTCCAATTCGTCGCACCGCTGTGTTATGACGATGATTGTGTAGTTTTTTTCGTGAAACCACTGGCATTTTTTTATCAGAATATGTATAATAGAGGTATCCAATTTTCAGGAGGCTTCTACATATGAAATACGGCTTTGGCATCGATCTGGGCGGCACCACCGTCAAGATTGCTTATTTCGATGAAACCGGC
>JAXEXE010000172.1:0-5282 GCA_034113565.1 Faecousia sp.
CACGGCTCATTTTCAAGGCAACACCGCTTAGGTGGGAGCTGCGGGCTTCGACGGATCTTTTGTCCCAATCGTGCAGTATGAAAAATGGGAAATACATCCAGTATTCCCGCATTTTCCATACCTTCGCTCGGGTCAAAATCTCCCGCCGAATCTCCTTGCCCCATTATGCGGTGTTGCCTTAAGCCAATTCATACTTTATTGATTTCCAAACTGCTGCCCGATTCATTCCACAACATCCTGAACATCACGGAAATGGCAGCAAAAACTCCGGTGCTATATGTTCGCACGTTCAATCCGATCCAGTATCTTACTGGCAGGATTTATGAACACCTGTAATTGAAAACTCCACCCACTCAGCAATGTTGGTGCAGTGATCACCGATCCTTTCAAGATACTTGGCAATCATCAGAAGATCCAGCGCGAACTCCCCTTCATCGGGATTTTTTGCAACAAGCCTGATAATCGCAGACTTCATGGCGCAAAAATAGTCATCCACAATGTCGTCATCAGCCATCACCTTCCTGGCAAGTTCCAGATCCTGCACATAGGCATCCACTGCTTCTGTAACCATGTTCTTGGCCGCTTCTGCCATTTTATTAAGAATGATGGCATCTCCACCCGCATCTTTTGACATCTTCGGAACCAGATCCACAATGTCCTCCGCCTGATCACCGACACGCTCCATGTCGGTGATCATTTTCATGGCGGCGCTGATTTGCCTTAAGTCCTTTGCCACCGGCTGCTGGCGGAGCAGGAGCTTCAGGCAAATTGTTTCTATGGTGCGTTCACTCTCATCAATGGTCGCACCGATCTGGATCGTCTTTCCCTCCAGCTGCTCCGTGTAGTCTGTCAGGGACCGGGCTGCAAGCCCGATGATCTCCTCGCAGGCTGCACCCATTTTAATCAGCTCCTCATTCAGCTGAGCCAGCTGTTCGTTATAGAAATTCCGCATGATGAACCTCCCTTAACCAAACCGACCTGTAATGTAATCCTCTGTGCGCTTGTCACTGGGGGTGGAGAACAGTGTTTCCGTTGGGCCATACTCCACCAGATCACCCAGCAGGAAAAATGCTGTCTGGTCGGAAACTCGCAGAGCCTGCTGCATGTTGTGGGTGACCATGACGATGGTGTACTTCTCTTTCAGCTCCATCGCCAGATCCTCAATGCGGGAGGTGGAAATCGGATCGAGTGCAGAAGTGGGTTCATCCATCAAAAGCACCTCCGGCTCCACCGCCAGCGACCGGGCAATGCACAGCCGCTGCTGCTGACCGCCGGACATGCCAAGGGCGTTCTTTTTCAGACGGTCTTTGACTTCTTCCCAGATGGCAGCACCTCTCAGGGCCTTTTCGACGATCTCGTCCAGTTGGGCTTTGTTGTGGATACCGTGGGTACGGGGACCGTAGGCAATGTTGTCGTAGATGCTCATGGGGAAAGGATTGGGCTTCCGGAACACCATGCCCACGTTCTTGCGCAGACTGTTTACCTCCGCATCAAAAATATTCTGGCCATGGTAGGTCACCTCACCAGTGATCTTCACTCCGGGAATCAGATCGTTCATCCGGTTCAAAGTTTTCAGGAAGGTGGATTTTCCGCAGCCGGAAGGTCCGATGAAGGCAGTGATGGACTTTTCGGGAATCTCCATACTGATGTTTTGCAGCGCCTGCGTCTGACCGTACCAGAGGTTTAAGTTTTTGACAGAAATAATGGTATCGTTCATACTTTACTCCTCAAACAGCGTTCTTTTTCTGATAAAAGCTGGTTACCGCGCCTGCCGCCAGATTGATGCCGAAGGACAGCACCAGCAAAATGGCAGCAATGCCGAAAGCAACGCCAAACTCTCCCTGTTCCTTGGCATAGACATACAGGGCAACGGTCAGGGTGGCACCGGCACTGCCGAGGCCGTCCACGAATCCGTTCAGTGCGTGGGCAAATCCAGCGGTAAAGAGCAGTGCGGCGGATTCTCCCAAAATTCTTCCTACGGACAGGATACAGCCGTTGATGACACCATCCACGCAGCCCGACAGAACCACCGTGTGTACCACCCGCCATTTCCCGGCGCCCAGACCGAAAGCGCCCTCCCGATAGGACTGGGGAACGGTTTTCAGGCTCTCCTGGGTATTGCGCAGGATAGTGGGCAGGTTCATAATGACCAGCGTCAGCGCGCCTGCCATCAGGCTTGTACCGAAGGTATTCTAAAAATAGCAAGCAATGCTTGTGGCGCGCCATATGCGAAAAACGCTCAAATCTGCCTCGGCGGATTTGAGCGTTTTCCAAGTAAGCGTAAAACCTCCCCGCGACTTGCGTAGCGGGTCAGAGGCATGAGACAATATCCCAAAACGCAAATATCTCCCATGCAGTCTAAGGGAGATATTTGACACATTGGGAGATGGTCAAAAATGGAGCAAAGTCTGCAAGTAATGTCCAAGCAGGAGCGTTTGGAGAATTGGACAGCCAGGATCATGGCCTGCCGGAGCAGCGGTATGACCGTCCGAGTCTGGTGCCGGGAAAACGGACTGTCTGAGAAGACCTATTACTACTGGCAAAGGCGGCTATTCCAGACACTGTCGGAACAACAGCAGGCGATTCGGCAGCCTGCCTTTGCAGAAATTACACCAACACCTAATGTTCGGCCATCCAGCGGCGTAGCTGTCACGATCCGGATTTTCGGAGTTGAGTCCGAGATTTACAATGGTGCGGATGCGGCTATCGTGGAAACGGTGCTGCGGATTCTGAAATCATGCTGAGCGATTTCACAGGAGCGGACAAGGTCTATATTGCCTGCGGCTACACCGACCTGCGGCGGGGCATTGACGGTCTGGCTGCCATGGTTCAGCAGCAATTCAATCTGGATTCATTCACCAACACCCTGTTCCTGTTCTGTGGCAGGCGGCGGGATAGAATCAAGGCATTGTACTGGGAAGGGAACGGATTTGTGCTGCTTTACAAGCGTCTGGAATCCGGCAGCTTCCAATGGCCCCGGAAGGAAAGTGAAGCCAGAGCGCTGACTCCCCAACAGTACCGCTGGCTCATGGAAGGGCTGAGCGTGGATCAGCAAAAGGCGCTGAGGTCGGTAAACGGTCTGGAAATAATGTGAGAAATATCATATTTTACTGTACTTTTCTGGCAGAATATGGTATAATGAGTACAAGAAAAGTACGAATGATTTCCAGACAAGCAACCCGGAAATGGTGACCATTTCCCGGGCGGAATATGAGGAAAAGAACGCTCGACTGGCATCTCAGGACGAGCGTATTGCCCGTTTGGAAAGTCAGATAGAGCTGCTGACGGAAGCCCTGCGCCTTGCCCGGCATAAGCGGTTTGGCGCGTCCTCCGAGAAGACCGACGAATCCGTCATGGAGCAGCTGAGCTTTCTTTTCAACGAAGCCGAGGTGTTCTCCGCCGCGGAAAAAGAGGATGCGGAAGCCACCGATGTGGCAGGTCACAAGCGGCACAAGAAGCATACCTACACCCTGGACACCATTCCGGAAGGAATCCCCACGAAGCAGGTGGAACACCGTCTGGAGGGTGAGGATCTGGTTTGCCCTCAGTGTGGGGACACTATGACCGAGATCGGCAAGGAAGTCGTAAAGACGCTGGAAATCATCCCTGCCCAGTATATCGTCCGGGAGGATATTTACTACACCTACGCCTGTAAAAGCTGCGGCGAAAATGCTGACGAGGGCTGCGAGACTCCCATTGTGAAAGTACCCCGGGAGAAGAACATCATCCCCGGCAGCTTTGCCACCCCGGAAGCCATTGCCTATATCATGACGCAGAAGTTCGTCATGGGTTCCCCCTTGTACCGTCAGGAACAGGAAATGAACCGGAAAGGTATCCAGCTGAGCCGGCAGACCATGTCCAACTGGATTCTGAGAGCCACGGAGGACTATCTGGTTCCTGTGTATCAGCGTCTGCATGAGGAGCTGCTCAAAAGAAAGGTGCTCCATGCGGACGAAACCACGCTGCAGGTTCTCCACGAGCCGGGAAAGGCACCGCAAAGCGATAGTTTCATGTGGCTGTACCGCACCAGTGGGGATACGGATAAGCCCATAGTTCTGTATGAATACCAGCCGGGACGAGGCGGGAAGCATCCAAAGGAGTTCCTGACAGGCTTCCATGGCTATCTCCATACGGACGGCTATTCCGGCTACCACAGCCTCCCGGAAGAGATAACGGTGGTTGGCTGCTGGGCACATCTGCGCCGAAAGTTTGACGAGGCGGTGAAGTCCCTGCCAAAGGGGAAAGCAAAGGGCAGTTCCGCGTCTCAGGGGCTTGCCTACTGCAATTTGCTGTTTGAGATTGAGCAGGAATTGGCAGAGAAAACAGCGGAAGAACGATATAATGAGCGGCTGAAACAGGCAAAACCTGTTTTAGACTGAATACGCCGGGCTGGAACCGACAGTATGACCGCGCAAGTCCGACACCCCTTCCGCTCAAATCCTACACCCTTTCCGCTGGTCCGACACCTTCTGTATAATGGAGTTGCATCGTAAGATGCGAATCTATTATAGGAGGTCTGCACATGACCAATTACAAAGAGATCCTGCGGCTGCACAGTCTTGGGATCAACAACACCCGCATTGCGGAGAGCTGCGGCTGTGCCCGGAGCACTGTTATCTCAACGGTGCAGCGAGCGCAGGAGAAAGGAATCACCTGGGAGAATATTCGTTCCCTGGGTGAAGCAGAGGTGGCCAGAAAGCTGTATCCTGCCACATCTGTGGGACGGCAGTACAAGATGCCGGACTATGAATACATCCACCAAGAGATGCAGAAGAGTGGTGTAACGCTGAGCTTGCTATGGATGGAATACTGTGAGCAGTGCCGTTTAAGCGGTGAGCTGCCGTATCAGTCCACCCAGTTCAACAAGTACTACGCCGACTTCGTCCACAAAACCAAAGCTACCATGCATCTGGAACACAAGCCCGGTGAAACCATGCAGGTGGACTGGGCAGGAGATGCCATGGGCATTGTGGATACCGATACCGGCGAACTGATCCCGGCGTATCTTTTCGTGTCCGTCCTGCCGTACAGCGGTTATGCCTATGCAGAAGCCTTTCTGGATGAAAAGCAGGAAGCGTGGATCAACGCTCATGTCAATGCCTACCGTTACTTTGGCGGCGTAACCCGCATCCTTGTGCCGGACAATCTTAAAACCGGCGTCATTAAGAACACGAAGGATGAAACTGTTCTGAACCGCAGCTACCGTGAGATGGCGGAGCACTACGGAACAGCTGTTATCCCAGCCCGTCCCAGAACGCCGAAAGACAAGGCCTTCGTAGAAG